>JAADFK010000205.1 GCA_013152925.1 Acidobacteriota bacterium | reverse complement strand
TTCAGCTCGCGGTAGGCGTTTTCCGGTAGCTTGAGCTCCTTGTCGGCCATGTCACCTCCCAGGACGCGACGGTCGCGGCATTGTACTCCAGCCCGTTCCCGCAGCCACGGTCCCCGCGCTCCGGCTGAGCCCGGAAGACCCCCGGCCACCGGCCGCGGCCTCCACCCTCGCGACGCCAACTCGACCGATACCCGAGAATCTCCGGTCCCTCCACGTGCCTCCCGACCCTTGACCGCCATTCCGGCCAGAGCGGTGGGACGCACCCACCCCTCCTGTCATCCCGACCGGAGCGGTGGGACGCACCCGCCCCTCCCGTCATCCCGACCGGAGCGGTGCGACGCGCCCATCCCTCCTGTCATCCCGACCGGGGCGGTGCGACGCGCCCATCCCCCCTGTCATCCCGACCGGAGCGGTGCGGAGCGCCGCGGAGCGGAGGGATCTCACAGCGCACCGGCGGCCCTGGTTTCCCGGTTCGCTGGGCGTGTCGGCGAGATCCCTCCACTCGGTCGCTACGCTCCCTCGGTCGGGATGACAGAGGGGGGGGCATCCCGACGGGGAAAGGAGGGGACACCGGGAAAGGAAGGGAAAGCAAGGGCCACTCTTGTGTTCTCGGCTCCTGGCGGGCTTCGCTCGGGATGACGTGGTACGGGTGGTCGAACGGCACCTCGAATGCGGGAAGGCCGCACTTCCCATGTGACGAGGGGGAAAGGCCCCGGGGTTCTTTCGGTTGCTCTGCCGATTCCGCGTTGGGCTCCGGGGTCGGATCCGGGAGGGCTACCATGGCGGGATGAGGATCCTTTACCTGACCGACAGGCTCTCGGTGCGTGGGGGAGCGGACCGGCATCTGTTGCAGCTGATCGGGTGGGTGGTGGGGTCGGGGTTCGGGGTGACGGTGGGCTGCGGGCGGCGGGAGGCGGGGGTGGAGCTACCGGGAAGTGTTCGGGTGGCGCGGGTGCGGGGGCTGGCCTCGGCCACGTCCTCTCCGGCGGGCCTGGCCGGTCTCGAGGAGCTGCTGGCGGGGGCGGACCGGGTCCACGTGCAGAACGTGATGAACCCGGTGGTGCTGCGGGCGGCGGCGGCCACGGGAAGGTCCATCGTCACAATCCAGGATCATCGCTTCTTCTGCCCGGGGTTGGGAAAGACCCTGCCGGGCGGGGGACGGTGCGGCGTGGCGCCTGAGGATGACGCCTGCCGGATCTGTCTCGCCGACGACGGGTACCGGCGGCGGATGCTCGGGCTGACGGCTGCGCGGCTGGACGCCATCCGGGGTGCCCGGATCGTGGTGCTTTCCCACTACATGGCGGCGGAGCTCGAGGCGGTGGGTGTGTCCGGCGCCCGGGTCATACCACCGGCGGTGGAGGTTCGTGAAGGGCCGTCCGAGGCGGGTGGGTACTTCCTCCTCGCGGGGCGGCTGGTGCGGCACAAGGCGCCGCTCGACGCCCTGCGGGCGTGGGAGCTGGCGGGACGGCCGTTGCCGCTCCGGGTGGCGGGGGAGGGGCCGCTGGCGGGAGAGCTCGAGGGAGCCATCCGGTTGGGATGGCTCGATGGCTCGTCGCTCGAAGCGGAGCTGTCCGGGGCACGCGCGCTCCTCTTCCCGGCGCTCTGGCAGGAGCCCTTCGGCATTCTCGGCGTGGAGGCGCTGGCGTGCGGCACGCCGGTGATCGTGGCGGACGCCGGGGGAGCTCGGGAGTGGTCGGCGGCCGGGTGCATCCGGGTGCCTCAGGGGGACGTGGACGCCATGGCGGAGGCGGTGGGGATGCTGGCCGGCGGCCCCGGGCACGCCCGGAGGCTCGGGGAGGCGGGGCGGGAGATGGTGCGGCAGCGCTTCGGCTGGCGGGTGGTGGAGCCGGCGCTGGAGGAGCTGTACGGGGGGTGAGGCGGGACGGCGGGGAGGGGGAGACCTCGTCGCTTGCGTTGCTAGCGTCTCGGGGGGCTTTCTGGGGACGTTGAGGCTTGCCGGTAGATCCCTCCACTCGCTCGCTACGCTCGCTCGGTCGGGATGACAGAGGGGGGCATCCCGACCGGAGCGGTGGGGCGCACCAACCCCCCGTCATCCCGACCGGAGCGGTGGGGCGCACCAACCCCCCCGTCATCCCGACCGGAGCGGTGCGGAGCACCACCCCCCCCGTCATCCCGACCGGAGCGGTGCGAAGCACCGCGAAGCGGAGGGATCTCACAGCCCATCGGCGGGCCTGGTTTCTCGGGGCGCTGGCTGTTGTCGGGGAGATCCCTCGGCTCCGCTCGGGATGACGTGCGACCGGCGGACTTGCGGGACGCAGGTGTGGTGGGCGTCGGGGGTGGCCGGTTCTGCGGGGCGGATGGCTTGCGGGGAGATCCCTCGGCTCCGCTCGGGATGACGTGCGACCGGCGGACTTGCGGGACGCTGTTGTGGTGGGTGTTGGAGGCGGCCGGTTCGGATGGCTTGCGGGGAGATCCCTCGGCTCCGCTCGGGATGACGTGCGACCGGCGGACTTGCGGGACGCAAGTCCGGGTCGCACGTCACATGCTCCTCCTGTACTGCCCTCCCACCTCGAACAGGGCGTGGGTGATCTGGCCGAGGGAGCAGTGGCGGACGGTGTCGAGGAGCTCGGCGAAGGTGTTGCCGCCTTCGCGGGCGGTGGCCTTGAGGCGGTCGAGGGCCTCGGCCGCCGTGGCCCGGTGGCGGGCGTGGAAGTCTTGAAGGTGGGCGAGGCGGGCATCCTTCTCGTCGGGAGTGGAGCGGCTCAGGGGGATCTCCTCGGTCTCGTTGCCGGCGGAGGCTTCGGGTTTGAGGAAGGTGTTGACGCCGACGATGGGGTACTGGCCGGTGTGCTTGAGGCGTTCGTAGTGGAGGCTCTCCTCCTGGATCTTGGAGCGCTGGTACATGGTTTCCATGGCGCCGAGGACGTCGCCCCGTTCGGCCAGGCGTTCGAACTCGTCGAGGACGGCCTCCTCCACGAGGTCGGTCAGCCACTCGATGAAGTGGGAGCCCTGCCAGGGGTTCTCGTTCTTGAGGAGGCCGAACTCCAGGGCGTTGATCAGCTGGATGGCCACGGCGCGGCGGACGGATTCTTCGGTGGGCGTGGTGATGGCCTCGTCGTAGGCGTTGGTGTGGAGGGAGTTGCAGTTGTCGGCCATGGCCAGGAGCGCCTGGAGGGTGGTGCGGATGTCGTTGAAGTCGATTTCCATGGCGTGGAGGGAGCGGCCCGAGGTCTGGATGTGGTACTTGAGCTTCTGGGAGCGCTCGTTGCCGCCGTAGCGGTTGCGGATGGCGGTGGACCAGATGCGGCGCGCCACCCGGCCGATGACGGTGTACTCGGGGTCCATGCCGTTGGAGAAGAAGAAGCTGAGGTTGTGGGCGAACTCGTCGATGTGCATGCCGCGGGCCAGGTAGTACTCCACGTAGGTGAAGCCGTTGGAGAGGGTGAAGGCCAGCTGGGAGATGGGGTTGGCCCCGGCCTCGGCGATGTGGTAGCCGGAGATGGAGACCGAGTAGAAGCTCTTGACGTCGTGGTCCACGAACCAGCGCTGGATGTCGCCCATCATGCGCAGGGCGAACTCTGTGGAAAAGATGCAGGTGTTCTGGGCCTGGTCCTCCTTGAGGATGTCGGCCTGGACGGTGCCGCGCACCACGGTGACGGTCTCGGCGAGGACCTGCTCCCACTCGCCGGGCTCGAGCAGCTCCTCCAGGGTCTCCCAGCCCTTGCCGCCGGCGATGGGCTGGAGCGCCTCCTCGATGGGGGCGTCCAGCCGGCCGCTCTCGATCAGGCGGCGGCGGGCCTGCTGGCGGGCGGCGGCGTTCATGAACATGGCCAGGATCATGGGGGCCGGACCGTTGATGGTCATGGAGACGGACGTGGTGGGCGCGCACAGGTCGAATCCGGCAAAGAGCCGTTCCATGTCCTCGACGGTGCAGATGGAGACGCCGGACTCGCCGATCTTGCCGTAGATGTCAGGGCGGGTGTCGGGGTCCTCCCCGTAGAGGGTGACCGAATCGAAAGCCGTGGAGAGGCGGGCGAAGCCCTGGCCGTCCGAGAGGTAGTGGAAGCGGCGGTTGGTCCGCTCGGGGCCACCCTCGCCGGCGAACATCCGCGTGGGCAGCTCGCCCGTGCGCTTGAGGGGAAAGACGCCGGCCGTGTAGGGGAAGGCGCCAGGGATGTTCTCCAGCAGCAGGTACTCGAGGATCTCGCCCCAGCGCTCGGAGTCCGGGAGCTTGACCTTGGGGATCTTGGAGCCGGCCAGGGACTCGCTGACCAGCGGGACCCGGATCTCGCGGCCGCGGACGGTGTACATGAACTCCTCCCCGGCGTAATCGTCCCGGATACGGGGCCAGGCGGCCAGGAGCTCGCGGGCGTCGTCGTCGAGGCCGTGGGCCAGGCGGCGGATCTCGGCGTCGATGTCGGCGAGCTGGGGCTCGGGTCTCACCGCGCCGGCGACGATCTCCTCGAAGAGCTTCCAGAGCTCCCCGGTTTCACCGGCGCCGTTGCTGGCGCAGAGGATGGCCCGGGCGCCCACGAGCTGCCAGAGACGGTCCGCGGTCCGCACCTGCTCCTTCGCCCAGCCCTTGTAGGAGCGCACCGTGCGGGCGATCTCCCGGAGGTAGCCCGTCCGGTCCGTTGGGATGATGGGATGGCGGACCGGGATTCCAGCGGGCTCGGCTTGTGTGGACTCCAGGTGCCACGCCCGGCCGAAGCGCTTCTCGAGGGTCCGTATGACGGCCAGGTAGAGGGCGTTGACGCCCCGGTCGTGGAACTGGCTGGCGATGGTGGCGAAGACGGGCAGGTCCTCGTCGGGCGGCCCCTCGAAAAGCAGATGGCAGCGCCGGTACTGCTTGCGGACGTCGCGCAGGGCGTCGAGGGCCTTGGGATGGTCGAACTTGTTGATGGC
>JAADFK010000204.1 GCA_013152925.1 Acidobacteriota bacterium | reverse complement strand
GTCCTTTTCGTGGCAGCAGGTACAGGCTGCTATCGGACCAGGCGTGCAGGTCGCCGGAGCCGCGCAGGGCCTGGCCCGGGTGGTTGGCGGCGGCCTTTCTGACATGGTGGACCAGGACGATGGCGACGGCACAGTTGCGCTGGAGCTGCCGGAGGTAGTGCAGCATGGAGCTGACGTCCGCGGCGGAGTTTTCATCTGCTCTGTGGAGCCTGACCAGGGGGTCGAGGATGAGCATGCGTGGGCGGAGCTTGTCGACAGTGGCGGCGAGGCGCTGCTGGTGCTCGAGGCTGTCGAGCCTGAGGTTTTGCTCGGAGATCAGGCCGATGGCGAGGCGGCTGATGTCCTCGATGCCGCGGGTCCGGGCGATGGCGCAGACCCGCTGCCTGATGTCGTCGGCGGTGTCCTCCGCGGCGTAGAGCAGGACATGGCCCTTGTGGCGGACGGGGAATCGTCCGAGGCAGGGCCGTCCGCCGGCGACCGCGACGGCGAGTTCGAGGGCGAGCCAGGTCTTTCCCGTCTTGGGGTGTCCGCCGATGAAGCCGACGGCCTGGTCGGCCCACAGACCGTCGACCAGCCAGCGGTGGTTTTGGCTGCGGGGCGTGATGTGTGCGATGCGGGTGACTGCAAACGGTTCCATGGTGAACTCCATGCGTTACGTCGCGCCTGCCCGCTGCCCGGCGTGGGGGCGCCGGGCGACGAGCCGGGGCGAGAGGAGGGGGTCAACCGAGCGGTGTCTGGTGCAGGGCCTGACGCACCACGTCGCGGTCGATGAGCCGCAGGTCCTTTTCGGCGGCGAGGCGGAGCGCCGCCAGGGCCAGCACGTCGATGCTGCGCAGCAGGCCGCCGCACAGCTCGTGGAGCACGGCCAGGGCGTCGGCGGTGAACAGCTCGTTTTTGGCGCCGGCGTCTTCGAGGCGCTTGCGGACATAGGCGGCGGTCATCTCTGGGGAGCCGGGCGTGATGTCGACCTTGGTGTGGATGCGGGTGAGCAGGGAGCGGTGGACGCCGAGGCGCATGCGGTCGTGCAGCTCGGGCAGGCCGACGAGGACCAGGGACAGCAGGGGCTCGCTGTCCCAGCGGAAGTTGGTCAGCAGGTGCAGGTGTCCGAGGGTGGCGTCCGGGCCTCGTCGAGCACCAGCACGCTGTGAGCGCGGTGCTCGGTGGCGGCACAGATGCACTCGCGCTGGATGGCCTCGAACATGGCGGCGGGGGTTGGCCTTGGGCTCGATGCCGAGGGCGTAGCAGAGCTGGCGGTAGAAGTCCCTGGGCCCCAGGGTGACGTGGACCACGTACTGGACGCGGTAGTGCACGGGGGAGAGCTGCTCGTGCAGGGCCCGCTGCACGCAGGTCTTCCCGACGCCGGACTCGCCCAGGACGATGGCGTGCTGGTGGTGCTGCACCGTGGTGACCAGTCGGTCGAGGGCCTGCTGCCTTCCCTGGTCCATCCAGAGCAGGTCCACCGGGATGTCCTTGTCGAAGGGCTGGTGCGCCAGCCCGAATGCTTGCTGTACGCGGTCACTCATCGGAGACCTCCCGTGCCTTTTGCAGCAGCGCCGCGACGGGGTCGAAGGGCGACGAGGCGGCGGCAGCGCCGGCGGTTGAAGTGCTGGTGTCTGCCTCGGCCGCGGCCGTGCCGCGCTTGCGGTGGCAGTTTTTGACGGGGTCGCAGGGGCCGAAGCGCAGGGCCTGGTCTTGCCAGGTGGCGCGCAGGGGGCGGTCGGTCAGGCCGTCGACGATGACGGTGACCCGCTTGCCGGCCAGGTGGCGGCCGTCCACCTCGTAGGTGGTGCCGGAGAGGTCGAAGGTGCAGTCGTTGCGCACCCGGCGCGTGACCGACACCTCCAGGGCCTTGGCGAGCTGGGCGGCAGACAGCGGCGCGGGCAGCCGGGGCAGGCCCTCGAGGTAGCCTCGGCGCGGCGTCTGGCCCATCAGCGCGGCGTGGGGCCTGCGGTGATAGTCGGCGTCCAAAAAGGCCCACAGGGCCGACGCCCACCTGGTGGGCGTCGGCACTGGGCGGCAGGTGGTCGGTGCAGCGCTGGCGCATGGTGCGCCAAAAACGCTCCATCTTGCCCCGGGCCTCGGGGCTGTAGGGCTTGGCGTGGACCAGGTGGATGCCGAGGCGCTTGCAGACCAGCTGCAGCAGCTCGCCGCTGTAGCAGGCGCCGTTGTCCAGGTACAGGGTCTTGGGGGCGGGGTGGCGCAGCAGGGCGCCGCAGAAGACCTCGAGCATGTCCCGCTCCCGCTCCAGGTAGCGGGGCATCAGCGCCGTGCAGTAGCGGCTGGCGTCGTCGAGCAAGCCGTGGACCAACACGCGGCGCGGGCGGCCCTGGCCGTCGAGCTGGGCCAGGTGGCAGACGTCACCGTGCCACAGGTCGCCGGGGTGCTCGGCCTGCCAGCGGCGGCGCTGCACGTCCTCTTTGCGGCCGGCCCGGCGCTGCGAGACGCGGGGCAGCCCGGCGCTGCGGTACAGCCGCCGCAGGGTCGGCTCGCTGAGCTGACCCTCGGCCACGATGCCGTTGCGCACCGCCTCGGACAGCACCAGCTCGGCGGCCGCCGACGGGTTTTCCATGCGCATCTGCAGCAACAGGTCGCGCTGCGCGTCATCGAGCTTGCGGGCAAAGCCCCGGGCCCGGGACCTGGGCAGCAGGCCGCCGGCCAGGTCCGCCTTGGCGGCGTAGTACCACCTCTGCAAGGTCTTGAAGTGAAAGGTCCGGGTGCGCTTGGCCCCTGGCGGCCGGTAGCGTTTCTTTGCGCGCTCCTCGAACTCCTGCTTGAGCTGTCCTGGCTCGAGTTCTCGGCTCAGCAGGTCGCCGATGATGCCGAGCCGGAACAGGGCAATCCTCTCCCGCCTCGATGGTTTCGGGGTCTTCATGGGTCTCCTCCGTGATGGGCTGTCTGTGCCCGATTTCTGGAGGATGCCCGCCGCGCCGCCCCGGAGGTGGACCACCGATGGTGGGCGGATTTTGGCCGCAGCGATCACATGGCGCACCCCCACCCGGCGTGACTGTCCACGGCGACGCCGACCGCCCCCGACACATCTTGATCTCCCGCTCGCTGCACCAACAGATGCAGCAAGGCGCTGATGTCCCCGGCCCAGCCTGTCCACCATGGCCTGGCGCACCGGGCCCAGCGCCCCACAGAGCGCCAGCGCTGCGACGGATCCCTGAAGGCCCGGCTGGTCACGTCCCGGAGCATCCCCTGCCGGTCGTACGCCTCGGCCTGCGACAGGCCCTGTCCCACGGGACGCTCCGCCACCAGGAAAAAGGCCATGACGATGGCCGCCGTGCTGTACAGGTAGCGAGCCATCACGCCGGTGGGCAGCACCACCAGGATCGCCTCGCAGGCCGTGCACCGATATCGGCGCTGCCAGCACTCGAGCACCTCGGCCGGCGCCGCGTCGTCGCCCAGCACCGGCCCCACCACGACCATCCGGGTCCTGCAGCCGTGCCCATGCAAGACCACGCGCTTGCCGCGCCGGGCCGGCGTCTTGCACCGCGAGCACCGCTTCGGCCGCACGTCGTCTACCTCGGGGAGGTGATCAATGAAGGGACCCTAGCCAGGAGCGGCTCCATTCGATATGCTTCATGGGCTGGCTCCAATCCAGCACGAGGCGGGGCGTGTTTTGTGAAAAAACGGGCGCTCCGCCTCACCTTTATTCGTCATCGGTACGCAACGCTACGATACGGCAGCCTTCCAGGCAGGGGAAGCGTTTGGCGAGCCCGTTCCCCTCCGCCTGCCGGCTCCGGGGCAACGGTCACGCCGCCAGCGGGCTGCTCAGCAGGAAAGCCTCAACGAACGTGACCGGGGAACGGCGGGATCGCCGTACTGGGGCTGGACGCTAACACCTGCAAGCAGGTGATGTCCCCCGAGCAGCGCCTGCGCTTGCATCAGCAACACAGCGGGCCGGTGATGGAGGCGCTCAAAAAGTGGCTCAAGGCGCAGACCGATGAGCGCAAAAGAGCGAGGCCAGCGCCCGGGTCGGCGACCTGTTCATGACGCTGATCTACACCGCGGAGCTTGCCGGCGTCTCCCCCTTCGACTACCTCGTGGCCTTGCAACG
>JAADFK010000203.1 GCA_013152925.1 Acidobacteriota bacterium | reverse complement strand
CCGCAGCCCTGAGATCTGGGGAGCCCTTCCTCCTTGAGATTGTGCTGGAGAGGGAGGAGATGCCCATGCCAGATTGAATTTTTTTTCAACCAATATAACCAAAATTGTAAACCTCAACTCTAAATATCTTCTGCCCGCATTTATTAGGCATGTTTCCTGGCGTGAACACGGAATGCCGTTATCTGGACCAGGAAAACCTGGGGTGCAGGCTCATCGACGAGGAGAACAGGATGCCCCAGCTCACTCCGGAATGCAAATGTGCCGACTGCATCGTGGCCCTCTACAAGGCCAGGGCAAGGACCGGTGGTCTGTAGGACACTGTTAAATAGGGCTTCTGCCGAAGGGCTTGCTTGATGAAGACCGTGATAGTAGGTTCCGGTGCCGGGGGCTCCATGGTTTTTGACGCCCTCTCAGGAAGGAGGGACATCACCGTCCTGGAGGCCGGACCGCCTCTCAAGGGGTGCGGGGCCACGGACCTGCCTGCGAAGTATTACGAGATAATAGATGCAGGCGGCCTGGAGATATGGCAGGCCATCTGCCAGGGGGGCTCCACCACCGTCTCCCTGGGCAACGCCGTCCGGGCGCTGGAGGAGGAGTGCCGCTCCCTGGGGGTGGACATCACCGGTGAGATGGACTTCCTCGAGGAGGTCCTGGGGGTATCCCCGGTGCCGGTGGAGGCCATGGGGGGAATCACCCGGCGGCTCTACGAGCTCATGGAGGATTCCGGGTACGGGCCGGTCCCAATGCCCAAGTTCATCGATTTCACCAGGTGCACCGGGTGCGGCAGGTGCGCCTTCGGGTGCCTCTCCGGGGCCAGGTGGGACTCCCGGCGGAGCCTGGGTGGCCGGGTGGTCCACGACTTCAGGGTGGCCCGGGTCATCTCCGAGGGGGGCGAGGTCCGGGGGGTCGAGGGGTTTGTGGACGGCAGGAGGGTGGTAGTGGAGGCTGACGAGGTGGTCCTCTCGGCAGGTGCCCTGCACACGCCGGCCATCCTCCAGGCCAGCGGCGTGGATGCCGGGGGCAGCCTCTTCGTGGACCCCTTCGTTACCGTGGGCGGCGTCCTCGAGGGTGCCGGCCAGGACCGAGAGCTCCCCATGGGGTTCGAGCTGGACGGGTTCATACTCTCGCCCCACTCCTCGGTCTTCCTCCAGGGCAAACTAGAAAAACCTCTCCGGGACATAGTTGGCCTCATGGTCAAGATAAGGGACGATAACCAGGGTGAGGTCCGGGACGGGAAGGTGACCAAGACCCTCACCGAGGGGGACCGGGAAAGGCTGGCGAGGGGCGTGCGGGCGGCCAGGGCGGTCCTGGCTGATATGGGGGTGGAGGGCACGGCCGTGACCCAGGTGCGGGGGGTCCACCAGGGCGGGACCTATCCACTTAGGTCAGGGGAGCTGGATACTGAGATAGAGGGACTCTACGTGGCCGATGCCAGCCTACTGCCCGAGGCCCCGGGCAGACCCCCCATGCTGGCGGTGATGGCCCTGGCCCGGAAGGTGGCCAAGAGGATGCTGGAGGGGTGAGCCGTGGCAGACGAGAGGTGGATGGTCAGCCCCTACAACACGAAACTCGCCCCCCGGGAGCTTACTGTCTATGATTCCACACTGAGGGAGGGGGAGCAGGTGCCGGGGGTGGCCTTCTCGGTGGAGGACAAGATGGAGATTGCCCGCGCCCTGGACGGGACGGGCATCCCCGAGATAGACGCCGGGTTCCCCGCGGTCTCCAGGGAGGAAGAGGAGGCGGTGAAGGCCGTCTGCGAGCTGGGCCTTGAGGCCCGTATCCTGGCCCTCTCCAGGGCGGAGCCTGCGGACATCGACCGGGTCATCGGTGCCGGGGCCGACGGGGTGATCGTGTTCGTGGCCACGTCCCCCATCCATCTGAAGGAGAAACTCGGGATGCCCTTCAACGAGGCCAGGGAGATGGCCGTCTCGGCGGTGGAGTACGCCAAGGACCACGGTCTCTTCACGGCCCTCTCGGCCGAGGACGGGACCCGGACGGGCCCGCCCTCCTGAACCTCTTCATGGAGGCCGAGCTGGCAGGGGCCGACAGGGTCCACATCTCGGATACCGTGGGCTGTATCCTCCCCGAGGCACTGGCCCGCCTGGTCGAGGAGCTGGTCAGGGTCCTGGACATCCCCCTGGGGGTCCACTGCCACGACGACTTCGGCCTGGCCCTGGCCAACAGCCTGGCGGCGGTGCGTGCCGGGGCCGGGGCGGTCTCGGCGACGGTCAACGGTATGGGGGAGCGGGCCGGGAACTGCCCCACCGAGGAGCTGGTCATGGCCCTGAAGCTCCTCTACGGCCTGGACCTGGGCATAGAGACCGAGGCCCTGGCAGGGCTGTCTGCCCTGGTGGAGGCCCGCTCGGGGGTGAGGAAGGCCCCCGGCAAGGCCGTGGTGGGGCAGAACGCCTTCACCCACGAGTCCGGCATCCACGTCTCGGCGGTCTTGAAGAACCCTTTCACCTACGAGGCCTTCCTGCCGGAGGTGGTGGGCCAGCAGCGGAGGTTCGTCCTGGGCAAGCACACCGGCAGGGCGGCGGTGCGGGCCTGCCTGGAAGGGATGGGCATCGCCGTGGGCGAGGAGGAGCTGGCGGCAATAACCCGGGCGGTGAAGGAGGCGGCCCAGAGTGGTGAGGCCGTGGACGGGGAGGTCCTGAGGAGGATTGCCCGGGGCTACCTCTCCACCGGCAGGCCTTCCTGAGCCCAGGCCTCGATGCCGCCCTCTATCTCATAGACCCGCTCAAAGCCCATCTCCTCCATCACGGTCATGGCGGCGGCACTGCGCTCGCCCGCCCGGCAGTAGAGCATGTAGGTCCGGTTCCTGTCCAGGCCGTCCAGCTCTTCTGTGAAGTCCGGGGCAAGTGAGTCCATGCGCACCTCGGTACCGGGTATGCGCCCCGAGGCCGCCTCCTCCGCGCTCCGGAGGTCCAGGAGGACGATGTCCCGGCCTTCTTGGAGCATCTGGTAGGCCTGGCGGGGTCCCACCGCCATGTGGAAGACCGCCCTGGTGGGGGCCGCCCCCTGGGCCCACTTGTCAGCACGGCCTGCCGGGGATTCCCCGGGCACGGGTACCGTCGCGGGGGGCGGGCGGGTCTCCTCCAGGCTGGGCGCGCTCGAGTCCCCTGCCCCACCGCAGCCCGGGGATACCACGAGAACCGCCATGATGAGCACCAGTACGGTGCAACGCCGCCCCATTTCACCACCTGCTTCTATATTCCCAGAAAAACTTTAAATATGATACCCTCTCAAACCCAGGCCAGCGGAGGTGATTGTGCATGAGAAGCAGTTCTTTGGTATTGATTTCTCTCCTCTTACTGGGCATTCTATCTGCCGGTTGCGCCCAGAAGGAGCAGCCGGCGGGGGAGGGGGTCAAGGAAACCGGTGGGGAACCGGCGGCCACCGAGGCCCCGGCGGCACCGGCCGAGATTGAGATTGGGGTCCTGATGCCCCTCTCCGGGAACCTGGCACCCTTCGGCGAGGGTATGGTCAAGGGGGCGAGGGTCGCAGAGGCCGAGATAAACGAGAAGGGCGGGCTCCTGGGGGCAAAGGTGAAGCTCATCGTCGAGGATACCGCCACCGACCCGGCCAAGGCCGCAGAGGCCGGCAACAAGCTCATCAACGTCAACGGCGTCCAGGCCATCGTGGGGGCGGCGGCCAGCTCCTCGACACTGGCGGTTGCACCCGCGGCAGAGCAGAACCACGTGGTGCTGGTCTCGCCTGCGTCCACGAGTCCGGCTGTGACCGATGCCGGGGACTACATCTTCCGGGTGGTGGCCTCCGACGACCTCCAGGGCAAGGTCATGTCTGATTTGACCCTGCAGCAGGGATACAAGAAGGCCGCCGTACTGGTGGTGAACAACGACTATGGCATCGCCTTCGAGAAGGTCTTCAAGGAGAACTTCGAGGCCGCAGGCGGCTCTGTGGTGGTGACGGTGGAGTTCGACGAGAACAAGGGCGACTACAGGACCGAGCTGGGCCTCATCAAGAACTCGGATGCCGAGATGATTATGTTCGTGGGCTATCCCCAGGACGGCTCGGTGCTGATAAAGCAGGCCGCGGAGCTGGGCATCACCCTGCCGTGGATTTCGGCAGAGGGTATCGCCTCCGAGGAGATGTTCGGCTATCCGGGTCTGTCTGAGCTGATGGAGGGCATGCTCCTGACTAAGCCGGCTCCCCAGGACGTGAACTCCCCGGAGTACAAGAACTTCCTGGACCGCTTCAAGGCAATGTACCCCGGTGAGGAGCCCGGCATCTACGCCGATACCACCTACGACGCCACCATGATAATCGCGGCTGCCATCGAGGCCGCGGGCGCATACGACGGCGAGAAGATAAAGGATGCCCTCTACGAGGTCAGCAAGGGCTACAAGGGTGCTACCGGCGACAAGACCATGGACGAGAACGGAGATATCATCGGCCAGGACTACGTGATACTGAAGGCCACCGGCGGCACCTTCGAGACCGTGGGCACCTGGGTCCAGGGGACCCTGACCATGAACGAGTAGGGTCTCCCTACTCTTTTCTTTTTT
>JAADFK010000202.1 GCA_013152925.1 Acidobacteriota bacterium | reverse complement strand
CCCGGCCGCCGTGGCGCGCGCCGGCCGGCGCCTGGTGAAGGCCGGCCTCCGGCAACGCGGCCGCACCGGTCTCGCCTGGGCGGCCCGGCGGTTCCTCGAACGCGGCGACGCACAGAATGCACGTCGGCTGGCACGGGAGGCTCTTGACGGCCGCAGGGTCTCCCCCTGGGTCCGCATGACGGCACACCACGTGCTGGGACGGTTGGGCGGCCCCCAGACCGTGCGGCACCTCAAGGCGGCCGGCCGGGAGGCGGACCGCCTCCACGGCCGTCTGGCCGCCGTGGCGGACCGTCAGGCCTTCCTGGAGACGCGAGGCGGCGTCTACCTCGACCTCCTGGAGGCCCTGCTGGCACGGGGCCGCCCGGAAGACCGTCGGCGTGCACTCGACATCACCAGCAGGCTCCGCACCGGCTGGCTCCTCGACGAGCTGGCCCACCGGTGCGACCGTGGCGACGACCCGCTGATCCTCCGCTGGCAGGAGCTGAGGCGGCGCCTGGCCTCCCTCCTGGCCGAGGCCAACGGCGAGGACGAGCCGAGGATGCGCCGTTCCGGGCTGAAGATCCACAGCGCGGTAGGTGACATCGAGCGCCAGCTCAGGGATCTCGAGGCCGAGCTGGCGCGAAGCTGGGTGCCGGCGGGCGGCACGGTCGGAGATGGGTTGGCGACGGAGCTTCTTGAGATCCTGCCGCCAGGCGACGTGTTCGTCGAGTACTTCCTCGACCGCAGAGATCTCCTGATCTTCGTCGCCGCGGAAGGCCGGCTGAACGTCCATCGCCGGAGGAACGCCGTCGTGGAGCTGCGCCAGCTCGTGGGGTCCGTGCGCTTCCACACGGACGTGTGCACCTGGTTCGAGGGAGCCCACAAGGCCCGCTCCACGGCCGCGCTCTCCCTGCGACTGTCGCGACTCGCCGAGATCCTCCAGGTGCCGGTACCCGAGAATCCCGAGGGACACCTGTGGATCGCTCCCCACGACGTGCTCTTTCATATCCCGTGGCCGGCGCTGCCCGGTCCCGGAGGCGCACCCCTGGTCGACCGTACGGTGTTCAGCCTCGTGCCCGGCGCCGCCTCGGGGCTCGTCCTGTTCCAGGATCATCCACGCCCTCCGCGGAGCGCCGCCGTCAGCGGATCACCCTCGCCGGATCTCCCAATGATCGAGCTGGAGCTGGCGGAGCTCGAGTCGACCATCCCCGGCGCTCGGGTCGTGCAGGCCGCGGGACGGCACGAGTTCCTCGAGCTCCTGGGCCAGAACGAGCTGGTCCACCTGGCAGGCCACGCCGTCTTTCTCGACGGGCTTCCCATGGCCTCGGGCCTGCGCATGAACGGGGACTACGTCAGTGTCCACGATCTGGCGGCCACCCGGATGGCGGCTCGGTTCGTCTCCTTCGGTGTCTGCTCCGGGCTCCGCGTGGCGCCGGCCGGGGGGGACCGCTACGCCGGCTTCCTCCTGGCGCTGATGGGCGGCGGTGTCCGGACCGTCGCCGGACCCGTCGTCCCGGTAGAGGACCACGTGGCCTACACCTTCGATCTCAACCTTCACCGCAGCCTCGCCGGCACGAACGACCCCTCCCGGGCCTACCAGACCGCCATCGCCGCCGTGCGCGATCTCGATCCGTGTCCCGGCGTTTGGGGCAACTTTCACCTCTACGGGGATCATCGACAATGGACCAACGCATGAATACCTGCTCCCGCTTCAGGGCTTTGACGATCGCGCTGGCTGCAGTCATCGCCGTGGCCATCGCTCCAACGACCACCGGCATGACCCCCGGTGAGACCTCGACCGTGGTCGTCCACGGTACGGTGGCCATTGTCCACTACCCCTTCTCCCTGACTCTGACGGACGGGACGAGGGTGAAGCTGAACCTCGAGCAGGGTCTTCTCTTCGCCGACGATCCCGCTGCGCCCGCTCCCGGCGACGAGGTGGTCGCCGTCGGACGCGGGTCTGCCTCCGGCGGGTCGCTCGTCATCCGTTCCGCGGGGCTGGCCATCCAGCGGCCCTCGGGACGGCAACTTCCCCTGCCGCCAGACCCCTGCGTTGTTCCGGCCGCCTCCCTGACGCCGGCTCTCTCGACCATGTTCCCGGCACCGGCAGGCCCCGGCGGCGCCGTGGCCCACCCCGCGGGGATCGCAGCCGTTTCGGGGCATTCCGAGATGGGACTCATGGGAACCGTCCTGTCCGTGGGCGGCCAGTCCTTCGAGCTTCAACCCGAGCACGACGCCCCGGTTACGGTCCTCGTGGACCCGGCAACCCAGTTCATCAACCTCGGATCCATCGCCGACCTCGACACGGGCGATATCGTCGAGGTCCGCGGAAGCTACGCCGGTTCCGGGTTTCAAGCGGCCAGCGTCGAGCTCATGGACGGGAGCGGCGGCGGGGAGGAAACCGAGCTGACGGGAGTCGTCCTCTCGGTCGGACCCCAGTCGTTCGAGCTCCAGCCCAACAACGGCGCTGCCCTGAGCGTCCTGGTTGACCAGGATACCGAGTACCACAACCTCGGATCCGTCGCCGATCTCGATCCCGGCGACACCGTCAGGGTCCAGGGAAGCTACGTCGGCGCGGACTTCCGGGCCACCAGCGTCGAGCTGATGAACGGGGGCGGCGGCGATGACGGCGGCGGGGACAGCCACATGCCCGGGGTTCACATGGAGTCCACGGGGCTTCTCACCGAGATGATCCCGCCCGACGCCTTCCGTCTCGATGACGGCCGGATCTACCACGTGACCACGACGACCGTCTACGAAAACGGGCTGACCGCGTACGGCGACCTGGCGCAGGGGCAGTTCCTCGAGGTCGAGGGCAGCTACCGCGGCGGCATCTACACCGCGCTGAAGATCGACCTCGAGGGTGATCAGTCCGGAGGCCAGGAGCTCCGGGACATCGAGGGTTCCGTCACGGCAGTTGGAGCGACGAGCC
Organism: Acidobacteriota bacterium; assembly: GCA_013152925.1. GTDB lineage: Bacteria > Acidobacteriota > Thermoanaerobaculia > Thermoanaerobaculales > Sulfomarinibacteraceae > JAADFK01. The sequence goes on along the minus strand of JAADFK010000202.1, from coordinate 18,230 downwards.
TCTCCGTCGACGGCAGCACGCAGGTTCTCGTCACGCCCTCCACGCGCTTCGACGGCGACGCCGACGTCCTGACACAGATCGAGGTCGGCTGGCACGTCGAGATCCACGCTCTGCTCAACATGATGGGGAATCTCATGGCGCTCGAGATCCGCAGTGACGACCCGGCTCCCGCCACGACGGAGGGCCAGGACTTCGAGCCTCAGGAGGCCCTCGTGGTTCTCGTCACCGGAGCGGATTCCGCAACGGTGGCCTCCCGGTACGGCGCCGAGGTTGCCGGGGCCGTGGGAGACCTCGGGTTCCTGTTCCGCTGGGATCACACCGAGCTGACGGACGAGCTGCTCGCCCGGATCACGGCCGATTCCCAGGTGCTCGCCGTGGAGCCAAACTACCAGTTCCGCGATCCCGAGTCCTCTCGCAAGCGTTTTCCGGTGGTGGACCGCTCGCCGGCGATCGAGAAGTACTTGCAGCAGGCAGCAACGACCGAGATTCAACTGCCGTCGGCCCTGGCCCAGGCCGACGGAACCGGCACGGTGGTCGCCATCATGGATACGGGAGTCGAGCCATGTCATCCCCTGATCGCCGACCGGCTCCTGCCCGGCGGGATGGACGTGGTGGACGGCGACCTGGAGCCCTGGGCGACCCGGGACGGTATCGACGAGGACGGGGACGGCCTGATCGACGAGGCCGCGGACCACGGCACCTTCGTCGCTTCCATCATCGCCCTGGCGGCTCCGGGGGCGAAGATCCTCCCCTACCGCGTGCTGGACGACGACGGCGGCGGCACGGCCTACGGCCTGGCCCTGGCTCTGGCCGATGCCATCGATCGCGGCGTCGACGTCATCAACATCTCCCTGACCTACCACACCCGTTCCACCGTGGTCGACCTGCTGCTCGAGAAAGCGGCCCAGCGTGGCATTGTCGTGGTGGCTGCGGCCGGCAACGATCCCACCACGACGCTCCCCTTCCCCGCCGTGGACAGTCACGTCCTGGCGGTGACCGCCCTGGCGGCCGATGGAAGCTCCCTGGCCCCCTTCACGAGCATCAGCACACAGCCACCGATCGTGGCGGCCCCCGGCGAAAACATCTACGGAGCCCTGGACCGTGGACGCTACGGGATCTCCTCGGGAACCTCCATGGCCGCTCCCTTCGCCGCAGCGGCGGCGGCCCTGATCAAGTCCATCGATCCCTCCATCTCCCCCTCCCTGGTGGACCAGGCGATCATCCAGGGCGGCCTCCCCCTGGCCAGCAGCACGTGGCAGGGGAGCACGCTGGACCTCGTCAACTCCCTCAGCCTGGTGGCGCCGTAGCCCGGATCATTCATCAGACATCGTCGCGAAGGGCGGAAGGCGCCGTGGCTGGCGGCGCTCTCTCAAGGTTCACGAGCGTGGGCGTGCTTGAAGCACATTGAGCGAGTGAATCGAGAAAGCGCCGCCAGACGCGGTGCCTCCCGCCCTGCAGCAGATGGATGAGGAATCGTCCGGGCTAGCCAGGGAACCTGCCGCCGCGGCTCCCCATGCCGCGGCCGTTGCCGGGAGGTTCCCGGCTCAGTCCCGGGCGAGGATCTCCTCCAGGAGCTCGTTCCATTGGAAGATCGCCCGGTCCCACCGGAGATCCGGCGCTCTCAGGGCGGCCGCCCGGCGCAATCCGGTCCGCACATCTTCCCGCAGGGCTTTCTCCATGACCGCCGCAAGCCCCCGGGGATCACGAACCGGAGCGTACAGCGCCGCGTCGCCGCCGACCTCCCGGAATACCGGGATGTCAGACGCGACACATGGAGCCCCGCAGCAGATGGCCTCGGCCAGCGGAAGACCGAAGCCCTCGGCCTCGCTCGCCAGGACGAAGAGCTCGGCATGTTGAAGCAGCTCGACAGCCGCTGCGTCGGAGACGTGGCCGGGAAGATGGATGGCCTGCCGGAAGGCCGACCTCGTGACGCCGTCCAGCACCTCGCGGAGCCCCCATCCCTCCTTGCCCGCCAGGACGAGGTCGGGTGTCGAGACCTCTCGCTCCTTGAGGGCTTCCCACGCCCGTACCAGCGTCGGGATCCCCTTCCGCGGCTCCAGGGTCCCCAAATGAAGGATGTACGGCCGGCCGTTCGCGTAGCGGAGCCTGGTCCGGTCCGCGTCGCGGTCGTCAGTCAACGGCTCGAAGCGCTCCGAGACGCCGTTCCGGATGACCCGGGCCCGATCCTCGGTCCACGGAAAGAGCCCGGCCAGCTCGCGAAGCGTGGCGTGGGAGACCGCCACCACCCGCGCCGCCTGCTCGAGAGAGGCCTCCAGGTAGGCGTTGAAGCACCACCTGTTCTTGAGGGTGTGCCGGCCAGGCATGGTCCGCGGGGTCAGGTCATGGACCACCACGACGCTGGGGATCGGGCACCTCCGCGGCACCATCGCCAGGCTGCCGATGAAAACGCCGGCACCCCTTTCCAGCACAACTCCGGGCACCTGCCACTGGAGCCAGAGTGTTCCCGGGAGATGCCGGCGCGGCGGCGGGACCGCGTGGACCTCCGGGCAACGAAGCTCCCGTGGAAGGTCGAGTCGCTCGTGGGCCGCCAGCTCCACCTCCCACCCGAACCGCCGGGCCAGTCCCGACGCCACCTGAACGGTCCAGGTTCCAACGCCGGTCCTGGGTCCCAGCAACGCCCGCGCGTCGAGAAGGATCCTGGCCCTTCTCTCCCCCCCGGATCCTCGTCCCTTCTCGTCCCGTCCGGCGCCACCCTTCATGGCCCCATCGTGGATCATCTTTCCGGCCGCGTCCAGTGCCGCGGATCGACGATGAAGCCCACCGTGGCCGCCCAATGGGTCGTTCCGCCGGCCTCGCGAACGAGAGAGAGCTCCGGGAGAACCTCCATCCACGGCGTCAGATGAACGTTCGGGCCCACCGCCAGGTGCACGGGCCACGCGCCGCCCAAGGGCTCCTGGCTGGACAGCTCCAGGTGAAGCTCCACACGCCCGAGGGGAACCATCATGCCGGCCAGCGGGTGAAGCCGCAGCTTCACTCCCTCCTCCCCGGCGAGGGAAAGAACCCCGTACGGAACGACGCCCTCGCGCCAGTGGACCACCTGAACGCCGGCGGTCCAATCCGCATGGGCGAGCTCCACCTCGAGGGAGGCGCCGGCAAGCCCGGACTCGCCCCACAGACTGAGGTCCGTCCGCTTTCCCGCGGCAACCGTCACGGCGACCAACAGACCCAGCCGCGTTGCCGAGCCCTCGTCGGTCGACACGCTGAGTCCGAGGGAACCTCCGCGTCCGAAACCAAAGCCTGCAAGGGCCTGGGCTTGCTGATGGCCCCCTTCGGCCGTTCCGAGGAAGAGCTCCACATCGCTGAGACCCCGCTCCCAGGGCTCGAAGATGTCGGCGGCATGGATGCCACACCCGCCGAAAACGACGACCAGCACAGTGAGCGGAAGGATCTTCGATCGGACCATGGAGCAGAAAAAGCGACTGATGCTCAATCTCTCTCCTCAGGTCCAATCCTACACCTCGTTGCCCCTTCCGGCAAGTCCCCGGCACCACCTCGATACGAACCCGGTGGTGTCATGGCTCCTCCCGCAGCGAGCGGGAGGTCCGCCCTCGGCGGCGGGTGGAGAGCCGGGTGGCGCGGCAGCCGTTGGGTTCTCCTGCCTCGGCGCTCCTTCCACCCCCCGGACAGGCCCGGCAGAGGAGGCGGGCGACAGCCCAACGAACCCATCGAGGAGAGCCGTTTCTTCTCCGCATACAACGTGCGACAATGGAAAGGTGACGGGCACCCGGATGTCTCCCATGGTTCGCGGAGGGGGGAATCCCACCATTCCCGGCAAAAGAGCCGCGGTGCGACCGCTCCCGATCCCCGGTGGCGGGAAGATCCGTATCGCATGCCGTGGTCCTGGAACCGCCATCGGCCTCCTCTTCCTCGTCCTCGCCCTTTGCTGGCTCGTGGTCCCGCTGCACGCCTCGAGCTTCGGTATCAACGTGCATGTGCCCCCCGGAGTGGTGCTCGACCGTGTCGTCCAGAATGGGACCGGCTGGGTGCGGATCGACTTTCTCTGGCCTGTGGTCCAGCCGGCACCTGCCGGCTGGGACTGGAGCGTCTACGACGCTCTCGTGGACGAGGCCGATGCCCGCGGGCTCCGGATCCTCGCCATCCTCCAGGAAACTCCGGCCTGGGCGACCGCCGGATCGCCGGGCACGGGGGTCCCCGACCCCGTCGCCTGGCGGCGGTTCTGCTACCGTGCCGCCCGCCGCTACCACGGAAAGGTGGCCGCCTGGGAGCTGTGGAACGAGCCCAACCTCGGTCGATTCTGGGAAGGGACCCGGCAGGAGTACATCGACACCATCCTTCTCCCGGGCGCGCGGGCCGTTCACGAGGCGGATCCCTCCGCCCTGGCGGTGGGACCCGCCCTGGCCCACCTCCAGAGCGCCCACTGGGACAGCTGGCTGAAAGACTGCCTCGTGGCCGGCCGTAACGTGCTTGACGTGGCGAGCCATCATCTGTACCCCGGCAGTTGCAGCCACACCGACGTGACCAAGGCGCTGGACCGCGGCGGCTCGTACCCGTGGGATCCGCCGTCGGTCAAGAAGGTCCTCCAGAAGGCGGGTTGGTTCGGCCGGCCGTTCTGGCTGACGGAGACCGGGATGAACAGCGAGCGCTGCGGCCAGCACGATCAGGCGGGGTTCTACACGAACCTCCTCCGGGACTGGTTCCGGACCGACCGGGACATGTCCTGGATGGACCGGATCTTCTTCTACGAGATCATGGACGCGCCGTCCGATCCCGGCTGGGGGATCCTGGGACCATGGCCCGGCATGGAGCCCAAGGACGCCTACTTCGCCTACGGCGATTTCATCGCCGCCACGCCGGTGGACGACGCAGAGGTGATTGCGCTCAGCAGCCGGATGACCCTTCGGCCGGAGGACTCCGGCGTGATGTACGTCGTCGTCAAGAACACGGGAACCACCGTATGGAGCACCGCCGAGGGCTATCGGCTGACGCCCACGCACGACCCCTTTGATCTGGTGGCGGACCCGGTGGAGCTGCCGGAGGGGAGCGCGGTTCCCCCGGGCGGTATCGTCAGCTTCACCGTTCCCGTGACCACCCCCGCCATTCCTCCAGGTGTCGACCTGGACGCCCCGCTCCGCTTCCGTTTGGAGCGCGAAGGGCTGTGGCGTTTCGGCAATGAGATCCACACCACGGTCTGGATCAGCTCGAGGACGGACCCCTGGCCGCGGATCGACGGGCCAGCTACCCCTCCCCCCGCACAAGCCGGCGCCGAGGTCGAGCTCCGGATCCGGGTGGGTAACCCCGAAGACCTAAGCTTCACCTGGCAGCGGGATGGCGTCGATCTCGAGGACGACGGGCGCTTCGCGGGCATCCACGGTCCGGTCCTGACGATCCGGCGGATGTCCAGGGGCCTCGATGGCTGGTACCGCTGCCTCGTCAGCGCCGGCGAGGTCTTCACCCTGAGCTCAGAAACCGTCCGGGTCAGGCTGGGCGAGGAAGAGCCGCCGCCCCCCTGCGAGCTCCCGTACCGTGCCACCGCCGGCGGCCAAGCTCAGCCCGCGGCCACCCTCCGAACGCGGCGCGCCAGCCTCCCCGACGCACCGCTCCCACCGCCGTAGACCGGCGCCAGGTCATCACCCCGTACGACTCCGAGCGGCCGGTACTCCGAGAAACCCGGAAACACCCTCCCCAGCAAGGGGTTCCCAAGCCTCCGGATCAGCACCTCCGAGAGCACGCGCCGGAAACCGGTCGTGACCTCGACATCGATTCCCGAATGTTCCCCGGCTCGAGACCTGGGAAGGTTCCGTGGACGCCCCCGGCCACGTTGCCTCCCAGGAGCAGCATGGGAGCTGCGTGGCCGTGATCGGTTCCACGGTTGGCGTTCTCCTCCACCCGCCCCTCAATCGCCCGGTACCAGGCCAGCGGACCGGCGGCGGACGGTCTCGTCGAGCACCAGGCCCCCGGGTGTGGAGGATGGTCAGACCGGCCACCAGCCAACCCGACATCACGGTGGACCGCGATGATCAGAGGACGCCAGCGCACGCGGTGCTCAACGGATGATGGCGCCCGTGCCCCGGATGGCGTTCGCGCCCCACCGGCAGCTGGCACATGTGGGCCCCCGCCGTCACCGCCGCCCGCTCACCCGGGGACCCCGGACACCAACCGCCCGCTGCAAGCCTCCCGGCCTTCTGCCGGGCGACGCGTGACTCAGCTCTTCAACAGCTCTCCCACGAGGCCAGGAGCCGACTCCAGCGCCTCGCCGAGCTTCTCGGGGTGGGGTCCACCGGCCTGGGCCAGGTTGGGCCGGCCGCCGCCGCGGCCGCCCACCAGCGGCGCCAGGGCTCTTACGATGTCCCCCGCCCGCAGGCGGCTCGTAAGATCCTCCGTCACCGACACGAGGATCGTCGCCTTGCCGCCGGCCTCCATGCCGAGCACGACCACGCCGGATCCCAGCTTCTGCCGTAGGGTATCCGCCAGGTTCCGCAGATCCGGCACGGCCATCTCTGGCACGCGCCGGGCCACGACGATCACGCCCTCCACATCCGTCCGGATCTCCCCTCCCCCGGCGTCGCCCGAGGCCAGCTTGAGCTTGAGCGCCCGGACCTCCTCCTGGAGCTTCTCCAGCTGTTCGTCGCGGCGTTGGAGCACCTCCGGCAGCCGTTCGAAGGAGGTCTGGTAGCGATGGGCCAGGCCGTGGGCCGACCGGCTCAACTCCTGGGCCCACTCCACGGCGCCCCGGCCGGTCACGGCCTCGATCCGCCGGACACCGGCGGCGATGCCCCGCTCGGCCAGCACCTTGAAGAAACCGATGTCCCCCGTGCGCTCCACGTGGCAGCCGCCGCAGAGCTCCCGCGACACGGAGCCGCCGCCGATGCTGACCACCCGGACCCGCTCCCCGTACTTCTCACCGAAGAGGGCCATGGCACCGGCCGCCCGGGCCTCGTCGATGGCCATGTACTCCTTGCTGACGGGGAGGTTCCGCAGGATCTCGGCGTTGACGATCCGCTCGATCTCCTCGAGCTGCTCCGGCGTCACCGGATCGCCCCAGTTGAAGTCGAAGCGCAGGCGGTCCGGCGCCACCAGGGAGCCGGCCTGCTGGGCGGCCGGCCCGAGAACGCGGTGGAGCGCTGCATGCAGCAGGTGGGTGGCGGTGTGGTTGCGCTGGGTATCCAGGCGTGTGCTTTCGAGAACCTGCGCCCGCACGGTGACGCCGCGGCGCAGGGCCCCTTCGAGAATCTCCACGTGGTGAACGATCAGACCCTCGAGGGGTTTCTGCGTGTCGGTCACCCGCGCCCGGCCCCCTTCCCAGAAGAGCTCTCCGGTATCGCCGACCTGGCCGCCCGACTCCGCGTAGAACGGCGTGGCCTCCAGCACCACCTCGCCGGTGGAGCCTGCAGTCAGCAAGTCCACCTCGCCGTCCGGTCCCAGCAGCGCCTCGACCCGGCAGGAGGCCTCGAGCCGATCGTAGCCGATGAACTCCGATGTGATGCCCCGCTCCGCCAGCTCCTCGTACTCCGGCCGGAACCTGGCGAGCACGTCGCCCTTCCAGGAGGCCTGCCCGCGCCGGCGTTCCTCCTCCAGAGCAGCCTGGAATCCCTCCCGGTCGAGGCCCAAGCCCTCGTCCGAGGCGAACTCCTCCAGCAGCTCGATGGGGATGCCGTGGGTCTGGTAGAGATCGAAGGCCAGCTCTCCCGGCACCTCCCGGCCGCCCGCCCGCTTGATCTTCTCGAGCTCGCGCAGCGCCAGGTCCGTACCGACGTTGAGGGTTCGGGCGAAGCGTTCCTCCTCCTGGCGAAGCTGCGTTGTCACGACCTCCTGGCGCTCGACGATCTCCGGGTAGAAGTCGCCCATCAGCTGGACGACGGACGGCACCAGCGTGTGGAGAAAGGCCCCGTCGAGGCCGAGCTGCCGACCGTAGCGAAGGGCGCGCCGGATGATCCGCCGCAGCACGTAGCCCCGTCCCTCGTTGGAAGGACTGATGCCGTCCGTCATCAGGAAGGTGGCCGCCCTGAGGTGGTCGGCAATGACGCGGAACGCCGGCGCCGAGGAGTCCCCGGGCCTGTAGGGCCGCTCCGCGAGCTCCGAGATGGCCGCCAGGAGCGGTGTGAACAGGTCGGTGTCGTAGTTGGTCTCCACACCCTGCATGACGGCGGCGATGCGCTCCAGGCCGGCGCCGGTGTCGATGGAGGGGCGTGGCAGCGGGTGCATGGTTCCCGCCGCGTCGCGCTCGTACTGCATGAAGACCAGGTTCCAGATCTCGATGATGTCGTCACCGGGACCGTTGACCAGCTCCGCGCGACCGGGGGCGGCGGGATCCGCGCCACGATCGTAGTGGATCTCCGAGCAGGGGCCGCAGGGACCGGTCTCCCCCATGGCCCAGAAGTTGTCCTTCTCGCCGAAGCGCAGGATTCTCTCCGGGGGCGCTCCCACCTCCTCCCAGAGACGGGCCGCGTCGTCGTCCTCCGTGTAGACGGTGAACCAGAGACAATCCAGCGGAAGCCCCCAGACCTCCACGAGGAGCTCCCAGGCGAAACCGATCGCCTCCCGCTTGAAGTAGTCCCCGAAGGAGAAGTTCCCCAGCATCTCGAAGAAGGTGTGGTGCCGCGCCGTGTAGCCGACGTTCTCCAGGTCATTGTGCTTGCCGCCGGCCCGGACGCACTTCTGGGAGGAGCACGCCCGCGTGTAGGGACGCTGCTCCCGTCCGGCGAAGACGTCCTTGAACTGGTTCATTCCCGCGTTGGCAAACAGGAGGGTCGAGTCCCCGGCGGGAAGAAGGGGCGAGGAGGGCACCACCTGGTGACCCTTGGAGGCAAAAAAGTCAAGAAAGCTCTGGCGGATCTCCGCGCTGTTCATGGGACGCATGGCTCTCGTTCTCCCTCTGGCGGGCCAGCTCATCGACCGCCCGCACTGCGGCCTCCGAATGGAAGCCACGTTTGACGAGGGAGCTTATCACTCGCCCCCGCTCCTCGTGAAGCCGCCACCAGCCCTCGGGCTGTCCCAGCTCGGCCCGGCGAAGGGCCGTGTGGAGCGCGGCGGCCTCCATCTCCGGTGTGAGCCGCGAGGCCTCCGAGGCGATCCCGGGCGGCGCGCCCCTGCGCAGGAGCTCCGCCCGGAGCCGGTGCGGGCCCCAGCCCTTCCTGGCCGCCCGGACCTCCACGAAGCGCCGGGCCACCCGGCTGTCGTCCAGGTAGCCGAGCTCCCGGCACCGCCGGACAGCCTCGTCGATCTCCTCCGCCGGGTACTCCCTCCGGCGCAGCTTCTCCACGAGCTCCGCCGTCATGTGATCCCGGCGGGAGAGCAGGTCGAGCGCCTTGTGGAACGCGTCCACTAATCCTGGTTTCCGAACTCGAAGGGCGATTCCTCGGCAAAGGGATCGATGGCGCTGTCCACGGTGACCTCGAGGGCCTCCTCCATGTTCTCCAGCGCCGCGCCCGATGTGGACTGGATTCCCTGGATCCGGAGGCGGAACTCGTCGGGATTGGTGGCCCGGCGGAAGGCTTCCTCCAGGGTGATCAGGCCGTTCTTGTACAGCTGGTAGAGCGACTGGTCGAAGGTCTGCATGCCGTACTGGCTGGTGCCCTGCGCGATCGCGTCGCGGATCAGCTTGGTCTTCTCCTTGTTCTCGACGCAGTCGCGGATGTAGGGGGTCGAGATCAGCACCTCGACGGCCGGAACGCGGCCCATGCCGTCGGCCCTGGGCAGCAAGCGCATGGAGAGGATCGCCTTGAGCACCGACGACAGCTGGATGCGGATCTGTTTCTGCTGGTGGGGCGGGAAGACGGAGATGATCCGGTTGATCGATTCGGTGGCGTCCAGGGTGTGCAGCGTGGAAAACACCAGGTGGCCGGTCTCGGCGGCCAGCAGCGCAGTCTCGATGGTCTCGTAGTCACGCATCTCGCCGACGAGAATAACGTCGGGATCCTGGCGGAGGGCCGAGCGGAGCGCCAGGGCGAAGCCCTTGGTATCCACGTCCACCTCACGCTGGTTGATAATCGACTTCTTGTCCCGGTGGAGAAACTCGATGGGATCCTCGATGGTCATGACGTGCTCGACACGCCGGGTGTTGATGTAGTCGACCATCGAAGCGAGGGTGGTCGACTTGCCGGAGCCCGTGGTGCCGGTCACCAGTACCAGGCCGCGCTGTTCCTCGCAGATCTTCTCGAGAACCGGCGGCAGCAGGAGCTCCTTGAAGGTCTGAATCCGCGCCGGAATCAGGCGAAGGACCAGCCCGACCGAACCTCGCTGCTGGAAGATGTTGCACCGGAACCGTCCGAGGCCGGGAACGGAGTACGCGATATCGATCTCCAGCTGGTGCTTGAAACGCTCCTTCTGGCGGGACGACATGATGGAGAACGCCATGGCGATGGTGTCCTCCTGCATCAGCCGCTTGAACTCTGTCATCACCTGGAGCTTGCCGTCGACTCGCATGACGGGGTGCGCGCCCACCTTGAGATGGATATCCGAGGCGTGACGCTCGGCGGCGACCTTCAGGATGTCATTGATATGCATGGTCTCGGCCTCCCTGTGGCTCCGGTCCATCGGAACACGTCGCGCGTCCACGCACAGCTCCCACGCCGAACGGTTCCTCGCCACCAGTGTACACCGGGTGCGCCACCCCTCCCCGAAGCCGGCGGACAGACCCCAGCTCACGGCTGATCCACATCACAGAACCTCCCGCGCCGGGATGGCCATCGGCACACCGGTGGGCTCGTCAACGATCTCCGGGCCACGAGCAGTATTGGTCCAGCGGGAACATGACTCTGCGGCTGGGAGAACAGCGCACCGGGTGGTGGAGGGAGCTCCCCCTTCGGAGGGTGGAGTCCGGAGCGGGCGGCGGCCGATTCCTCCAGAACAGCCACGGCCTCCGGGTTGCGGCCGCACATGGTCAACAGCCACCCCAGCTTCCCGGCCGCCCGGTGCCGGGCGCACGCTTCGACGACCTCCACGAACCGGGTGCCGACGCGGTACCAGAAGCCTCCGCCCGGTCTCCCTCGAGCCAGGGCTCGCGTATACTGTTCACACTTCAGTACAGGAGGAGCCATGCGACGTCGATCTTTCGCAGCATCCGTGCTGGTGGCGGCCGTGTTTCTGGCAGGGTCTCTCGCGGCGCAGGAGGTGGTCATGCCCCTGGAACGCTACGAGACCCTCCGTCACGCCGCCGAGGCCACCCCGACCCCGGTGCCCACTCCGAAGCCCGGCGCTCCGTGGGCCGTGGAGCGGGCGGAGATCGCCATCGAGCTGGCGCCGACCTCGGCCCGCCTCCGGATGCGGCTCTCCGTCCGGCTGCTTGCCGACGGCTGGCAGACCATCGCAATACCCCAGGCCGGACGGCTGCTGGAGGCGGACATGGGCACGCTCCGGGGTCGCATGGAGCAGGCCGGCACCACCTGGCAGATGCATGCCAGGGGCCCCGGCGCGTCCACCGTCAGCCTGACCTCGGTGGCACCCGTCGAGCCCGCCGCGCGGGCCGGCAGGCCCACCTGGACCCTGTCCTTCCCGCTCCCGAGGGCCGCCGTGGTCCGGCTGCGAGCCACCCTCCCCAAGAGACTTGAGACGCTCGAGGTGGTTTCGGGCGGTGTGCTCCTTGCCCACAACGGGCGGACGGTGGAGATCCTGGGCCGGCCCGGGAGCGGTCTCCAGCTCCGCCTCCTGGGCCGCTCCGAGTCCGGACCCGCGCAGGAAGACCGGCTGTTCGTGGCAGCCTCCACCTGCTCGCTGGTCGACCTCTCGGCCTCCCGGACCCGGGTGACCGCCTGGATCCTGGCGCGGCGTCTCTCGGGGAGCCTCCAGTCCCTCTGGGCAAGGATCCCTCCGGACCTGACCGTCATGTGGAGGGCGACGTCTCGGCGTGGCGGGTCGACAAGGGCCGGCTCCAGATCGTACCCACCGACCCGGATGCCGCCGATGCCCTGTGGAAGATCAGCCTGACCGCCCCACCCGCCACGGAGCTGACCACGCCCATCCTCATTCCCGAGGTCAGCTCCCTGCGAACGGTGGCGGCGGCCGTCCAGGCGGAGGACGACGCCTTCGTGGAGATCACCGACCCCGGATCGGCGCACCTGGCCTCGCCGTCCGAGTGGGCAGACCTGATCCCGGAGTTCCGCGCCAGCACCAGCGCCGCGTTGCTGCTGGCCGATCCCACCCGCCCACCGAGGTGGAAGATCACCCGCTCCGAAGGCGGGCGGGTGTTGGCGGCCCAGGTGGACAGGCTGGTGGTGGATGCGATGGTCGGTGACGGCACCACCATGGCCTACCAGTGCTGGGCCACGGTCCGGAGCAGCGGGGCCACCCTGCTGAGCCTCACCCTCCCCCGCGGGGCGCGGCTCCTGCGAGCCAGCCGGGACAGCATCGCGCTGATCCCGGGGGTGGAGGGCGATGGCGTGCAGCTTCCCATCGCCGCCCAGAAGGAGCCTCAGGTCCTTTTCCTGGAGGTCCTCCTGCCGCAAACGCCGCCTCCGGAACGGGGGAGCTTCACCATACCGATCCCGGCCGCCAGCGCGCCCATCACCCGCGTGGCGGTCCGCGCCGTGCTCCCACCCGGCATCGAGGCCACGCCACCGGCGGACCGCGCTCCCCGGGACGCCATCCGGCCACCCTCCACCCCGCCTCTCGAGGGCTCGCCCGGCAACGGGGCCGCCCTCCTCACACGGATCGCCGGCGTGCCGCCGGTGCTGGCCCGCCGCAGCCAGGGGTTCTTCCCCGTGCCGCCGGGCTATCACGAGGTCTGGTCGAGCTGGGAGACGTTGAGCCAGGAGCCCGGGAACCTGCGGCTCGAGGTCAACCGGACCTCCCGGCGAAAGGAGTGGTTCTGATGCGCCGCCTGCTTTCCGTGATTCTGGTTGTGGCCACGGCAGCGGCGACCGTGGGCAGCGCCGCCGATCCGCCCACCGGTTCCGTGAAGCTCCCCCTGGCCGAGTACCTTCGCCTGGTGCGGCAGGCCGAGCACAACCGGGAGGCGGCCCGCGCCGTCCGGCGGGAGGAGGAGCCCTCGGTGGCCGCCCTGGCCACCCAGAGCACCGACATCACCATCGGCGAGGAGACCGCCCGGGTGCGATCCACCTTCGTGGTGGAGGTCACGGGAGCTCCCGAACGGACGGTGCCCCTCCCGGTGACGGGACTGGCCAGCACCATCGGGATCGTTCCGGACCGGGGTGCCGTGGTCGGCCGCGCCGATGCGGCCCAGGCCAAGGGCGGATCCGGCCTCGTCCTGATCCCCCGACGCCCGGGACGCTACACGGTCTCCGTCACTGGAGCGGCCCTCCTCAAGCGCGACGGAGGGCGACGCCTGCTGACCCTCGCCCCCGCCCTCGCTCCGGTGGCCGTCACCCGCATCGATCTCCCCGACACCCTGTCCTGGCGCTGTCCGGGGACCGTCGTGGCCTCCGAGCAGGTGGCCGACGGGCGTCGCAAGCTGGAGCTCGGGATTCCTCCGGGATCCTCGCCCACCTTCTCCGTCGCCGCCACCCTGACCGAGGACCAGTCAAAGGACCTGTTCGCCACCGTCACCACGGTGACCCTGCTCCGGGTGACGGCCACCGGGGTACGAAGGACCGACATCGCACTGTACGACGTGCAGCGCGGGGAGCTCGCCACCCACCGGATCGAGCTACCGGAGGGCTTCGAACCGGACCGGGCAGCCACGGACGAACGGGAGGTGCCGCCCCTGCCCGACGGACACACCCTCCGGATCCGGCGCGAGGAGAGCCTGGACTTCGAGGGGTGGGTGGCGGTCAGCGGCGCTGTCCACGGGGAGAGCCTGGACCTCAGCCCCATCCGGCCGGCCCTGCCCGTGACCGCGCACTACCTGGCGTTGTCGTCAGAGGCCGCGGCCCGTCTCGACCTTCCGGACGGCGCCTGGGTGCGGATCGGCCTGGATGACCTTCCCGAGGAGCTCGCCACCGTGCTGCGCACCCTCGACACCGGGGCGGTATGGCGGCGAACGGGCTCCTCTCCCGCGGGCCACGTGGCCAGTCTCCACCGCCTGCCGCCGGCTCCCGCCCCGCCCATGGTGGTGCGCGTGAGAAACACCACCACCCTGCTCACCGTGGACGGCACCCTCGTGCACCAGGACCAGCTCGTTCTGGAGCATCCTGCGAGCGAGCTGCGGGTCCAGCTTCCCCGGGGTGCCACCCTCTGGTCCGCCACTGTGGATGGCATCGCGGTGCGGCCCGCGGAGGAGGGAGGAACGGTGCGCATCCCCCTGGGCCTGGCCGGAGGGGAGTCCCGGGTGGAGCTCGTGGCCGTCCAGCTCAAGGCGGTCCCCGCCGGGCGGTCCCGGCTGGAGCTGGCGGCCCCGTCTCTGGAGCTCCCGGTCCTCACCCACACCTGGAGCCTGCTCCTGCCCGAACGCAACCGTTACCGGCTGGTCGCCTCCCCCCTGCACCGGGCTCCCGGCGGGAAACGGGCGATGGTGGCGGGGTTCTCCGCCGGGGAGGCGGGGACCTCCGGGGCCAGGGGCACGGTGGTGGACGAGGGAGACCAGCCGCTGCCCGGAGTCACCGTGGAGCTCTCGGCTCCGGACAGGCCCCGGCGCACCGACGTCACCGACGCCGACGGCGCCTTCCGCGTCAAGGGCCTGGTACCCGGGACGTACATGATCCGCGTATCACTCCCCGGCTATCAGAGGGTCGAGCTCGAGAACATTCCAGTACCGCCCGGGGTGGTGGTGACCCTGGCGCCGCTGACCCTGCACAGCGCCTTCAAGGAGGAGATCCTGGTCACCTCGCAAGCTCCCGTTGTGGACGTGACCTCCACGACCTCCGGCCAGACCTTCTCCTCCCAGCCCCCCATGGGTGCCTCGGCCCCGCGGGGCAACCGGGCGAAGAGCGGTCCGAAGCAGCTCAAACAGCAGGCGTTCCGGCAGCAGCTCGACGTGCTGAAGAAAAACCTGGTGGCGGGAGTGCGGCCCGTACCGGTCACGCTCCCCACCACGGGCAAACAGCTCCTCCTGACCGGCGCGCTGCCGCCCCGGCAGGTAACCGCCGTTCTGGAAGTGAAAGGGCGGCGCTGAATCAAGGGCGCCACCCCCTGTTTCCACGGTGGTTGGGACATCCCCGCCCTTTGGCAGCCGGGGGGATTGCCACGGGGTGAAGCGTGCTTCTGCTCTGGAGCATCACATCGCTGTGGCGGGCACCGTTTTCCGCCGGATACGGCGCCTTCCGGCTCTTTTTACAAACCATTATCATTCATCCGGGCCTGTCACCAACTACGATGGGAAAGCGTTGGGAAAGGTACTGAATCAGCTGCATGGCCTCGGCAGGATCGATGGATTCTCCGAACAGCACCGTCCCGGCGCCGTAGTCGAAGGCGATCGCTCCTCCGTCGTTCTGGTCCAATCCCCGCCAAGACCGTTGAGAATCACTGGTCACATCATGCCGTGATGCCAGCCGGAGTCGCCTCACCTGGCTCATCTCGTACCTGCGGGTCCTGCCGATCCCGAAGAGATCGTGCTTGACAGAAAGCTCGCCGGGGCTCACCCGGATCCTCTCCTCGCCCACGAGCATCCAGGCAACCGACGCCAAGGCCAACAACCCGCCCAGAGTCCACACTGCGAGCCAGAGAAGCAATAACGGTGGAGCGCCCCCCGGCCCCTCGGGATGGAGGACGTCACGCAATACGTCGACCTCACCATAGGCCCAACCGCCAAGCCAGGCCACCGTGAACAACACCTCGAACCATTTCACCCGCGCCGGAATGACCACCAACACACCGGTGGGCTCATCAATGATCTTCGAGCGCATACGGGAAGCTTCCTCAATGCCCATGATGGATCACTCCCACTCGACAGGTTCACCTATCCAGTCAATGGTGGCTTCCAACCACTGGAGTCGCGGGGGACCGCTGGGTTGTTTCAATCGTCGTGGCAGGTCTCATCATTGCTGCTCTTTCGTTCCTGTGGGCTCCAACCGTATCGGCCATGAAGCCTCGTGACTGGGATTGTACCGGGGGTTGTTGGCAGAATTGTCTTGTCTGGGGCGTCGGCTGGGTGTGTTGTGCCTGCGACGGCTTGTGATCACGTGGAGGGCCCGGATCACTGTTACCTGTGAGGGCAAGGTTGTTACATTATAATCATCCGGGGTCGATCATGTGGAAAGAATGGTGGGCGGTGGTCAGGAAGACTGGGTGGCTGGTCGCAGCGTATGTCCTGTTTGTCACCGGTATGTTGTGGGCGGCAGTGCCCAATGCGATGATCACGGTCCACGTGGGCGTCCATGGGCCGGCACCTCCCGCCGAGGTGCACATCGTGGCGTGGAGCGGGGACCGCACGGTTCAATCCACCGCCCGCCGGACGAGTCACGGCCCGCTCGAAGCCCGTTTCGAGCTCCGCGCCAACGCCACGTGGGAGGTCCACGCCGAGGCGAAGGGCTGGTGGGGGCCGTCCTCGACGGTGGTCGCCGGCCATCAGACCGAGGCCACCGTGGAGCTCTGGCCCACGGGCAGCATCGAGGGCAAGGCGGTTCGCACCGACAGGGGCGGGAAACCCCTCGAGGTTTTTGTCCGCCTCTGGAACTCGCCAGGCGCCCCGTCCGGACAGCCCCCGCTCGAGGAAGAGAGGTTTCCCTGTGACCTCCACAAGACGGTATTGACCTGCACGGTGCCGGCGGGCACATGGGATCTCGCCGTGCGCGCCCGCGGTCACGTCTCGCAGTTCCGGTGGGGCGTTCGCGTCCCCGCCGGCAGCACGCTCCGACTCGGCACGCTGCGCTTCGTTCCCGGCGCCTTCGTCATTGGCTGGCTTCGCAGTGAGGTGGCGGGCGTCAAGCTCGAGCGGTGCACCGTCCGCCTCCTGCCCTACCGCTCCGGACCGCTCGACGCGGCGAACACGGACCGGGTTCGCCACCGCGGCGTGACCGTACGACCCAATGGACGCGGTTTCTTCCAGCTGACCGGCGTCCAGCCGGGCCGCTACGTCCTCCGCGCGGAGGGTCCCGGCTGTGCGCCGGTCCAGGCCGGCCCCTTCGACGTGGTGGCCGGCTCCGAGTCCGAGCTGCGGGAACCGCTGATTCTCCAGGAACCCGCCAGCCTGCTGGTCGCCGTGGAGCCGCCGGCCGATCCCGAGGGCCGGCCGTGGATCGTCGAGCTGCAACGTTCGAGCACCACGGAGTCATCGAGGCTGGAGGCTGCGACCCGCGACCCGGCCTCGCCCGCCGGTGACTGGAAGACGACGGGCCTGGCGCCGGGGAGCTACATCGTGCTGGTCAGGGACCGCGATGCCGCCATCTGGGCGTCACAGGGAGTCGAGGTGGCCCCCGGGGACAACAACACCTTCATCACGTTGGACACGGTGGACATCTGCGGCACCCTGAGCCTCGGAGACACACCCATCGCGGGCCATCTCGTCTTTCACGAAGTCTGGAAGAAGAACCTTGCCTCGAGCTTGGCCCGCATCACCGTCGAGGCGGGCACCGATGGGACGTTTCAGGGAGTCCTGCCCCACCCCGGACGCTGGACGGCCACCGTAACGGCCCCCGCGGCCCGTGTAACACGGCGGGTGGGCCCTCTGGACGTGGTCCGGCGCCAGGGCCTGTGCGCCCGTGTGGACATCGAGCTTCCCGACCAGAGCATCAGTGGCACGGTCGTCGACGGCGAGAACCAGCCCGTGGCGGATGCCAGGGTCAAGATGGCCGTCCTCGTCGAAGGACAACAGGGCGCGGTGGACACCAAGACCGGGGATGACGGCACCTTCGTGTTCCGCGGCATGGAGGCGGGCCGGTACATGGTCTCGGCCACCGACGGACTCCGGAGGTCCAGATCTGAGCCGGTTGAGTTGCGCAAGGGCGGCGATGTCACCGGACTCCGTCTCGTCCTCGAGGACACCCGCCACGTCACCGGCGTCGTCCTCGGAACCGCCGGACCCGTTCCCGGCGCCACGGTCATGGCGGTGGCCCCAGGCCAGGCCATGGCCAGTCCGGTCACCACGGGCGCCGACGGCGGCTTCGAGCTCGACGTTCGGGAGCCCGCGGCCGTCGCCACGCTGATGGTGGCGCCGCCCGGGTACTGCGCGCAACTCAGCCGTCTGGGATCGGTGCTCCAAGGCGACCGTGCGGTGATCCGCGTCGGCCAGGCCTGTGGCGGGATCGCCGTGGACGGCCTGGTTGGCAACATCCATGGCGCCCTGCTCGTGTCCGGGGATGGTGCAGCGTTCCCGATTGATTTCTTCGTGATGTGGGACCACATGAACGGCGTGTCGTTCCAGGAGGGAAACCGTGTGCGGCTGGCCCACCTGGCGCCGGGCCGGTACCGTGTCTGCGCCA
>JAADFK010000201.1 GCA_013152925.1 Acidobacteriota bacterium | reverse complement strand
GGCCCCCCGCGGCGGCGCTGGACGCCGCCACGCCAGACGGGCCAGCTGCGCCGCGGCGATCTCTGCCGGGCCGGGCCGGGCGCTCACCGGGGCCTCATCGCCTCAACCGCTGCACCAGCCGTCCGATGCGGTCCTGGGTGTCCGGATCGAACCAGCACCGGAGAAAGGCGTCGGCTCCCGCCTCCGCCTGGCGACGGGCCGCTTCCCAGGCCTGTCCGTGGAGGAGGCGTTTGGCCTCGGCGTAGGCGCAGGCGGACTTGGAGTGAAGCGTGGCGAGGTCCCGCCGGACGACTCCCGCCAGCTCTCCCGCCTCGACGATCCGCTGAACGATCCCCAGCTCCAGGGCCCGCTGGGGCGTGCAGCCGTCTCCCTGGAGGACGAGCTCCTCGGCGGCGTGAGGCGCCAGGCGCGAGGTGAGCATCCGGACGCAGCCCGCGGGGACCGGCACGCCGAGGTTGATCTCGGAAAGCCCCATCCGGGCGCCCCGGCTGACCACCCTCCGGTCGCCGGCCAGGGCCAGGAGACAACCGCCGGCGATGGCATGACCCCCGATGGCCACCACCGTCGGCCCCGGGTAGGAGAAGAAGTCCAGCACGGCAGACTCGAAGAGCCTGAGGAAGCGTGCCACATCGTCCCGCACGGCTCCGCTGAGGCGCTTCAGATCCCACCCCGGGCAGAAGATCCTCGGGTTGGCCGAGGAGAGGAGCAGCGGCGGGGCGCCCGCCTCCCGGGCCACCGCAACCGCTCGCCGGAAGGACAGCAGCATCTCCTCGTCCATGACGTTGGCCCCGCGATCCAGGACCAGGTGGACGAACCCCTCTTCCTCCGTCACCCTCACCGCGTCCTCATTCATGGCCGCCCTCCTCGACGATCGGTACGAGACGAATCTACTACGTCCGCCCCCATCATGGTCAAGTGCGGGCTGAGATGGCCGGGCTCTCCATCGCGCTCCGCGGCCCCGCCACGCCCGGCAACCCCCTCAGAGGCTCGCGGCGAAGAGACGGTGGACCCGGAGATCGTCCGTCAGCTCGGGGTGGAAGGTGGCCGCGAGGATCGTACCCTGGCGAACGAGCACGGGATCCTCGTCCCGCCAGGCCAGGACCTCGACCCCCGCGCCGGTCCGGGTGATTCTCGGCGCACGGATGAACACGCCCTCCATCGCCGGGGGCTCCCCGAGGGCCGGCGCGACCCGAAGCGGAACCACGGCCGAGGCGATCTGCCGGCCGTAGGCGTTCCGCAGGACGGCCACGTCCAGCAGGCCGAGGGATCGCTGCCGCGGCTCCACCTCGCGAGCCAGGAGCACCACACCGGCGCAGGTGGCCAGCACCGGCCGCCCGTCGGCGATGGTGCCGCGGAGGGGCTCGAGGAGCCCCTCTTCCCCGGCCAGCTTGAGCATGGTGGTGGACTCGCCGCCGGGGAGCACCAGGGCGTCCACCGCCGCAAGCTCCCCAGCGGTGCGGACGGGGACCGCGTCGATTCCCAGCCGGCGCAAGGTCAGGATGTGGGCCTCGAAGTCCCCCTGGAGGGCCAGCACGCCGGCCGGCATCACCAGCCCCGGCGCGAGAGCATCTCCTCGGGCGTCAGCTTGGCGATGTCCAGACCGGACATGGGCTCGCCCAGGCCGGCGGAGATCTCCACGAGCTTGGCCGCGTCCTGCCAGTGGGTGACGGCGGCGACGACGGCGCGCGCACGGTTGGCCGGATCGGAGGACTTGAAGATGCCGGAGCCCACGAACACCGACTCGGCCCCGAGCATCATGCACAGGGCGGCATCCGCAGGGGTGGCGACGCCGCCCGCCGCGAAGTTGGGCACGGGCAGCTTGCCGTTCTCCGCCACGTACCGCACCAGCTCGAATGGCGCGCCCAGCTCCTTGGCCTCGGCCATCAGCTCGTGCTCGTCCAGGATCGTCAGGGTCCGGATCTGCCGCTGCACGGTCCTGAGGTGGCGCACGGCCTCCACGATATTGCCCGAGCCCGCCTCACCCTTGGTGCGGATCATGGCCGCTCCCTCGCCGATGCGCCGGAGGGCCTCCCCGAGGTTCCGGCAGCCGCAGACGAAGGGGACCTTGAAGGGATGCTTGTAGACGTGGTTCTCCTCGTCGGCGGGCGTCAGCACCTCGCTCTCGTCGATGAAGTCCACCTCCATGGCTTCCAGGATCTTCGCCTCGGCCACGTGCCCGATGCGGCACTTGGCCATCACCGGTATGGACACCGTCTGCTGGATCTCCCGGATCTTGGACACGGGGGACATGCGGGCCACGCCGCCCTCGGCGCGGATGTCGGCCGGCACGCGCTCCAGGGCCATGACGGCCGCCGCGCCGGCCTCCTCGGCGATCCGGGCCTGCTCGGCGTTGGTGACGTCCATGATGACGCCACCCTTGAGCATCTCCGCCAGCCCGACCTTCACACGAAACTGTGGATCATCGAAACGCATGGCTACCTCCGTGGTCCACCGGGGCGGACCACTCCGTATTGTACACACTTGCGGACCCTCGGGCGACGGTTTCTCCGTGCGGGGCCCTCGGGGGGCGTACGGGCCGGTGACGATCCCGGGTCCCGGGCCGCGTCCAACGCTCCCCTCGCCCCGATTCGGCGCCGGTATCATCGCCTCCTCATGCCGGCTCGGCTCCATCATCCCGGCGTCCTCCGGCCAGGCGGAGCAAACCGATCAGGTTGACGGTGACGTGGGCGGCGGCCGCCGCAGGGTAGCCCCAGCGCTCGAAGAGAAGCCCGAGCACGACGCCGAAGCCGAAGGCCACCACGGGCCACATCCAGGCGCGCCGGTCGGGTACGATGTGGAGGAGGGCGAAGAGGGCCGCGGCGGGAAACAGCCCGAGGAACGGTTGCAGCAGGGCTCGAATGAGGGCTTCCTCGGCGAGCCCGGAGATGAGGGCCACGGCGACCGCGTCCCCGATGATCCAGTGGCCGACCAGCTCGCGCTGGAGCTTTTCCAGGTGCCGCCCGGCGCGCGTCCACCGGGCGCCGAGGCCCACCAGCGCGAGCAGCACGCCGGCGACCGTCCCGGCGGCGAGCCCGATCCACGGATTGCCGGCCGGGAGCAGACCGCGGAGCGGCGAGCCGTCCCGCAACCCCAGGCCGATCAGCGCCAGCACGGCCAGCACGCCCTCCTGGTGGACGATGGCACGCGGGGGGACGCCCTCAGGCACGCCTCACCACCCGGGAGCCCTCACCGGGACCGCGCGCGACGGGCTCACCTAGGCCCCGGGGTCGGCCACGGCCTCCTCAGGGCCGTCGTCGGCCTCCTCGTCCCCGCCGTTCTCCTCCCGCTCGGCCAGCTTGGCGACGGCCACCACCTGGTCTCCCGGCTCCACGCGGATCAGGCGCACGCCCTGGGTGGCGCGGCCGATCCGCCGCACCTCGCTGACGTCCATCCGGATCAGCATGCCCTGCTCCGTCACCAGCAGGATCTGATCGTCCTCGTGGACGAAGCGGATCCCCGCCACCGCGCCATTCTTATCGGTCAGGCGGACCAGGGTGATGCCGTAGCCACCGCGTCCCTGGAGACGGAACTCGGAGACCGGGGTTCTCTTGCCGTAGCCCAGGCTGGTGACCACCAGGATGTCTCCCTCGTCCTCGGGCTCGAAGGTCGCCACCTCCTCGACCCAATCCCGCTCGCGCAGGTTGATGCCCTTGACCCCGGCGGAGACCCGCCCCATGGGCCGAGCGTCGGTCTCCACGAAGCGGATACCCAGGCCGTGATGGGTGCCCATGAAGACGTGGTGTTTGCCCGTGGTCAGGTGCACGCTCAACAGGTTGTCGTCCTCGTTGATGGCGACGGCGCGGATCCCCGTGGAGCGGATGTTGGCGTACTCGGTCAACCGCGTGCGCTTGACCTTGCCCAGCCTTGTGGCGAAGAGGAGGTAGGCGTCCTCGAGCTCCGCGAAGTCGCGGATCGCCAGGAGGGTCGCCACCTTTTCGTCCGGCGCCAGCTGGAGGAAGTTCCTCAGGAAGCGCCCCTTGGAGGCCGGGCCGACGGCGGGCAGCTCGTGGACCTTCTTGGCGAAGACCCGCCCGGTGGAGGTGAAGAACAGGACCGTGGCGTGGGTGGAAGCGACGAAGAGATGCTCGACGACGTCCTCCTCCCTGGTGCCCATTCCGCGCCGGCCCCGGCCGCCACGACGCTGCGAGCGGTACACCGAGAGCGCCGAGCGCTTGATGTAGCCGCCGCGGCTGACGGTGATGACCATCTCCTCCTCGGCGATCAGATCCTCCACCGAGAAGTCGGCGGTATCGGCGATGATCTCCGTGCGGCGCTCGTCGGCGTATTTGCGGCGGATCTCTTCGAGCTCCTCGACGATGATCTCGAGCACCATCGTCTCGGTCCGCAGCACCTTCTCCAGGTGCTCGATCAGGGCCAGAAGCTCCTTGTGCTCGGCGACGATCTTGTCCCGCTCGAGCCCGGTCAGCCGCTGCAGCCGCATGTCGAGGATCGCCTGGGCCTGTACAGCGGACAGGCCGAAGCGTTCCATCAACCCGGCCTTGGCGGTGGGCGGGTCGGCCGCGGCCCGGATCAGGGCGATCACCTCGTCGAGGTTGTCCAGGGCGATGACCAGACCCTCGAGGATGTGGGCCCGCTCCTTGGCGCGCTCCAGGTCGTACCGGGTCCTGCGGACCACGACCTCCTTGCGGTGGTCGATGAAGTGCTCGAGCAGCTGCCGCAGGGTGAACACCCTGGGCTCGTTGTTGATCACCCCCAGGAGAATAATACCGAATGTGGTCTGCATCTGGGTGTGCTTGTACAGGTTGTTGAGGACGACCTCGGGCACCGCGTCCCGCTTGAGCTCGATGACGACGCGGATCCCCTCCCGATCGGACTCGTCCCTGAGGTCGGAGATTCCCTCGAGTTTCTTGGCCTGCACCAGGTTGGCGATGTGCTCCACCAGGCGCGCCTTGTTGACCTGGTAGGGGAGCTCGCGAACGACGATGGCCGTCCGGTGGCCCTTCTCCCGGTGCTCGATCACGGCGCGCGCACGCATCTTGATGACGCCCCGGCCTGTGGCATAGGCGTCGACGATTCCCTTGTGCCCGTGGATGAACGCCGCGGTGGGAAAGTCGGGGCCGGGAACGATCCTCCGCAGCTCTTCCTGGCTGAGCTCGGGATTGCCGATCAGCGCGATACACGCATCGATGATTTCGCCCAAGTTGTGGGGCGGGATGTTGGTGGCCATGCCCACGGCGATACCCGACGAGCCGTTGACCAGCAGATTCGGAAAGCGCGCCGGCAGAACCACCGGCTCCATCAGCGAGCCGTCGTAGTTCGGCAGCCAGTCCACGGTCTCCTTGCCGATGTCCTCGCCGAGCATCTCCTCGGCCAGGCGGGTCAGGCGGACCTCCGTGTACCGCATGGCGGCGGCGGCGTCGCCGTCCACGGAGCCGAAGTTCCCCTGGCCGTCCACAAGGGGGTGCCGCATGGAGAAGTCCTGGGCCATGCGGACGATGGTGTCGTAAATCGCCGAATCACCGTGCGGGTGATACTTCCCCATGACGTCGCCGACGATACGCGCCGATTTCTTGTAGGGACGGGAGGCGGTGTTGCCGCCCTCCCACATTCCGAAAAGAATCCGACGGTGGACGGGCTTGAGGCCGTCTCGAACGTCCGGCAACGCCCGCCCGATGATGACGGACATGGCGTAGTCCAGGTAGGAGCGCTTGAGCTCCTCCTCGATGGCGACCGGCTTCTGGTCGCCGGCGGTGTGAATGCGGTGTTCGTTCATGCTCAGATGTCCAGGTTCTGTGCCTCGAGGGCGTTTTTCTGAATGAAGTTGCGCCGCGGCTCCACGGCATCACCCATGAGGATGGTGAACAGCTCGTCGGCGGCCGCCCCGTCCTCCACGGTCACCTGGAGGAGGCGGCGGCTCTCCGGGTTCATCGTGGTCTCCCAGAGCTGGTGCGGGTTCATCTCGCCGAGGCCCTTGTAACGCTGGATATTGAGCCCCTTCTTGGCCACGTCATAGATCCTGGCCACGAGCTCACTCAGAGTGGCCAGGGTCTCCCTGTCGCCGTTTCGATCAAGGTGGTAGGGGCCCACCCGAAGCGGAGCGATCTGCGGGAGCATCTGGACCAGCCGGCGGTAGTGCCAGCTGCCGAGGAGCTCGCCGCCCACCCGGACCTGCCAGGTCCGTCCGTTCTGCCCGGCGCGGCACGACACCTCCCAGCGTTCGTGCTCCTCGTCGAGCTCCACGGCGACGTCGTCGAAGGCCAGCTCCCGGAGCTCGGCGGCCACGCCATCGGCCACCTGCCGCGATTTCAGCTGGCTGGCATCGGTCAGGCCCTGGTCCAGGGCGGCCCGGACCACGTCGCCTGGCCAGCCGCGCCGCTCCAGGCGCTCCAGCGTCTCCAGCCATGCCTGGGCCGACATGACCGCCCCGCGGAGCTTGGGGCCGGAGAGCTTCTTGCCGCTCGCTCCAATCACCAGGGTGAACTCGTCCTCCACGCGATCGAGGAGAAAACCGGAGAGCTCCGTTTCGTCCTTGAGATACGTTTCCTTCTTCTTCCGCGTCACCTTGTACAGAGGAGGCTGCGCGATGAAGAGGTGCCCCCGCTCCACGAGCTCCTGCATCTGCCGGTAGAAGAAGGTCAGCAGCAGCGTCCGGATATGGGAGCCGTCCACGTCGGCGTCCGTCATGATGATGATCTTGTGGTAGCGGGCCTTGGACACGTCGAACTCGTCCTTGCCGATCCCCGTGCCCAGGCACTGGATGATCGTCCGGATCTCCTCGGACGAGAGCATCTTGTCGAAGCGGGCCTTTTCGACGTTGAGGATCTTGCCGCGCAGGGGCAGAATGGCCTGGAAACGCCGGTCCCGGCCCTGTTTGGCCGAGCCTCCGGCGGAATCTCCCTCCACTAGGAAGAGCTCCGAATGGGCGGGATCACGCTCGGAACAGTCCGCCAGCTTTCCCGGCAGGGAGCTGTTCTCCAGGGCGCTCTTGCGGCGGGTCAGGTCCCGGGCCTTGCGCGCCGCATCCCTCGCCCGCGCCGCGTCCGCGCACTTGGCGATGATCCGTTTGGCGTCGGCGGGATGTTCCTCGAAGAAAAGCGAGAGCTTGTCATTGACCACGGACTCCACCCAGCCGGCGATCTCGTTGGTCACCAGCTTGTCCTTGGTCTGGCTCGAGAAGCGCGGGTCCTGGGTCTTGACCGCGATGACGGCCGTCAACCCCTCGCGGACATCCTCGCCGCTCAGCGAGGCGACGCCTTTGATCAGGTTGTTCTTGCGCGCGTAGGTGTTGACCGTCCGGGTCAACGCCGACCGAAATCCCGTCACGTGCGTCCCGCCATCGCGGTTGTAGACGGTGTTGGTGAACGCCAAGACCTGCTCGCTGTAGCCGTCGTGCCACTGGAGCGCCACCTCTACCTGCTCCCCGTTGTTCCGCTCGTCGATCAGGTAGATGGGCTTCTTGTGAAGCGTGTTCTTCGAACGGTTGAGGTAGCGGACGAACTCCGCCACGCCACCCTTGAAACAGAAGCTCTCCCGGCGATCCGTTGTCTCGTCGTAGAACTCGATGGTCAGGCCGGAATTCAGGAAGGCCAGCTCCCGAAGGTGCTTGACCAGGAGATCTCCGTGGAAATCCAGGACGGAGAATATCTCGGGGTCCGGCTTGAAGGTTACCGAGGTACCCGTCTTCCTCGTCTTGCCAACGGCCTGGAGCTCACCCTCCGGCCGGCCTTGCCGGTAGAGCTGTTGCCAGACCTTGCCGTCACGGCGGATCTCCAGGCGAAGCCACTCCGACAGGAAGTTGACCACGCTGACGCCAACACCGTGAAGCCCACCTGACACCTTGTACGAGTTGGAATCGAACTTCCCGCCGGCATGAAGCTCGGTCATGATGACCTCGGCGGCCGACCGGCCCGTCTCCTTGTGCGTGTCAACGGGAATGCCGCGGCCGTTGTCGGTGACCGTGACCGACTGGTCGGGGTGGATCACCACCGTGATCCGGTCGCAATGGCCGGCCTGTGCCTCGTCCACGGAGTTGTCCACCACTTCCCACACCATGTGGTGGAGCCCGGCAATATCATCCACGTCCCCAATGTACATGCCGGGGCGCTTTCGCACCGCTTCCAAACCTTTGAGGACCTTAATGTTATCAGCAGTATACTCCTGCTTGGACTCCGGTCGTCCACGTGTTGTCTCACTCATACACTCTCCTCACGGCCGACCACGTGTTGGATCGAGCCGTCACGTACCATGTGCCGCCGAAAACTCCCGTCCTTCCACGCTCCAAGCTCGGCTCGGGTGCTCGTCACCACAAGTTGACGCCCCTTGGCCGCCAACGAGAGGACTCTCTGCGTCACCGCACGATCGATTTCGGCATCCACATCGTCGATCCCGAGCGGCAGTACCTCGCCCCGATCTTCTTCCACCTCCTCCAAAAAGCTCAGGCGGAGCCCCGCGGCCACGGCCTTGACCTGGCCGGCACTGAGGTAATCCCTCACATGCCCTGTGGTACCGCGGATCATCAAATCGTGGCGGTGCGGACCGGCGGTTGTGTACCCCGTCTCGCGATCCCGATCACGTTGATCATTATACCGTTTCCGGTAGATTTCCGCCAGTGCTTCCTCAACATCGCCAGGGGGAAGGGAGGCTTCGGCCTGGTACTCCAGGCGGAGCTCCGGGAACCCCTCGCCTCCAATGGCGTGGTAGATTCTCTGGAACCGCGGCTCCAGCCGTTCCAACACGCGCCGCCTCGCCAGCACGATCCGGGCGGCCGATTCAGCGAGCTGGGATTCCCATGCCGCCATCTCATGGCCCCCGACACCTCGAACCAGCCCGGCGTTCCGCTGGTCGAGGAGCTTTCTGTACCGCTGGAGATGATCGAGATGCCGTCTTGAAAGAAGGAAGGCCAGCCGATCGAGGTACGCCCGGCGGCCCTGGGGTTTTCCAACGACGAGCTCACGGTCCCCCGGCGCCAGGACGACCACGGGAAACACCTGGAGGTATCGCGACACGTGGACACTGTCCCCGTTGAGCCGCAGCTGCCGGCGTGGAGGAGGGCCGACCTCCCAGGAAACCTCTAGAGCAACGGGGCCGCTATCCGACCCGAGCATCCCCTCGAGGCGAAGACAACGCTCGCCGTGCCGAAGGAGAGGCCGGTACCGGTGACTTCGAAAGGAGCGGAGGCTTCCCAGGACCGCGATGGCCTCCAAGAGATTGGTCTTTCCCTGACCATTGGCCCCGAAGATCACGTTGAGCCCGGACCCCAGCTCCACCTTGCCCGGTGCCAGATTCCGGAAATTCCAGGTTGCCATGTGGTGGAGGATCACCCGGTTCAGATCCTCATGGGCATCAACACGTAGATGTACTCTTCCAGGCGCTGGTCGTCATCCACGGGGACCACGACGCACTGCGTGCCGGAATCCCGGAGCTGCAGCTCCACCTGTTCCACGTCGAGGATCTTGAGGACGTCCATCATGTAGGCCGCGTTGAGGGCGATATCGAGGCTTTCGCCCTGATAGGCGACCATCAGGGTCTCTTCCGCGCTGCCGCGGTCGTAGCCGATGCTGACCAGCGTCAGCTCACCAGAGGCGTCGAGCTTGAACCGCACGCCACGGGCCTTTTCATGGGCCATGAGGCTGACCCTGCGGAGGGAGGCCAGAAGCTCCTCCCGCCCGATCCGGACGCGGTTGGGGTTGTCTCGAACGATGACCCGCTCATACTGCGGAAAACGAAGCTCCACGACCCGGGACACCACGTTCCTGTCGCCGATCTTGAACCCGAGGTGGTTCTCGCCGGCCGAAAAGACCACGGCTTCGTCCGTGAACCGTCCGAGCTCTTCCAGGAGCTTCCGGGGAAACAGCTGTTGCTCGAAGGGTACGTCCATCTCCGGCGCCTTCGCTCGAACGACGGCCAAGCGGTGACCGTCGGTGGCGGCGATCTCGATTTCTCCCGGTACGAGCTTGACCAGGGCTCCGTTCAGCTGGAACTTCGGATCATCCTTGGTGATTGCGAAGGCGACGCGCTGTACCATGAGCTGGAAGAGGTCCAGCGGCAGGGCGTAGGAGCCCGCTTCCGGAGGCTCCGGCACCGTCGGGTACTCGGCGGGGTCGGCCACGGGCATCTGGGAACGGAACCGGCCACTGACGATATGAACCGTGTCGGCCTCCTGGCGAATGGTGAACGACTCCTCGGGCAGATTCCGAACCAGCTCCTGAAAGACGCGGCTTTCCAGGGCCATACGACCCTCGCCATCGATGATGGCCGGACAGCTGGTCATGATTGTCATGTCCAGGTCCGTGGCGGTCATCTTCAGGCGCCCGTCGGCGGCCTCGGCGAGAATCTTGGAGAGTATGGGTATCGTGGTCCGGCGCTCCACAACCCCCTGGAGCACGGAAAGCTCTTGCAATACGTTAGTTTTCTCCAGTTTCAGCTCCATGAGCGGCTCCCTATGACGGTGACTAAGTCTCTCACATTCATAAAAATAGCATATATCATCGTCGTCGTCGAGGGTGTGATTATGTTGAAGTCGCCGGCAAGTTGCCGCTGTCATGACGGTTGGTGACAGGAAGGCCTGTCGACGATCCTTCGGGGAAGCTGTGGAAGGGTGTGGAAAACTCCGATTTCCACAGGTATCGACAGGTTTTCCACAGAGCGCATTGTGGAAAAGAACCAGCGGCGGTTCACGCGCCGAAGTGATCCTGGAAGGAGGTCAGTGTGGCGTCGAAATCGGGGTTGGACTGCCGGGCCTTCTGGACGGAATCGACGGCATAGATGACGGTGGAATGGTGCTTGGCGAAAATCTTCCCGATTTCGGGGAAGCTGAGGTTGAGTATTCTGCGGATGAGGTACATGGCCACCTGCCGGGGCAAGGCAATGGAGCGGCGATTGGACCGGCCCTTAAGGTCGGCCACGCGGACGCCGTAGTGGTGCGCCACGAAGCGGATGATATCGGCCGGTGAGGTGCGCCGTTCATCGGGCATGAGCTCGGCCAGCGCCGTGCGGACGAGATCGACCGTGATCGGCTTGGTGGTCAGCTGGGCATAGGCAATCGTGCGGTTGAGGCACCCCTCGAGCTCGCGGACGTTCTTCTGCACCCTGCGCGCGATGAAGAGGACCACGTCCTCCGGGAACTCCCAGCCCGCGGCGCGCGCCTTCTCCCTGAGGATCGCGCAGCGGGTTTCCAGGTCGGGAGGCTGAATGTCGGCGAGCAATCCCTGGAGAAAGCGGGAGCGGAGGCGGTCTTCGAGGCCCGGAATGTCGGCGGGGCGCGAGTCCGAGGTGAAAACCACTTGCCGGCCGGCCGATTGCAGGGTGTTGAAGGTATGAAAAAACTCTTCCTGGGTCCGCTCCTTGCCGGCGATGAACTGGATGTCGTCGAGGAGAAGGACGTCGCAGGCGCGGAGCTTGGACCGGAACTCGTCCATCTTTTTGTGGCGGATGCAGTTGATGAGATCGTTGACGAAGTGTTCCGTTGTCATGTAGACGATATGCTGGCGGGCCTCGTGTCGTGACGGGATGCGGTGGGCGATCGCGTGGAGGAGATGGGTCTTGCCGAGGCCCGCGCCGCCGTAGATGAACAGGGGATTGTAGGCCTGGCCTGGTTTGTCGGCGACCGCTTCGGCGGCTGCGGTGGCGAACTGGTTGGAGGGGCCGATGACGAAACGTTCGAAGGTGAAGTTGGGATTGAGGTTGGGGATGCTCGAAGTGGCGCTGCGCGGCGGTGGCGGGCTGGGCGTCTGGCGTTCATCCACGAAGCCGATGGTGAAGGCCGATCCGAACTGGCTCCTGGCGACCGTTTGAATGTCCCGGAGAAGGTGATCGCGAACCCAGTCGGCGACGATCTTGTTGGCTGAGGAAAGGACGATGGCGTCGGTGTCGAGCGCAACGACCTCGAGGGGCACAATCCACGTGGCATACTCGTCGTCGCCGAGCATCTGTCGCAAATGTGGTTGCAATAACTGCCACTGGTCCATGACAACGTAGAAGGGTATCATGTTCCGGCCCGGAGGAAAGCCCCGGCGAAGATGGGCTGAGGTTGACACGCGATACGGTGTCGGGTAAGGTGACCCGCCCGAGTTTTTGGAGAGTGATGAACCATGAAAAGGACATTTCAACCGAACAACCGGCGGCGAAGCAAGAAGCACGGCTTCCGGTCCCGGATGCGCACCAAGAACGGCCGGAGGGTTCTGGCAGCTCGACGGCGCAAAGGCCGGCGGCGCCTGGCCGCCTGAGCCAGGGGAAGCCGGGTCGCGGCGGGCGCCTGCGGCGGAGCCGGGATTTTCAGGCGGTGTACCGGCAGGGGCGGCGTGCGCGTGGCCGCTGGATGGTCGTGTTTGTGCGTTGCCGGGAGGATCGATGTCGTGAAAACCGCTTCGGCATCACCGCTTCGCGGAAAGTTGGTGGGGCCGTTCGGCGTTCCCGGTGTAAACGGCGCCTGCGTGAGCTCTACCGCCTGTACGGCGGCATGGGAAATGGCGGCATGGACATGGTTGTCAACGCGGTACAGGGTTTGGACCGGGCACCGTGGGCCGAGCTGGTGGAGGATTACCTGCGATGCCTGAGCACCCTGGCGTCGCAGCTCGGTTCGCCGTTGGAATCCTCCGGTTCTACAAACGGTGGATCTCGCCGGCGCTCCCGCCGGCCTGCCGGTACGAGCCAACCTGCTCGGAATACGCCGCCGGGGCGATCGCGAAGCACGGGTTCTTCCGTGGTGGCTGGATGGGCCTCAAGAGAATCCTGCGGTGTCATCCCTTCCATCCGGGGGGCCATGATCCTGTCCCCTGAAAGGACCTGAGAGCACAGAATGGAAAAGCGACTACTTCTTGCCTTCGTGCTGTCGGCCGCCATCTTCATGGTGTGGTCGGTGTTGTTTCCGCCACCGACGAAGAGACTGCCGATGGCGGGTTCGACGCCGGCCGCCGAAAAGCAGGCACCGGCCGAAGCAACACCAGCTCCCACAGCCGCCGTTGCCGCAGCGGAGCACCCTGTGCCGCAAGGAGGCACGACCGACGCGCAAGGTCGTGCCGGAGTGGGTACCGCGACCTCGGGAGATCCCAAGGCAACGGAGGAGCTGGACAACGGTCTGATCCACCTGGTGGTCGGGGCGCGGGGTGGGGCCGTAGAGTCTCTGGTTCTTGATCGTTATGACGACGACGAAGGCCGTCCGCTGGAGTTGGTACAGAAGGTCGATCTTTCCACGCGGGCGCTACCGCTCCAACTGGTGGGAGAAGGTGGCCCCGACGGGCGCGTGTATGAGCTGCACGCCGAAGGATTGAGCGTCCGCCTGCGGTATTCGGACGGGCGGTCCCAAGAGGTAATCAAGACGATCTCCCTGGAAAAGGGGAGCTATACGGTGGGCATCCAGGTGGAGATTCACGGTGCCGATGGCTACCCGTGGATCGCGGTCGGTACGGGCATGCGCAACGTCGGCCCCCTGGAGAAGGAGAACCGTTTCGCCACGTGGGGCGATGCGGTGGTGCTGAGCGGCGACAAGGTCGAGAAGTACCACCGCAAGAAGGTCAAGGAACCCCTGGACATTCCCGGGACAGGGGTGGTCTTCGCCGGGTTCCAGGACACGTATTTCCTCAACGTGATGGAGGACTCGGGCAGGTTCGACGCCGTTCGTATCGTTCCCCTGCAAATGCCGGCGCCGGCGGTTGACGAGACCACTGTCAAGGGCAAGAAGAAGAAGAAGATCAAGGCGGAAGACCTCCGGGTGCTGCAGGTGCTGGTGCGGCCGAAGGCCTACCCATTCGAAGCGGAGCTCTTCACGGCACCGAAGGAGTACGACCTCCTGCAAAAGGTCGATCACGGCGTGGAAAAGACCCTGCATTTCGGGATCTTCCACCCGATCTCGGTGGTGTTTCTCAAGGTGCTGCGCTGGATCCAGAGCTACGTTGGCAACTGGGGACTGGCAATCATCCTGCTGACGCTTGGAATCCGCATCCTGCTCTTCCCGCTGATGCACACCTCCACGGTGTCCATGCGGAAGATGCAGAAGATCCAGCCCAAGGTGAAGGCGATCCAGGAGAAATACAAGAAGAGCAAGAGCGATCCCCAGGCGCGCACGAAGATGAATCAGGAGGTCATGGAGCTCTACAAGGTGGAGGGCGTCAACCCCATGGGCGGTTGTCTGCCGATGCTGATCCAGCTCCCGATCCTGTGGGCGCTCTACACCCTCTTCGCCTACGCCATCGAGCTCCGCCATGCACCGTTCATCTTCTGGATCACCGATCTCTCGGCCAAGGATCCCTACTACATCACGCCGATCCTCATGACCTTCACCATGTGGTTGCAACAGAAGCTGGCGCCCCAGGCCGGCGATCCACAACAACAGAAGATGTTCCGAATGATGCCCCTGATCTTCGGCATCATGTTCCTGGGCTTCCCATCGGGGCTCGTGCTCTACTGGCTGACCAACAACGTGTTGACGATCGTCCAGCAGGAAGTGACGCTCCACCTGATCGGCGAGCGACAGCTCCCCGGCACCAAGAGGGGTGGATCGGCCAAGGGGAAGCGTAAGGGGAAACGATCGTGACGGCCGGGCGATTCTCGGGCAGGACCCTCGACGAGGCGCTGAGCGCCGCTTGCTCGGGCCTGTGCGCACGCATCGGGGAGATTCACTACGAGGTGGACCGTGAGGGCCAAGGGGAGGTAATCGTCCAGGCCTCGCTCGACCCCGCGGCGATCCTGGGCTTGTTCCTGTCGGAGACGTTCCGCGCCGGTCAGCTCGAGCTGAGCTCGCGGCTGGAGGAGGACGGAGAGGCGCTGGTGGTCAGGATCGAGGGTCCGGACACGACCCTGTTGACGGCGCGCGGCGGCGAGGCCCTCGACGGGTTGCAGTACCTGTGCAACCGGGTTTTGGACGGGAGAATGCGGGAACACCTCCCGGTTCACGTGGAGGTGGGGGACTTCAAGGAACAGCGGGCGCGGCGGCTCTTCCGCAAGGCCGAGGAAGCTGCGGACACCGTCGCCCGGACGGGACGTCCACAGACCCTACCTGCCGCGCGGCGTCACATCCACCTGGCCCTGGCGGAGGACGATCGCGTCGAGACGGAGTCCGAGGGCCGTGGTTTCATCAAGCGCGTCATCGTTCGACCTCGCCGGCGGCGCTGACACGATCGTCGCCCCGGCGACCCCGCCCGGTTCGGGGGCGCTGGCGGTGGTTCGGGTCAGCGGTCCCGGGGTGGCTTCCGTCGCGCGGAGTGTGTGCCCGGGCCTCGACCTGGCGCGGCCGCGGTACGCTCAGCTCGTCGGCCTCCGCCGCTCCGATGGCGAGGTGGTGGAGCGCGGTATCGTGATCCCCTACGTGGGACCCTCCAGCTACACGGGTGAGGACATGCTGGAGGTGATGGTCCACGGCTCGCCGGCCCTGGTTCGCGGCATCGTGGCGTTGTTTGTGGGTTGGGGCTGCCGGATCGCCGAGCGGGGCGAGTTCACCCGGCGGGCCGTCGCCAACGGGAAGATCGACCTCCTCCAGGCGGAGGGGATCGCCGATCTCATCCGGGCCCAGACCGAGCTCGAGGTGACCGCGGCCCGGGGCCTGGTGGCGGGCCGCCTTTCTTCGAAAATTAGGGATCTTCGGCGGGATCTGGTGGAGCTGATGGCATGGATGGAGGGCGCCCTGGACTTCGCGGGCCAGGGGGTTGGGGAGAACCCCGGGGAGCTCGAGGCCCGGCGCGCGAGGGTCGTGGAGCAACTCGAGGAGCTGCTGTCCACTGTGCGCACCGGCCAGCGGGTCCGTGAGGGCCTTCGCGTGGTCATCGTGGGACCGCCGAACGCGGGCAAGAGCACGCTCTTCAACCGTCTCCTGCAGACGGAACGGTCGATCGTGACACCGGAGCCGGGGACGACCAGGGATTTCATCGAGGCGGAGGTGGACATCGGTGGACTGCGGGTGATCCTGGTCGATACAGCCGGTCTCGGAGCTGGCGCCGAGATCGCCGAGCGCGAGGGGATCCGAAGGTCTCTGGAGATGGCCAGAAATGCAGATATACTTATCGACGTCAGCTCAGCTATTGAGAATAACGGGGCCGCGATGG
>JAADFK010000200.1 GCA_013152925.1 Acidobacteriota bacterium | reverse complement strand
GGCGGCCGTGGGCGGCGCCGCGGTGGTCATGGCCGGCCCGGCATGGCTCCCCGCGGCGGCGGGGGCGGCTCCCGGGCCAAACCCTTGGGCCTGGCCACGCGCCTCTTCGTCGACGACGGCGTGCTGATCGGCATCTCGGCCGATCGCTCGGTGTTCATCGCCAGCGCCGTCAACGAGGTCCGCAACACGGCCATCTACGGCGGCCTGCTGGCCATCGTCGTGCTCTTCCTCTTCCTCAAGGACATTCGCTCCACGGCCATCATCGCCCTGTCCATCCCCGTTTCGCTGCTGGTGACCTTCGCGCCGCTCAACATGCTGGGCGTCAGCCTCAACATCATGTCCCTGGGCGGGTTGGCCCTGGGGGTCGGCATGCTGGTGGACTCGTCCATCGTCGTGCTGGAGTCCATCGCCCGCTGCCGCGAGGAGGGCGACGGCGTGGTCGCATCGGCCGTCCGCGGCACCGCCGAGGTCCGCAACGCCGTGGCGGCCTCGACCTTCACCTCCATCGCCGTCTTCTTCCCCATGGTCTTCGTGGAGGGCGTGGCCGGCCAGGCCTTCGGGGATCTGGGCATGGCCGTGGTTATCTCCCTGCTGGCCTCTCTCGTGGTCGCCGTCCTGCTGATCCCCATGCTGGCCAGCCGCCGTGGGCTGGATCTCGAGGCCGTCTCCACGGCTCCCGCTCTCCGGCGTTTCGCGGCCTGGAGGGCTTTCCGGAACGACTTTGAATCGTGGCCGCCGTGGCTGCGCTGGCCCGGCCTGGCATACCTCGTTCCCAGGTTTCTCCTGGGGACCTTCTTCGAGCTGCTCGGCAAGGCGGCCCTGCTGCTCCTGGCGGGGGGGCTCCTCGCCTGGAAGCGCGCCATCGGGCCGGTGGTGACCACCACGCTGCGCCTGCTCACGCGACCCCTCCTCGCTCTCAGCACGACGATCCTGGAGACGATCCAACGAGCCTACCCACGGGGAATCCGCTGGGCGCTCGGACATCCCATCGCCATTCTGGCCCTCGCGCTGGCGGCCATGGTGGGGACGGTCTTCGCCATGACCGGGCTGGACAGCGAGCTGCTGCCGACGGTCCACCAGGGTGAGTTTACCGTGGAGGTCACCCTGCCCGTGGGTACACCGCTGGAGGAGACGGACGCCATGCTCCGGCCCGTGGAGAGGACCATCCTGGCCCACCGCCAACACATCGAGCGGCTCCTGATGACCGTCGGTTACGACCCCACCAACATGAAGCGATCGGACGAGGGCGAGAACACCGCCCGCTTCAAGGTCATCCTGGACACCGCGGACCCCGCCGTGGAGCGGACGGTCGCCGACCGGATCCGCGCCCTGGTGGCCGACGTCCCGGACGCCGAGTCCCGCGTGGTCCGGCCCGTCCTCTTCTCCTTCCGTACCCCCATCGAGGTGGACGTCTACGGCCACGACCTCATCCGGCTCCAGCGAACGGCCGAGCGGGTCCGTCAGCTGATGTCCGGCCTGCCCGAGCTGGCCGACGTGGAAACCACCCAGAGAAAGGGCGCGCCCGAGGTCCAGATCGTCTACGACCGGGACCGGCTGATCCGCGCCGGCCTGGACATCGAGACGGTGGCCCAGGAGGTGCAGGCCGCCGTCAAGGGGGACGAGGCGACCCGCTTCAACCTGACCGATCGCCGGGTACCCATCG
Source organism: Acidobacteriota bacterium (assembly GCA_013152925.1). Lineage (GTDB taxonomy): Bacteria > Acidobacteriota > Thermoanaerobaculia > Thermoanaerobaculales > Sulfomarinibacteraceae > JAADFK01. The sequence continues at coordinate 17,074 of JAADFK010000200.1, read as the reverse complement.
TCGTTCGCTACGCCCTGCCCTACCGGCGCACGGTGGAAGACATCCGCCGGATCATCGTCAATCCCGGCGGCGACCGGCCGATCCCCCTTGCCGCGGTGGCCAAGGTCCTGGTCGCCGAGGGCCCCAGCGAGGTCCGCCGCGTGGACGGCCGGCGGGTCGCCATGGTGACGGCCAACATCGCTCACGGCTCCCTGGGCCACGCCGTCGAGCGGATCCGGCGCCTTCTCGGCAGCAAGATGACGTGGCCCTCCGACATGAGCTTCTTCATCGCCGGCCAGTCCGAGGAGTGGGCGCGCAGCCGGAAGAGCTTGTTGCTTGCCATGGCCCTGGCGATCTTCCTCGTCTACGCCATCATGGCCGCCCAGTTCGAGTCGCTGCTGCAGCCGCTGGTCATCATGCTCTCCATCCCCCTGGCCTTTTTCGGCTCGGCGCTGGCCCTGCACCTGCTGCACATCAGCCTGTCCGTCGTGGTCTTCCTGGGAATGATCATGCTGGCCGGGATCGTCGTCAACAACGCCATCGTCCTGGTGGACTACATCAACACCCTCCGCGGCCGCGGCGTCCCCCGCGACGAGGCCATCGTCACGGCGGGCTCGGTACGGCTCAGACCCATCCTGATGACGACGGCCACCACGGTGCTGGGGCTGCTTCCCATGGCCGTCGGCCTCGGTGACGGCGCCGAGCTGCGTTCCCCCATGGCCGTCACCGTCATCGCCGGCCTCCTGACCTCGACGCTCCTGACCCTCGTGGTCGTTCCGTCCTTCTACCAGGTCCTCGAGCGGGCCGTGGACCGCTTCCGGCGCTCCACCACCGCCGTCCCCGAGGCCGAGCCCTCCCGGGAGATCCGCCACTGATGGCCCGTCACCCCGTGGAGGAGCTCCTCCCGCGCTTCTCCCTGGGACGGCCCGTGGCCGTCCTGGTGCTTCTGGCGTCCATCGTGGTCGTGGGGCTCGTCTCCACCATGAGCATCCCGCTCGAGCTCGTGCCCTCGGGTTTCTCAAACCCCTTCCTCATGGTCCGGGTCCCCTGGAGAGACGCACCCCCCCGCGAGGTGCTCGACAAGATCGTCATCCCTCTGGAGGACCAGCTCTCCACGGTGCGCGGCCTCGACACCATGAGCTCCATGGCCACCTCGGGCTTCGCCCGCGTCTTCCTCAACTTCAAGCCGGGCACGGACATGGACGTGGCCTACCGGGAGGTCCGCGACCGGATCCAACGCGCACGGCCCGGCCTTCCCCCGGACGCCGACCGGATCTACATTCGCAAGGAGGACGAGGCTTCCATCCCCGTCTACGTGCTGGGCCTGGCCATCGATCCCGGCGTGACAGACCCGTGGAACCTCGTGCAGAACGAGGTGATGCTCCGCCTCGAGCGGATCGACGGTGTCGCCTCCGTCGATGCCCGCGGCCTCCAGGAGAAGGAGATCCTGATCGAGCTCGACCGTGCCAGGACCGACGCGGCCGGCCTCAACATCTACACCGTCGCCCAGCAACTCCGCCGGGACAACTTCACCATGTCCTCGGGCGAGGTCTACTGGGGCGGCTCCAAGCTGTTGCTGCGCTCCGTGGCGCGCTACGCGAACCTCGATGAGCTGCGAAACCGGATCATCGCCCCGAACGTGCATCTGAGCGACATCGCCACCATCAGCTACAAGGAGCCCGACCAGCGCTGGGTGGTGCGGGTCAACTCCAAGCCCGCCGTGGCCCTCAACATCCTCAAGGAGGGCCAGGCCAACGCCCTGGCCGTCTGCGACCGCATCAACGCCGAGGTGGCGAAGATGCAGTCCAACCCCCGGCTCCAGCTCATCGAGATGGCCCCCATCTTCGACCAGGGCAAGGTCATCCGCGAATCGCTGGACACCCTGCTTCAGAGCGGCAAGATCGGCGCTCTCTTCGCCATCGGCGTGCTCTTCTTCTTCCTGAGAAGGGTCCGGCTGACCCTGATCATCACGCTGTCGATCCCCCTGTCGATCCTCATCGCCATCACGGTGATGTACTTTGCCGGAGAGACCCTCAACGTCCTCTCCCTGCTGGGGCTGATGATCTCCGTGGGACTTCTCGTGGACAATGCCGTCGTCGTCGCCGAGAACATTCACCGCCTCCACACCGAGGGGCTGCCGCGCCGGCGCGCCGCCATCCAGGGCGCCGCCGAGATCGCCCTGGCGGTCACCATGGCCACCCTGACCACCATCATCGTCTTCCTGCCCGTCTCCCTGGTGAAGGGCCAGGCCCAGTTCTTCCTCCTCCGGCTGTCCATCCCCATCTCCGTCTCCCTCCTGGGCTCGCTGGCCGTGGCCGGGATCGTCGTCCCCCTGGGCGTCTACCTGACCCTGGGCGGCGGCGGGCGCGGCGCCAGGAAGCCGTGGCCGCCCTGGGAGCGCTTCACCGCGGCCGTCGGCTGGCTCTACGAGCAGAGCTTCGAACGGCTCAACCGGGCCTACAACCGCATCCTCGGCGTCTTCCTCGCGCACCGCCTCGATCTCGTCGTCCTGCTGGCCCTCGTCCTGGCTGCCACCGCGGGGGTCGCCTTCCACAAGGTCAAGATCGTCGAGACCCAGGAGGAGGAGCGTTCCGGCTTCGACGTCGGCGTGCGCCTGCCCCAGGCGACCACCCTGGACGAGGCCAAGGTCTTCTTCCGCGGCCTCGAGAAGATTCTCGAGGCCCACAAGGCCGATCTCGACCTCTCGGGCTACTTCGTCTTCCACGTGGCCACCCACGGCCGGATCCAGGGGTGGTTCAACAACCCGAGGACCAAGCCCAAGCTGACGCCCCGCATGGCCACCGAACGCCTCCTCGAGCTCCTGCCGAAGAAGCCCGGCGTGCGCTACCTGACGGGCCAGCAGAGCGAGCGGCGGAGCCAGGCGAAGCGGAGCCAGTACACGGTGACCCTCTACGGGCAGGACCCTGACCGTCTCGAGGACGCGGCCAAGGGTGTCGAGGAGCTCCTGGTCAAGGTCCCCGGCGTCCTGGGGCTCCAGAGCTCCGGGGACCCGGCGCCCAACGAGCTCGAGCTGCTGGTGAACCGGCAGCGGGCCCAGGAGCTCGGCGTCAACCCCTCGGTCATCGCCGGGCTCGTGGGCTTCTCCCTGCGCGGCCAGCAGCTCCGCTACTACCGGACCGCCGAGCGGGAGATCCCCGTTCGTCTCCGTTTCCGGGAAGCGGACCGGGAGACCCTCGCCCAGCTCCGCAGCTTCCTCGTCCCCGCCGCCGACGGCAGCTTCGTCGGACTGGACACCCTGACCTCCATCCGCTTCGGCCAGGGAGCCCGCTACATCCGCCGCCAGGACAAGCGGATCGCCCGGAACATCACACTGGAGCTCGAGGAGGGCCGGGAGCGCGAGGCCCGCAAGAACCTGCAGCGTGTGGTCAGCCGTCTCCAGCTCCCCGGGGGCATCACCGCCAGCGCGCCCCCCCCCGGTGCCGGGAACGAGGACATCGACGCCCTCAAGTTCGCCGGCTTCCTCTCCGTGGCCTTCATCTACTTGCTGATGGGCTTCCTCTTCGAGAGCTTCATCCTGCCCCTTTCCGTCATCCTGACCATCCCGCTGGCCTTCATCGGCGTCGGCTGGATCCACTACATCTACGGTCTCGACATCGACTTCCTCGGGGTCGTCGGCGGCGTGCTGCTGATCGGTGTCGTCGTCAACAACGGCATCGTCCTCATCGACGCCGTCAACCAGCTTCGTCACGAAGGCATGGAACGCAGCCGGGCCATACTGACCGCCGCCAAACGCCGCTTCCGCCCCATCATGATGACCGCGCTGACCACAATCTTCGGCCTGATCCCCGTCACCTTCGCCGGAACCTCCTCCATCGGCCTCTCCTACACCAGCTTCGGCCTGACCCTCATCGGCGGCCTGACCACCGCCACCCTCCTGACCCTCCTGGTAGTCCCCATCTTCTACACCCTCTTCGACGACGCCCGCGAGGCCGCGGCGGTCACCGTCCACAGGGCACTCCACGGCGCGAAGGGCACGGGGCCCGGACGCTCCCATCCGCACGCCGGTCCCCTGGAGTAGGTGCCCCTCCCGGGCCGGCGAGAACCCTTCCTCCACGGGGCTCGCCCACCCCGCCCCCGGCAGCGGATCAGCCACCGCTGCAACCGGCGCTTCCGGCGCTCCCCTTTCTTCGATACACTTGCCGGCGAGGCCCGTGACCCCACGCCCCGCATCGTCCGGCACACACTGCCCCGAAGGGGTCTCGGTTTTCGGCGGGACGGATGTACGGCGGGCCTGCGGGATTGGATTGCCCCAGGGCATCGCCAAACGTGAGGGCTCGCAAGAGATGATCCGCGTGAAAGAGCTGACCGGCGGCGTCACCCAGTTGATCATGGCACGCCAGGTGGCGGGCCGTGGCCTCTACCGGGTGGCCGCCTACCTGGTGGACGGGGTCCTCGTCGACACGGGAATGGCCCACACGGCCCGGGAGGCCGCCGAAGCTCTTGAAAAACGCCAGATCCGGACCATCGTCAACACCCACGCCCACGAAGACCATTTCGGTGGCAATCACCGGCTCCAGGAGCAGCGCGGCCTGCCGGTGCTGGCGCACGCCCTGGCGCTTCCCGTCCTCGCCGATCCCAGGCGGCTCGAGCTCCACGCCTACCAGCGCTTTCTTTTCGGCCGGCCGGCTCCCTCGCGGGCCGATGCGATCGGCGAGACGGTGGCCACCCTCCGGGGCGCGTTGCACGTTCTGCCGACACCCGGCCATTCGCGCGATCATGTCGCCCTTCTCGATCGATCCCGGGGCTGGCTCTTCTGCGGGGACGCCTACATCGGTGGCCGGGAGCGGGTGCTCCGGGAGGATTACGACGTCTGGGGGATGATCGACACCTACGAGCGCCTGAGCCGCCTGGAGCTCGAACGGTTGTGCACGGGCTCCGGCGCCATCGTCGATCATCCCAGCGAGCGCCTCGCGGCGAAGGTTTCCTACCTGAAGGAGCGGGGCGAGCAGGTTCGCGAGCTGCACCGGCAGGGGCTGGATCCCAGGGCCATCGCACGGCGTCTCTTCCCCGGGGACCGGCTGATGCGGTGGGTGACGGGCGGCCATTTCAGCGCCCTCAATCTGGTCAGGGCCCTTCTCACGAGCCCGGGCCCGCCCGACTGAAGCGGCTCACCCCTCGGCCTCCAGACGGTGGATGCTTTCGTCGGCGCCGAGGACGAGGAGGTGGTCGCCCTCCTCGATGACGTAGGCGGCGTCCGGGACCCGGTCGACGATCTCGTCGGAGCTCCCGGAATGGTGTTTGACCAGCAGAACCGTCAGTCCGAAGCGCCCGCGGATGTCCAGATCCGACAGGCTCTTCCCGCTGAATGAGGGCGGGGCGGGAAGCTCCGCCAGGGAGATTCCGTCGAGGCCGGGAAGGGCCTGGAGGTGTTCACCGTTGGCGACGGTCAGCGCCATGGTGGAGGCCATCTCGCGCTTGAGCAACTCGGCGTTGTAGCGGGAGATGACGTCCTCGGGCCAGAGGCTGCCGACGAGCGTGCCGTCGTCCCCCAGAACGGGACAGCTGTGGTGGTAGCCCCCGAAACGCCGCATGGCCTCGTCCAGCGGATCGCCGAGCCAGAAGCTTGGAAAGCCCGTCTCCAGCATCATGTCGCCGGCGATCACGAGGCTGCCCAGCTCGGCGAGGTCCCCCATGATGGGACGGACCTCGTCGATGGTGATCACGCCGAGAAGACGCCCATTCTCGCCGGTGACGAACACGCTGTCTCCCGGCTGTTCCATGAAGCGCGAGATGACCCGCATGACGGGCTCTTCCGGCGCAATGGTCTCGAAAGCCTCCCGCATCACGTCGGCCACCCGGACGTTGCGCAGCACGTTGACCGTCTGACCGCCGCGAATGTCGATGCCCCGCCGGAGGAGCTTGAGGGTGTAGATGGAGGCCCGCCGCAGCTGGGTCGCCAGGAGAGTGGCGATGATACAGGTGACCATCAGCGGCAGGATGATCTTGTAGTCGTTGGTCAGCTCGAAGATGATCAGGATGGCCGTGATGGGAGCGTGGGTCCCCGCACCGACCACCGCCCCCATGCCCACCAGGGCGTAGGCGCCGGGCCCGCCGGTCATCCCCGGCCACGTGGCATGCACCACGGTTCCCACGGCGCCTCCCAGCATGGCGCCGATGAACAGCGAGGGTGCGAAGATCCCGCCCGAGCCCCCCGAGCCGATGGTCAGCGAGACGGCAAGGATCTTGACCAGCGCCAGGGCCAGCAGGAGGTAGAGGACCACATTGCCCTGGAGGGCCTCGTTGATGGCCTCGTAACCGACACCGAAGATCTCCGGGTACCACAGGCCGATCGCGCCGATCGCCAGCCCGCCAAGGACCGGTTTGAGGGGCTCCGGGAACCTCAGCGTGTCGAAGAGGTCCTCGGCGCCGTAGAGGGCGCTGGTGAACAGGAGGGCCGCCAGCCCGGCCAGGATCCCCAGCACCGCGTAGGCCAGCAGCTCCAGCGGGCTGATCATGGTGTACTTCGGCACTTCGAAGGCCGGAAAGTCACCGAGAAAGTGGCGGCTGACCACGGTGGCTGCCACCGACGAGATGACGATGGGCGAAAACTGGGTGACGCCGAAGTCTCCCAGGATCACCTCCACCGAGAACAATGCCCCGGCCACGGGAGCGTTGAAGGTCGCCGCGATGCCCGCGGCGGCGCCGCACCCGACCAGCGTCCGCAAGCGGCGCTCGCCGACGCCGAGCCACTGACCGATGGTCGAGCCCAGCGCCGAGCCGATCTGGACGATGGGACCCTCGCGGCCCACCGAGCCTCCCGAGGCGATGCAGACCCCCGACGCCAGCATCTTCGCCACCACGACCCGCGGGCGGATCCGACCCCCGTGCAACGCCACCGACTCCATGACCTCTGGCACACCGTGGCCCTTGGCCTCCTTGGCGAAGTAGTGGATGATCACCCCGACGATCAAACCGCCGGCCGCGGGCGCCAACACCTTCCACCAGTCAGGGAGACTCTGTATGTAGTCCAGGCTGTACTCGCCCATGTTCCAAAAGAGCAGCTGGCCGATTCGGATGAGCTCCCGGAAGGCCACGGCGCCCAGCCCCCCGAGCAGCCCGATCCCCACGGAAACCAGGACCATGTACATCTGCTCGGTCCGGCGGAGGCGCACGTGCAGCCCCCGGAACACCTCCACCACACGAGAGACAACCCCTGGAATCACGCTGTCTTCATTCTAACCCGAGGCGCCCCGCCAAGCACGCGCACCGCCCGGCAGATTCCCCACCGCGGCCATGCGGGGCGCCAGACCCCGGCTCGTCCGACAGGCTTGACAGATGAGAATATAGATTCTAGATTCTGAACCGTGATTCTGAACGACGATCGCCCGCGCGGGAAGAACCGCCGTCACGAGGAGCGCAGCTTCCGCAGGACGCTGATCCTCAGGGCGGCCGAACACGTCTTCGGCCGCCGGCCGTTCCACGAGGCGACCATGCAGATGGTGGCCGCCGAGGCCCAGCTGGGAATGCAGGGCCTCTACGAGCACTTCCCGTCGAAGCAGGCTCTCTACGAGGCGGTCATCCTGCACCGGGCACGGGCCTTCGAACGACGGCTGACTGAGGCTCTCTCGGACCTCGACGATCCCTTGGAACAGCTCGCGGCGGTGGCCAGGGTCCGGATCGAGGTCTTCATTGAGGCGCCGGCCTTCCTGCCGGTCTTCCTCGCGGAGCTCATTCGCTTCGACTGGGGTGTGGAATCGCGCCTGAGCCCGGAGGTCCACGCCGTGTTCCGCCAGGTCCGGGACCGGGTGGACGCCATCATCGAGAGGGCCGTGGCCGAGGGATCCGTGCGTCCGGCCGATTCCTACTTCCTTCAGCACGTGTTCATGGACGTCATCAACGCCGTGCTCAGGACAACCTCTCCCGATCTTGTCAAGGAGGACATTCAACGATGCGTCGATCTCGTCATGCAGACCTTTCTCGAAGGCGTCGGCGTCTCGCGCTCATGATGGCCGGTCTGCTGGTGGCGGCCGTACCGCTGGCGGCCGGTGAGAGCGCCACGCCCCTCTCACTCGGCCAGGCGCTCCGGGCCGTGGCCGAGGGATCCAACGCCGCGGTCACCGGTCAGCTCGACACCGCCCGGGCACGTGCCACCACCAGGGAGCTTCACGCCAGTTACTGGCCAACGGTGGAGCTTGGTGGCGGCTATACCGTCCGGGACAGCCCGGTGGTTGCCATCTTCGGCAACTTCGCCGCACCTCTGGGCTCCGGGACCTTCTGGCAGGCCCGGCTGGCCGCCCGGGAGCTGTTGTGGGACGGCGGCCGGCGCGCCCGGGCCGTGGAGGCCGGAGAGCACGCCGTGGCCGCCGCCTCGGCCGGCCGCGACGCCAGGATCGTCCAGGCCCAGATCGAGGGTCTGGGCGCCTACCTTCAGGGCGTCCTGGCCCACGAACGGCGGCGGGTGATCGAGCAGCGGATCACCGCGCTGACGGCCCACCTGGAGGATGCCCAGAACCTCTACGACCAGGGGATGGTCGCCAGGAACGACCTCCTGGAAACCAACGTCCGGCTGCGTTCCGTCGAGGATCAGCTGCATGAGCTGGACAACCGTTTGGCCGTCTCCCTCGCGGAGCTCAACCGCCTGATGGGACGGGATCCCTCCACCCCCGTCGCCGTGCCACGGAGCCTGCCGGCGCCGCCGCCCCTTCCCGCGGCGAGGCAGGCGCTGCTGGACGAGGCGGCCCGTCACAACCCCGAGCTGGCCGCACTGGGGGCGCAGCTGGAAGCACTCCGTTCCCGGCGGGAGGCCGACAGCCGCGAAAACGCCCCGAAGCTGGTGCTCTCCGCCGCCCACACCTACGAGGACAACCCCTACCTCGAGTACAACCACGCCAACCTCGCCATGCTCGGCCTGTCGTGGAAGCTCTACGACGGCGGCGCCAGCAAGCAGCGGGTCATTGCGGACCAGTACGAGGTCGAGAGGATCGAGCACACCATCGAGGAGACGCGCCGTCGGCTCGCCACGCGCTTCGACCGGGCCTTCCGGGAGTACCGGCAGGCCCTTCGCGTGGCCGGGACGGCCAGGGCCAACGTGGACGCCGCCGGGGAGAACCTGCGCATCGTCTCGGACCAGTACCGCGCCGGCCTGGCGCGGGGATCCGACGTTCTGGACGCCGAGACCCTGCTCGCCGCCTCCCGGTTCACCCTGGCGGAGCGTCACCTGGCCGCCTATCTGCAACAGGCCACGGTCCTGGCCATCGCCGGAAGGGACCTGCCGTCGTTCTACGAAACCACCGGGCGCGCTCCCACGGAGAATCATGATGAATAAGAAGAAGTGGCTCGGTCTCGCGGTGATTATTCTGTTCGCCGCGGCGCTGGTCGCGGCGGGCGTGCTCCGCTGGAAGCACGCCCAGGTTTTCCCAAGCACCGAGGACGCCTACGTGGCCGGTGACATCGTCCCCGTGGCGCCCCGCATTGCCGGGACCCTCCTCACCCTGCCCGTGGAGGAGAACCAGCTGGTCCACGAGGGGGACGTGGTGGCCACCCTCGATCCGCGGGACATGGACGCCACGGTGGCCAAGGCCAAGGCGGGCCTGGCGACCGCCCGGTCCGTGCTGGCCGCCGACCGCGCCAACATCGCCCAAGCCGAGGCGGCCCTCGAAGGCGCCCGAAGCGACCTGGAGCTCAAGCGCCTCGACCGCGAACGTTTCACCAAGCTCGCCGAGCGCGACTCCATCCCCACTCGGCTCCGCGACCAGGCCGTGACCGCAGCGGAGGTGGCCGAAGCCCGGGTCAAGGCCGCGGAGAAACGCCTGGCGGCCGCCAGGGCGGCCCTGGGCGTTACCCTGAAGCGGGTCGAGGCAGCCAGGGTCCTGCTGGCCCAGGCACGCCTCGACCGGAGCTACTGCACCGTCACGGCGCCGGCCACCGGCCGCGTCAGCCGGAAGACGGCCCAGGTGGGCCAGGTGGTGGCCCCCGGCCAGCCGCTCTTCACCATCGTGCCGCTCGAGCCGGACCGCGTGTGGGTCCGGGCCAACTTCAAGGAAACCCAGCTCCGCCGGATCCGGCCGGGGCAGCCGGTCCGCCTGCACACGGATGTGGACCCCGGCCGGATCTACCACGGCCACGTGGAGAGCCTGAGCGCCGGGACGGGGGCGGCCTTCTCCCTGCTCCCGCCGGAGAACGCCACGGGGAACTGGGTCAAGATCGTGCAACGGCTCCCGGTGCGTATCGCCATCGATCCCGGGGACAACGCGGACCATTCCCTGCGCCTCGGTCTTTCGGTCCACGTGACGGTCGATACCACGACCGGTGGCGTCCCTGGCGGTCCGTCGGTGGCCACAACGGAGGGAAAGGAGCGCGGAGCTCAACCCGCCGAGGCCACCACGCCGCGGGGCGGCGGAAAGGGACCGATGCCGGCCGGGACCCGGCCGGCCCCGGCAAGTGGAACGCCGACAACCCCTCCCGCGGAACGCCGCGCACCCGATGGGGCCGTGGAAGGACCGTGAGCAGGCGCCGGGAGACGACGATGTGGGGGCTGACGCGATGACGGCGGCATCCGGAGATCCGGCCCCGCAAGCCGTCACGGGGCGGGGCATCCTGGCCTTCACCGTGATGCTGGGGACCATGATGGAGGTGGTGGACACCTCGGTCGCCAACGTCTCCCTGCCACACATGCAGGGAACCTTCTCGGCAGGCGTCGACGAGATCACCTGGGTCATCACCTCCTACCTGGTGGCCAACGCCGTCATCCTTCCCATCACCGGCTGGCTGGCGGCACGTTTCGGCCGCAAGCGGTTCTACCTCTCGGCGCTGGCGCTGTTCACGGCGGCCTCCCTGGGCTCGGGCGCGGCGCCCAGCCTGCCCTTCCTGATCCTCATGCGGGTGATCCAGGGCCTTGCGGGCGGCGCCATGGTGCCCATGTCCCAGGCGATCCTCCTGGAGTCCTTCCCCAAGGAGGAGCACGGCAAGGCCATGGCCATGTTCGGCGTCGGCGTCGTCTTCGGCCCCATCATCGGGCCAACCCTCGGTGGGTACATCACGGACACCATGACCTGGCGCTGGGTGTTCTACATCAACCTGCCGCTGGGACTGCTGGGGATCGTCCTCGGATTGCTCTTCATCACCGACCCGCCCTACCTCAGGCGGCCCGAAGGCACGGTGGACTACGCCAGCTTCTTCTTCATCGCCCTGGGACTGGGCTCCCTGGAGGTCATGCTCAACCGCGGCCAGCGCTACGACTGGTTCGCCAGCAACTTCATCCGGACCTTCGCCTGGCTGGCGATCGTCGGCCTCGCCCTCTTCGTCTGGAGGTCGTTGACGGCCCCAAACCCCCTGGTGGACCTGCGGCTCTTCCGCAACAGGGAGTTCGCCTCCGGGACGCTCCTGATGTTTCTCCTGGGCTTCGGACTCTACGGCTCCTTCACCATGCTGCCGCTCTTCGCGCAGCAGCTGATGGGCTACACGGCCACCTGGGCCGGGCTCGTCCTCTCGCCGGGCGGGGTTGCCTCCCTGCTGGCCATGGCCATGGTCGGCAACCTCGTGGGGAGGGTGGACACGCGCCTGCTGGTGCTGGTGGGGGCTCTTTTCAACATCGCCGCCCTCTGGCTCCTCCAGCACATCAACCTCCAGGTGGACTTCGTCTTCCTGATGCTCTCCCGGATCCTCCAGGGCTTCGGACTGGGCTTCCTCTTCGTCCCCGTGACGGCGGCGGCCTTCGTCCGCCTGACCCCCCAGCAGACGGGGCAAGGCACGGGGCTGTTCAACCTGCTGCGCAACGAGGGCGGCTCCGTTGGGATCGCCATCTCCGCCACCGTGCTTTCCCGGCACGCCCAGGTTCATCACGCCCGTCTCGTGGAGCACCTGACGCCGTTGAACCCCGTTTTCCGGGAGCGCCTGGCCGCCGTCGCCCACTGGCTCGGAACCGTCTCGGGATACGATCCCGTCACCAATCAGAACCTCTCCCTGGGCCTGCTCCACGGCGAGGTGCTCCGGCAGGCCGGCGTTCTGGCCTACGCCGACGTCTTTTGGATGCTGACGCTCAGCTTCGTGGTCTTCCTCCCCTTCATCGTCCTCCTGGCCGGCAAGCCCGGGCGCTCCGGCCCCGTTCCTCACTGAAACAGCTCCCCCGCGTCCGGCCGGCCGCCGGATGGCTGCTCCGTTGACTCTCTCGGCGGTTCCTTCCATAGTGGGCCTGCGGGGAACGCGCCCTCCCCAGCGGAAGCGAGGTGACGCCATGAGCTCCATCGACGGCTTCGACCACCCCCTGGCCGGCCGCTATGCCTCCCCGGAGATGCTCTCCCTCTTCTCCCCCAGGCGCCGCTACACCACCTGGCGGCGGCTCTGGCTGGCCCTGGCCGAGGGTGAACGCGAGCTGGGGCTCGCGATTCCTGCCGAGGCCATCGAGCAGATGCAGCGCAACCTGACCGTCGACGAGGAGGACCTCAAGCGGGTGGCCGCCTACGAGCGGGAGACCCGCCACGACGTCATGGCCCACCTGCACGCCTTCGCCGACCGCGCGCCGGCCGCCAGGCCGTGGCTCCACCTTGGGGCCACCTCGGCCTTCGTCGGGGACAACGCCGACCTCATCATCATGGCCGAGGCCATGGAGCTGGTCGAGCGCCGGTTGCTGGCCGTGGTGGCTTCCCTGGCCGACTTTGCCGAACGCTGGGCGGACGAGCCCGCCCTGGGTCACACCCACTTCCAGCCCGCCCAGCCGACCACCGTGGGCAAGCGGGCCACCCTGTGGATCCAGGACCTTCTCGCCGACCTCGAGCGCCTCCGCTTCGAACGCGGCCGTCTCAGGCTGCGGGGCGCCAAGGGAACCACCGGCACGCAGGCGGCCTTCCTCGAGCTCTTCGGCGGGGACGAGGCCAAGGTGACCGAGCTGGACCGCCTGGTGGCGGCCAGGCTGGGTTTCGACGGAACCTACGCCGTCACGGGCCAGACCTACCCGCGCAAGGTGGACGCCTTCGTCCTGGATGTCCTGTCGGGTCTCGGCCAGTCGGCCGCCAAGATGGCCACCGACATCCGGCTCCTCGCCCGCCTCAAGGAGGTCCGCGAGCCCATGGCCCGGGGCCAGGTGGGTTCGTCCGCCATGCCCTACAAGGCCAACCCCATGCGCTCGGAGCGCGTCACCTCCCTGGCGCGCTGGCTGATTACACTGGCGGCCAACCCGGCGCACACGGCGGCCGCCCAGTGGCTCGAGCGGAGCCTGGACGACTCGGCCAACCGCCGCATGGCCCTGCCCGAGGCCTTCCTCACCGCCGACGCCATCCTCCGGATCCTCCACAACCTGGCGGACGGCCTCGTGATCTTCCCCGCCATGGTGCGCCGGAACCTCGCGGCCGAGCTGCCCTTCATGGCGGTCATCCTGATGGAGGCGGTACGACGCGGTGGCGACCGGCAGGCCGTCCACGAGCGGCTGCGGCGCCACGCCCGGGCGGCGACGGACGCCGTTCTCGCCGAGGGCCGTGAGAACCCCTACCTCGAGCTGGTGGCCGAGGACCCCGGCATCCCGCTGGAACGCGGGGAGCTCGAGGCCCTCCTGGACCCCGGCCGTTTCGTGGGCCGCGCCCCGGCGCAGGTCCGGGAGTTCCTGGCCGGCCACGTGCGCCCGGTTCTCGAGGGGACGGGGAGCCTCCCCGAGGCCCACGACCTGGAGGTTTGACCGTCGTGCGGCGGCTCGTCCTCGCGTGCCTCCTTCCCGTCGCGCTGGCCGCCGGCTGCGCCCACCGGGGTGTGGCGCCGTCGCCGGAGCCGGTGGCCAAGGGGTGGACCGAGAAGGGCCTGGCTTCCTGGTATGGCAAGCCCTACCACGGGCGCCGGGCGGCCTCCGGGGAGATCTACGACATGCACGAGATGACCGCCGCCCACCGGACGCTGCCCTTCGGCACGCGCGTCCGGGTCACGCGCCGGGACACGGGCGACAGCGTGGTTGTTCGGATCAACGACCGGGGCCCCTTCGTCAAGGGGCGGATCATCGACCTCTCCTACGCTGCCGCCAGGAAGATCGGTCTCGACCGGGACGGCGTCGCCCCCGTGACGCTGAAAGTGGTGGACCTGCAGGAGGCCACCCGCTCCAAGCCGGCAGGACACTCCGCCGCACAGGCGGACGCCGGGTGCTGGTGGGTCCAGGTGGGGGCCTTCGGCGAGCTCTCGAACGCAGAAGGGGCACGGGATCGCCTGCGTTCCGCCGGCGAACGAGCGGTCATCGTCGAAGGTCCGGGAGGCCTGCACAGGGTTCGCGTGGGTCCCCTCGAAAGCAGGAAGCTCGCCACCCGGAAGGCCAGGGCCCTGTCGGGTGCCTGGCCCCACGCCGAGATCGTTCCCTGCGGCTGACCCGGCCCTCCCGGCCGAGCCGCGGGGATCTGCCGCCGGACGGCCCCATCGAAGCCAAACCCGCCGATGAGCGCACCGCCGGCCTCCCGGCGCTCCACGCACGGAAGGGTCCCTGCCATGATGGCCGCCCTCCCGGCAAGCCGAAGGTCCCGGCTCAGTTTGCGTGGACGGTCATCCCCTTGTGGATCTTCGACGCGTCGCCGCTGACCACCGAGCAGATGGAGAGCTTCTCCTTGACGCGGTCGGCGCGGATCCGTGCCACCTCGGTGACCTCCTCGTCGAGCACCTCACCGGTATCGGGATCCCGGAGAATCTCCGACTTGCCGACGATGAGCTCCTGGCCGGGCCGCACGCCCTCGCGGGTTCCCCGGTTGACGTAGACCTTGCCGTTCTTGGCCAGGACGACGGAGCCGGTCCACTGGATGTTGGGAAGCTGGGAGATCAGGAACTGGACGGCCTGGGCACAGGCGGCTTCAACGGCCTTGCCAACGTTGTCCTTCTTGTGACCCCCAAAGGCGGCGCCCCAGCTGCCGGTGTCGTAGCCGACGCTCATTCCCCTGGACTTCGAGGTGCCGACGACGCTGGTGGAGGCGAGCACCTGGCCCGTGGTGGAGTCGACGATGTAGATCGTCGCGTTGACCTCGCCCTTCTTCCCGCCGCCGCCGATGCGGAAACCGTGGATCCGAACGCCGCCGCTCCCGCCACCGGTATCGCCCTGGACATGGGTGATGGCGCCCTTGACCAGAAGCTGTGCCGGCGTCATCTGGCCCGTTACGGGTGCCTTCTTACCCCCGGCCGTCCGGCCCGAAGCGGCGAAATCCTGCTCGTTGAGAGCCTCTGCCCGCATGTCGGGCTCGCCGAGAACGATGAACTTGCCCGACTGGTTGAGCATGTCCGTGAGAATCGTGCCCCAGGCGTCGCCGATATCCCACTGGCCGTGCCAGCCGGCCCGGTTTTCGAACTTGCTGACCGTGATGCTGTACCGCAGCCCCCCCGTGGCTTCCCCGGCGCCTGCAAGAGCCAGCGCCCCCAGCATCACGACGACCGCTGCGACGGCAATCAAGCGAACACTTCTACCATTCATGTCCATGCTCCTTCATGCTTCGTTGCCGCCAAGTCTACCGCCGCCGGACCGCCAGAGCAAGCCGCAAGCTGATCCGCCCGTCCGTGGCCCGCCCGCACAGACAGGCGAGGAGATTGCAGGAACACCGTTCCTGGACGGGACTTAGCGCGGGTAGCTCCCGGTGATGTAGGCCACCAGGTCCTGTATGTGGTTGGCCTGGCGCCGCGACACCCAGCGCGTCAGGTCTCCGATGGAAACCAGGCCGACGATCGTCTCGCCCTCGAGAACCGGAAGGTGGCGGCACCGCCTTTCCGTCATCACCGCCATGGCGCCCTCCACGGTGGCCTCGGGATGGATCGCGATGACGTCCTTGGACATGACGTGCGCGACCCGAGTCTCCGACGGGTCCTTGCCCGAGTCGATGACGCGCTGGAGAATATCGCGTTCCGTGAACATGCCCACCGGTTTGTCCCCTTCGACCACCAGCAGGGCGCCGATCTTCTTCTCGTTCATGGCGCGGACCGCGTCGGAAACCGTTGCATCCGGCGAGATGCTGTGGACCTCCCGGCCCTTGTGCTTGAGAAGCGCTTTGACCTGATGTTCCATGACGGCCTCCTTTGCATGGCGTTCGGGCGGGCCGGAGCCCGCAGGGTTGTGCTTTCTCGGTGAGCCTCAGTCTCTATGGTAGCAGGTTTCCATCCCAGGGCGCTTCCCGATGCTATGCTCCTGGACATGAAACCTCGGAATCTGTGGCGCTGGTCGGCCGTGGCGGTCACCGCCGGGACCCTGGCGATGGGCCTTGTGGTCGATCTCCCCCGCCAAGGCAACCAACGGCGGGAGCCCGCTTGGGCGGACCACCTGGCGCCCCTCCGCAACGCCCCCGCGCCAGCCGGAGCCCCCGTGTCCCTGATCTTGCCAAGGGGCCTCCTGGAGACCGACACCGAGAAGCTCGTCATGGAGACCGTCTGGCAGCGGCCGGACGTGCTCTGGGTTCCCGCCGCCGGCTTCCCCTCGAAGAACGAGCCTCGGACGGCCGTTCTCCTTGAACCCGGCGGAGAGCTCCAAACCCCACCGCCCGGTTGGACGCGGGTGTGGAGCCGCGGTTGGGTTCAGCTTTTCCGGCGGGATGCACCGTGACCGGCGCTGCGCTCCCCCTGCTCGCCGTGGCCGCCGGATGGGGCTGGACCCGCCTTCTCGCCGCGCCGAGGCACGGCGCGAGTCGAATCGTCAGTGCCGTCGTCCTGGCCATCGTCGTCACCGGCGGCTGGCTGACGCTGCTCGATCTCCTGGGCATACACTGGACTCCACCCGTGATGGCCGCCGGCCTCCTGCCCGGCCTGTTCCTTGCCATCTGGCCCTGGCCTCGGGGGCTCCGGAATCCCGATAGGGGTGGCGGCCGTGGCGAGCCCCTTCAACCGCCCTCGCGGTGGGCCATCGCCGCCATGCTCGGAGTGGGTGCGCGAGCCGCCACCGTCGCCGCCGTCCCCGCCTTCGGCTGGGACTTCCGCTACATCTGGGGGCTCAAGGCCCGCGTCTTCGCCATGGCCGGCGCCCACGACCTCCGCTGGCTGGCCGAACCGGTCCACGCCTTCACCCACCCCGACTATCCGCCACTGTGGCCCGATCTCCTGGCTGCAGGTTGCGTCACCGGTACCCCGGCCGGGCAGGCGGCGGCCTGGTGGGGCGCGCTCCTGGCTGTCGGGCTCGGTGCGGCCTGCTGGCGCCTGGCCCGGC
>JAADFK010000199.1 GCA_013152925.1 Acidobacteriota bacterium | reverse complement strand
GACAGGGGAAGGGGCGTTCCTCAGGAGGAGCTCCGGAAAATCACCACGGCCTTCTACACCAAGCGTCCGGGCGGAACCGGTCTTGGACTGGCGATTGCCGAACGCGTCGCCCGGAATCATGGTGGATGGATCGAGTTGAAAAACCTGGATCCCCGGGGCTTCGAAGCCCGGGTCGTCTTGCCTTGGTCCATGGGCAATGGCAAGATGGAGCAACCGGCGCCGGCGGACGGCGGCCGGGGGAGGAAAGAATGAAGCGATTCGCCCTTGCGTTGGCCGTGATGGCGGCTATCGGGCTGGCCTTGCCGGCAGCGGCGCAGTTCAACGCGTCCCACCTGATCTTCGTGCCCGCCGGTGCCCATAACGATGGGCTCAACGGCAGCCACTGGCGCACGGACCTGACCATCGCCAACGCCGATACCACCAACGTCGACGTGGCCGTGTACTTTGTGCCTTCCGGTGTGAGCGACAACTCGGGCTATCTCCGCAACCGGGACAAGGGCCTGGGCGGACGTGAGGAGGACGGCTGGGGCAAGGTGGATAGCCGGCTCGCCGACATTCCCCCGGCCGGAAGCGTCACCATCGAGGACATCATCGGCCAGTACTGGGCGGCCGATCTCGGGCCGGTAAGCGAGATCGGCGCCTTCGTCATCTTCGCCTGGGAGTCGGGGACCTTGCAGGATGATGGCACCAGCACGCCGCGCAACATCACGGTCACCTCCAGGACCTACAACGCAACGACGATCTGGGTGCCGGACCCCGACAACGAGGGGAGCTTCATCGAGAAGGACGCCACCTACGGCATGGTCCTTCCGGGTGTGGCCTGGTACAACTCCGCCGATGCGGGGGCGGTCGATGGTGAGAAGGACTTGTCCTACCAGGTACTGATCGGTGGACGGCAGGACGACACTTTCCGGTACAACGTGGGGATCTTCAACACCTCGGACCTCCAGACCTCTATCCGGCTGAACATCCAGCCGTTTCACTCCGACGGAACGCCGTTCATCGACAGCAACGACCAGGAGGTGTTCCGTACCGTGACCCTGGGTCCCTTGGGACACATCCAGTACAACGGAATCCTCGAGAGTCTCTTCGGCATCAAGGACGTCAGCGACATCACCATCATCGTCACCTTCCAGAGCTGGTCCTCCTCGGCGCCTCCCGACAAGGTCGTCCCAAGCTTTACCTGCTACGGATCGATTGTGGACAACCGGAGCAACGATCCGACGGCCGTGCTGCCGTCCTTCGATTTTCCCTACGACATCGACTGCATGTGGGGCAGGAGCACACCGACACCCACACCGACGCCGACACCCACACCAACGCCAACACCAGCCGCGGCGGCCTCGAGCCGCTCGATCAGGATCCACGGAAACGACATCCTGCCGGCCGGCCGGCGGGAGCCTTTGAGGATTCCCCCCCGGCGCTGAAACCTAACTCTTGACGGAATTGACATCGCCGGGGCGTGTGTTAGCATGCGCCCCGACACGCCCCGGGGGGCCGGGGGAAAGGAGAAACGGCAATGGCGGATTGTAACGACAAGGTAGAGGGGAACGCTCCGGGCAAGTACTACGTGGACAGCAACTGCATCGATTGCGACGTTTGCCGTACCACGGCACCCAACAACTTCGCGGCCAACGAGGACGAAGGGTATTCCTACGTCAGCAAGCAACCAGAGAACGACGAGGAAGAGGCCCAGTGCCAGGAGGCCATGGAGTCCTGCCCCGTCGAGGCCATCGGCGACGACGGCGAGGATTGCTGAACGCTCCGGCATAGCGAGGCGACAACAGAAACCATGTGGGGGCCGGCTTTGCGGAGCCGGCCTCTTGTCGAACCGGCGATGGAGGTTTGGGCATGAGGGTTCTTTCCGGCGTTCAGCCTTCGGGGACGCTGCACATCGGGAACTACTTCGGGGCGATCCGCCAGTTCATCGAGCTGCAGGAGGAGAACGACTGCTTCTACTTCCTGGCGGACCTTCATGCCCTGACCACGGTCCACGATCCGGAGGCGCTTCGAAGGAACACGTGGGAGCTCGCCACGGCCTTCCTGGCGCTGGGCCTCGATCCCGCAAAGGCGGTGCTCTACCGCCAGTCGGACCTTGTGGAGATCCCCGAGCTGACCTGGATCCTCTCGACCGTAACCTCCATGGGGCTTCTGCAACGGTGCCACTCCTACAAGGACAAGGTGTCCCAGGGTATCGTGCCGAGTCACGGGCTTTTCGCCTATCCAGTCCTGATGGCTGCCGACATCCTGATCGTCAGGTCCGACCTGGTTCCCGTCGGGAAGGACCAGAAGCAACACCTGGAGGTGACCCGGGACATCGCCGCTTCCTTCCACGCCCGCTACGGTGACGGCGTGTTCACACTCCCGGAACCGATCATCCTGGACGAGGTGGCGGTGGTCCCCGGGATCGACGGCCGCAAGATGAGCAAGTCCTACGGCAACACCATCGACATCTTTGGTCCGGAGAAGGCCATCAGGAAACGGATCATGTCCATGGTGACCGACTCGACTCCCGTGGAGTCGCCGAAACCGCGTGAGGGCAACGGCCTGTACGCCCTGCTCAAGCTCTTTGCTCCGCCGGGGGAGAAGGCCTGGGTGGAACGGGCCTTCGACGAGGGCGGCGTCGGGTACGGCGACATGAAGAAGCGGCTCTTCGGCTGGTACCTGGAAACCTTCGGCGAGGCTCGGCGCCGTTACGAGAAGCTGAGCGCCGACCCCGGCCAGGTGGAGGAGATCCTCCAGGACGGTGCCAACCGGGCTCGCCAGGTGGTGGCGCCACTAATGGAGAAGGTCCGGCGGCGGGTCGGCCTGCGCTGAGGAAGCCGAGAGCTCTCCAGCGCGACCGGTGGAGGTTCGTGATAGCGGGAGATAGGGTGACGCCGATGAGCGCCTCGCCCCAAGGTGCGAGCTCAATGCACGCCGTCACGGCGCCGCCCCGGAGCGCGGACTTCAGTCCGCATAAACCGTCATTCGCTTGCATCCCACCGTGGCTCACCACGATGTGGGCTCAAGCCCGCGCTCCATCCCGGACACTCCCGAAGCTTGGGCGCAGCGCAGCAGCCTCTGGGTACAGCGCTGGGCCGGGAAGTTCGCGCTGAGGGGGAAAAAGCCACACGAATACATTCTCCGTTCTCCGCGTTCTCTGCGTTCTCTGCGCGAAACTCTCTTCTCTCCGCCCCCACCCGGAAATGTTTCGCGCAGGGATCGCCGGGAACGCAGAGGAAAGAGGCGGCGCGCCGGCGGCGCGGCAAAGCCGGATTGGTTCGAACCGCTGTTCCCGGGTGAGGTTGTTGCGCCGCTGCAAACGTTCGCGACAGCGGAAGATACGGGGACGCCGATGAGCGCCTCGCCCCAAGGTGCGAGCTCAATGCACGCCGTCACGGCGCCGCCCCGGAGCGCGGACTTCAGTCCTTAGAGGGCGTTGTTCGTTTTCATCTTCATCTCATTGTGGCTCAACAGGATGCGGGCCGAAACCCGCACTCCATGCTGGCTACCTCCAACGCCGGGGCACAACGGAACAACCTCATCAGGCGACTGGGTTTGACTCCAGGGCCGCGGCGAGTACCTCCTTGGGCGGGATCTTGCCCGTGAAGGCCGCGATCTGTGCGATCCCCTGGTGCAGGAGAACGGAGAGCCCATCGACGTAGGCCACGCCGGCCTCCTCCGCGGCCGACTGCATCAAGGAGGCGCCGGGGCCGTACACCATGTCGACCACCGCCGCAGCATGGGCCACCTCTTCGGGTGGAAAGGGACTGGGGTCCCCACTCCGGCTCCCCAGGGGTGTTCCGTTGACCAGGATCGGCCGTCCCGGCGGCAACTGGCCCGGCGGCAGTGCCGTGACGCCGGTCAGCTCGGCCACCCGGTGTGTCCGCGGAGCATCCCGGCCTCGAAGAAAGACGGTGGCGCCGGCCAGATCGAGACCGACCGCGGCAGCCCTGGCAGCGCCTCCGGTTCCCTGGATGACAACCTCGAGCCCGCAGGGGTCCATGCCGGCAGCCTTCAGCGCGCCGACGATGCCGTCGGCATCGGTGGTGTCGGCGAGGATCTGCCCCGGCCGAAGCAGCAGCGTGTTGGCCGAGCGAGCGCGCCGGACCCGCGGGGCGGCCACCGTCGCCGCCTCGGCGGCGTTCTCCTTGTATGGCGCGGTGACGGCCCACCCCCCGGTGGACAGACCAAGCTGATCCAGCATCGTCTCGCCCTGGGGCTGAAACAAGAGCTCGAGCTCCTGTGCTTCCGATACGCTGAACGGCAGAAGCGCCCAGGGGAGACCGAGAGCGGTGAAGGCGGCTCCGTGAAGCCGTGGGCTCCGGCTCCCGGTGACGTCCCGCCCAACCACGCCGAAAAGCCTCCGTGGAGGCCCCGGCAAGTGGCCGACGACGGCGGCCAGATCGGCGGCCGTGATCTGTCCGGGCGCGGCGGGCGCCGATGCATCCCATGCGACGTAGGTCATGGGAGGGCCGAGCAACGGCGCCAGAAACCGGCTCGCCTGACCCGCAGGGCCCATGGCGAAGGCGAGCAGGCGGCGGCGGGCTGGTGCCGCGCGATTGAAGCGCTGGTGCAGGGCCAGGATCCTCCGCAGATCGGCGAGAGACCGCGCCGCCGGCACGACCTTGACCCACCGGGCACCGGTCGCCAGGAGGGTCGCCGCGCGGTCCTCAAGATCCTCGGGCGTTCCCTGCGGATCGTGCCACGAGAGGACCACACGCTGTGGATCCAAACCACCGCCGGAGAGGAGCTGGCCGTCCCGCTCCGCCTCCAGGTCGACGAAGGCGCACCCGCTCTCCCAGCCCCTCCGGAGCAGGGGTTCCCGGGTCGCCGCGTCCCCGGGGCCACGTCCCCCTTCGGCGGTCGATCGCAAGGTGTACATCAACGGCAGGGGACAGGCCGCCGCAGCGGCGCCGGGGTCGAGGCCGGGGAAAAGGTCGGCACGGAGCTCGACGACACCCACGCCCTCCGGCGGCCGGGCCAGGGATTCAAGTGGCTCGCCGGCACATTCCGGCGTCAAGGTTGCGATCATCTCCATGATCCAAGGGTACCAGCGAGAGCTTCGTCTGGCATCCCGCAAGGGCGCCGGACATCCGGTCGCAGCGGGGAGCGGGTGGCGAGCATGGAGCAAAAAAGTGGCTCCCGTATGGGAGCCGAAGGAAGGAGGAGGTTGGGTCGTTCTTGGCGACCCTCATTCCATATACGGATCTCGGGTCGCATTCGTTGATACGCCGGCGCAAGAAAAAGGTTACAAGGCGATCGAGAGAGACAATCCCGGCATCCCTTCCGCAGCCGGCTTACCGGGGCGCCACGACGATCAGGATCTCGGTATGCCGGTAGGGGATCCGGGCCGCCTCACGCCATTTCACCTGAGACTTCCGGCGCAACCGCTGGGAAGCCTTGAGGTTGAGGGCCACCGCGCGTCCACGTTCCAGGGCCGCCTCAAGCTCTTCAACCTTCTTGATCGTCCGGAAGCGGCGATGGGTGTAGAAAACATAGCCCGGATTGAGATGTTGCCACACCAGTCCAGGCCCTCCGCCGGTCGCCGCGTCCGCCGCGTTGTACGCCGTACCGAAGGGCTTCAGCGAGAGCAGGCGGTTGGCCGGCGGAATGATCTGCGTCAGACCCAGCAGCATGAAGAGCGGGAAGGCCAGGCTCAGGGCCGCCACGGCTGGCCTCATGGCACCGATCATCACCATGGTGAGAGCGATCAGAGCCGGCACGACGAGGGTCGCTCCCAGCAGGACGGCCCAGGGTCTGGAGAGCGCAAGCTCGGGGCGGTGCACGGCCAGGTAGCCCATAGCCACGCCGATGACGGCGATGCAGACCGTCATCACGCCCAGGGCTATCCGCTGATAGTGGCCGTCCGGATGCCGTTCGAGCCACCACGCGGCGATCACGCAGGCCGCCGGGAAGAGGGGCAGGGGATAGAGGAGCGTCTTGCCCGAGAGCAGGGTCAGGAAGAGCAGGCCAACCACCGGATAGATGGCGATCAGCCGTCCGCGCCGGTCCAGCACGTGGCGCTGGCCGAAGACAGCGACGGTCGCGGCAAGGGCCACCAACGACCAGGGCAGGAGCGTCAGCGGGACGACGGCCAGGTGATACCACCATGGCTCGCGGTGGGCGAACGAGGCGACCGCGCGGCCAGCGCTCTGGTGAATGACCACGTCCTCAAGCCAGCCCCAGCCGCCGTGGATGGCTGCCGGGACGAGCCAGAGTCCGACGATCGCCATGGCCATGAAGAGCCCGGGACCCCGAAAGGCCCTCCCGAGGACCTCCAGACCCCCGCGCCCGAGAAAGAGCGGCGGCAGGAACACGAACACCAGGGCGATGGGTCCTTTGGTCAGTACGGCCAGTGCCATCCAGACCCAGAGCATGAGGTGGTCCGAGCGGCCTGGATACCGTGGATCCGCCAGGGCGACCAGCCGATCCAGGGCCAGCGTGCACAGTGCGGCGAAGAGGAGGTCCATGCGACAGGCCACGGTCAGCAGGAGGGGAAGGACGGCGGTCATGGTCAGGGCCGGCGCCCATTCGATCACGGCGACCGGCAGGTCGGCCGTTCGGGCCAGGCGCCGGGCACCGACCCCGAGCAGGATCCAGCCCACCACGCTGGGAATGGCGCCCGCCAGGGCCGTCGGCCCAAGGAGGGCGACGGAGAGCGTCAGGAGCCAGAAAAAGAGGGGCGGCTTGTGCGGGTACGGCTCACCGTTGAACATGAGGAAAAACGGATTCCCCGTCTGCAGCATCTCCTGGCTGACCTCCAGGTAGCGGGTCTCGTCTGGGTCCCATGGCGCACGGTGCACGGCCGTCCATACCGTGGCGACGATCACGATGATGACGACGACGGTGATCAGGGCGCGGATGGGAGCCATGCGGGGATTGTAACGTGGTTTTCCCGAAGGTTCCCGAAGCAACAAGCCGGCTCCCCATGTCTCCACGCGGAGCGCATGGCGTTCGCCCCCGGGTGCTCGGGGAGCTGCGAAGGTCTGCACCGAGGGCGCGCTGCCGCGCCGTTACCGGACGAGAGCTCAAGCTGGTGGGGATCTTGGGGGCCGCCAGGGTCCATGGTAGTGTGTCTTCGCCATGGATGAGCACGACGGTTCGTACCTCGGTGTTGGGTTGCTGCTGTTTCTCATGATCGTCCTTTCCAGCGCCTGCGGCTACCACCTCGTGGGGACCTCGGGGAGCTACCTCGGGCCCGAGCTCCAGACGCTGTACGTTTCCACATTCAGCAACCAGACCCAGTGGTCGGACATGGGTCAGCGCCTGACGGAGGCGGTCACCAGGGAATGGGTGCGCCGCCGCCGTTTTCAACTGGTCGACGACAAAAAGAAGGCCGACCTTTCCCTGGAGGGACGGATCACGGCGGTGGTCGTGTCGCCGGTTCAGTTCGATGAAACCGGGCGCGCCAGCAAGTACCAGATGACGCTGATCGCCTCCATGGCGCTGTACGACGTTCGTGGGGAAAAACCCAAGCTGCTGTGGCAGGACAAGTCGTTTTCCAGGAGGACATCCTACGTGGTGGACCCCCGGGCAGCCGACTATTTCGACCGCCAGACTCAGGCGATGGACGTGCTCTCTGAGGAGTATGCCCGCTCCCTGGTGAGCACGATTCTCGAGGGCTTCTAGGCCCGGGGTCTTCGGGAGACTTTCTGCTGCGACCGGGGATTCGCCCGTCATTGCGGCGTTTCAGTCGGCGGCGGCGCCTGCGGCGTACAGGGAGTACGCCTCGGCGGCGCCTTGGCCTCAACACCACACTGACGGGCGACTCCCCGGTCTCGCGACGAAAGTCTCCCGAAGACCCCGGGCCGGATGAGAACAAGAGCCGAGCCAGCCGGCGGCAGCTACCCGACGGGTTCGCTCCAGTGCGAGGTCAGACCCTGCCATCGGCCCTGCGCCTTGAGAATGAGCTCGGCCACCTCGCGGACGGCGCCGCGGCCACCCTCGGCGCCGCAGATGTGGTGGCACACGGCGACAACCTCCGGTGCGGCGTCGGCCGGACAGGCGGCGAAGCCCGCACGGCGCAGCAGCGGCAGGTCGGGCAGGTCGTCCCCCATGGCCGCAACGGCGTCGTCACCGATTTCCAGGATTCCCGTCAGCGTATCGAGGTCGGCGGACTTGTCGCGTGATCCCTGGATGACCAGCTCCTCCCTCAGGCCCAACTCCCGGCAGCGTATGGCGACGGCCTCGCTCCTTCGCCCCGAGATGACGGCGACATCGATTCCCGCGCGGCGGAGCAGGTGCAGGGCCAGGCCGTCCCGGACGTTGAATCGTTTCAACGCCTCTCCGGCGGAGCCGTAGATCAGGATCGCATCGGTCAGCACACCATCCACGTCGAGAACGAGCAGCCGTATGGGCTGCAGCCGGCGGCGAACCTCGGTGGGCAGGTGGCTGGGCATGGAAGCATCTTAGACCGCTCGGGGTTGCGCGTCCAGATGCTCCGTTGTGAAGGCTGGCGTCCTCAGGGTTTCTGCTCGCCGAGAGAGAGCTTCCAGACGGGGGTGCCACAGAACCGCTCACCCTCGGGGCAGTATGGGGTCCGGCCGGCGGCACGGCGGACACCGCAGGGCGGCAGGAGGAAGCTCCCCATCAGGGGATCAGCCTGGGCGATCTGCATCGCCTGTTGCCAGGCGGCGCGCCGGATTTCCTCCTGGGCGTTCCAGCACAGGCGCATCCGCATCTTGTGGTGGAAATGGAGCAGGTCCCCGGTCTCCACGAGGCGGACGGCGACGGCGTTGGGAAGGAGGTAGCTGGCCAGCGCGGGGTCGGGGCCGTTCCGCCGCATCCAGGTGACCGCGGCCCAGGTCTGGTCCATCAACGCCCGGTATGAGGAGAGCAGGGATTCGTCCCGCTGAACCAGGCCGGGGACGATGTAATCCGGCTGGTCGTCGACAGCAGCGGCGAGAACGGGACGGGCGCCGGGAACCATGCGGTGGCGCTGGTTCTGGCTGTCCGCCGTGTGGGACAGCTTGGTGGCGAAGGTGACGGTGGCATGGTGCAAGGAGCGGCTGAGGGGATCCACCGTTGTCAGGTTGAGCGTTTCCGCCAGGAGCGGGTTCCTCGCAGGATCGAGAACACGCCGGATGGCGTCCTCGTCGCTCAGCATCGTCTGCGGCTGGCTGAGCACGGCGCGCACGCCGGCGGCGACCCCGGGCCGAAGCTGGAAGGGGTCGCTGAGGAGGAGGGAGCTCAGGGGTCCGAGCCGCCCGTCGAACTCGCGGCGGTAGGCGGCGACCTGTCCGGGGGTCGCTTCGGGCACGGTCAGGGACAGGCCGACCGGGAGGCCCTCCAGCGGTTCCTCCAGCACCTTCCGGAAGTTGGGATCGAGCTCGAGGACGAGCTTGATCATGGTGCCGGCCAGCGCGCTCAGCTCCTCCGGCGCGTCGGGCTGGCGGCAGGCACGGTAGTAGCGGAATAGCGTCAGGACCGAGATGGTGTGGTGCAAGTGGGCTGTTGTCGCCAGTGGCAGCACGTAGCGTGCCGTTTCCTGGACACGGTGGCGGACGAGCCGCTCCAGGCGGCGGGCGTGGGCGGCCTTGGCAAGGGAGGGAAACTGGCGGAGGACCGCCGCCCGTGCCACGGGTTCGAGGCGTTTGGCCAGGGAGAGGTAGGCGGCGTGGGCCCGCCTGACCGCGTTGAGGAAGAAGGTCCTGGCCTGGCCGCCCAAGGCCGGCGGGATGTGAACGGCCGAGGCGCTGACCGGCACGTACCGCTGGGAGCCCTGCTCGGAGTTGTAGAACTGATGGGCGTGCAGGAAGCTCCACAGGGCCAGCCTGCTGATTCCCTGAATGACGAACTGGAAGTGTGCGTGCTGGTACGTCGTGTGGTGACCGGCCTCGTAGATGGAGTAGGCGAGCTCATCCCTTCGGAGCTGCGCCTGCTGCCGTTTCTGAGGATCGTCGATCAGCTCGCCCGAAGCCATCTCTGCCGTCACGGGCGTGGGCGAGTAGCAGCTCCTGGCGGCAGCGACCACGTTGTCGAACGGACGGTCGAAGGCGTTGACCAGAGCGACCTTGAGGCCGCCCTTGGATGCCTTGAAGGCCAATCCTCCCACCGTGCGTTCCTAGCGGACCTCGGACCCGGGCGGCACGTCGCCGTCGGGGGAGAGGATGTAGGGGTGGCCGTCGGCGTCGGTGGCCGCCAGGATCATGCCGCGGGACTCGACACCCATGAGCCGGGCCGGCTCGAGGTTGGCGACGATGACGATTCGCCGGCCGAGAAGCTCCTCGGGATCGTACCGTTCGGCGATCCCGGCGACGACCTGCCGCAGCTCGTCTTCGCCGAGATCGACCATCAGCCGCAGCAGCTTCTTGGACTTCGGGATCCTCTCGGCCTCCCGCACTGTACCGACCTTCAGTTGAATCCTGGCGAATTCGTCGATGCTGATGGTGGATTCCTTGGCCGGTGTCTCCGCCGGCTTGACTTCCTGTTGCTTCTCGGCTTCCATGGCAACCTCCTTGAGGTAGGCCTTGATGTCCACACGGGGAAAGAGGGGTTGGCTTTCGCCGAGCTTCCGGCCCCGCGGGCCGGCGTCCCATGCAATCTCTCGTGACAACTCGCGCCGCGGCTCCGGGAGGCCGAGCTGCAACCCGAGCCTGAGGGCTACGCCCGGCATGAAGGGAGCGATCATCAGGGTGACGATGCGCAGCCCTTCCAGCGAGCTTCCCAGCACCTCTTCCAGGTGGTCCTGGGACTGGGCGCCGGCCTTGGCGAGCGCCCAGGGTTGGCTCTCCTGGATGAACCCGTTGATGGCAGCGAGCAGCTGCCAGACCGCCTCCAGGGCACGGTGCGGCTCCAGGCGGTCCATGGCGCCGAGGTAGGCGGCCGTGGCCTGGCCGGCGGCGGCGGCCACCTGGCCACCTCCTCCGGGGACCGGGACCCGGCCCTCCAGGTAGCGGTGGGTCATGGAGAGGGTCCTGGAAGTTGTGTTGCCCAGGTTGTTGGCCAGGTCGGCGTTGTACCGTTCCAGGAACGCCTCGTCGGAGAAGGTTGCGTCCTGGCCGAAGGCCATCTCCCGCGCCAGGAAGTAGCGCAAGGCGTCGGGCCCGAAGCGTTCCAGAAGGTGGTCGGGGCGAACGACGTTGCCCAGCGACTTGGACATCTTGGCCTCGTCGCGCATCCACCAGCCGTGGCCGAACACCTTCTCGGGAAGCGGCAGTCCCGCCGACATCAGGAAGGCTGGCCAGTAGACGCAGTGAAAGCGGAGGATGTCCTTGCCAACCAGGTGGAGCTGGGCCGGCCAGTAGCGCTGGAAGAGGGTGTCGTCAGCCGATCCGAAGCCCAGGGCCGAGAGGTAGTTGGTCAGGGCGTCCAGCCAGACGTACACCACGTGGTCTTCGTCGCCCGGAAAGGGGATACCCCAGCTGAGCGAGCGGCGTGAGATGGAGAGATCACGCAACCCGCCCTCCACGAAGCGCAGCACCTCGTTGTAGCGGGATCTCGGCTCGACGCACCCTGGGTGGTCGCGGTACCACTCCAGAAGACGTTCCTGGTACGCGGAGAGGCGGAAGAAGTAGCTGGGCTCGGAGAGGAGCTCCACGGGATGGCCCTGATCGGGACAGCGGCCCTCGACCAGTTGCGTTTCCGGGAAGAAGGCCTCGCAGCCGGCGCAGTACCAGCCGGAGTATTCCCCCTTGTAGATGTCTCCCTTGGCCTGGATCCTGCGAATGATCTCCGTGACGCCCCGCTGGTGCCGGGGCTCCGTCGTACGGATAAAATCATCGTGAGAGATCTCCAGCTGCTCCCAGAGGTGGTGGTACCTGGCGACGACCCGGTCGGCAAGCTCGATGGGCCGAATCCCCTGGGCGGCGGCCGCCCGCTCGATCTTCTGGCCGTGTTCGTCGGTGCCGGTGAGGAAGCGGACGTCCCGGCCGGCCATCCGGTGGTAGCGAGCGAGTATGTCGGCCATCACCGTGGTGTAGATGTGACCGATGTGGGGCAGGTCGTTGACATAGTAGATAGGCGTAGTGATGTAGTAGGTATCGCGCATGCCCCCTCCAGCACCGAACTGGTGGCACAGGATAGCACCGCCCTGTGCGGCCGGTCGAGACCCGGTGGCGACGGGCGCCTTGAGAATGTCGAGGTGTTACTCGCCGCCTTTCGTCTTGCTCCAGGACGACGGCACGCCCACGCCAAGGTTCTTGCTCAGGAAGGCCATGATGTCGGCGGCCTCGTCCATGCGTTTCTGTGTGGGCATGCCAGCGCCGTGGCCCGCCCGGGTCTCGATACGGATCAGGATGGGCGCCGGGCCGCCCTGGGCCGCCTGGAGGCGGGCGGCGTACTTGAAGGAATGGGCCGGGAACACCCGGTCGTCGTGGTCGGCCGTGGTGATCAGCGTCGCAGGGTAATGGGTACCTCGGTGGATGTTGTGGTATGGAGAGTAGGCGCGGAGCACCTCGAACATCTCGGGATCCTGGGGCGATCCGTATTCCGACTGCCACGCCCATCCGATGGTCCACTTGTTGAACCGCAGCATGTCCATGACGCCCACCTGGGCCACGGCGGCGCCGAAGAGGTCGGGACGCTGGTTGAGGACGGCGCCGACGAGGAGCCCGCCGTTGGAGCCACCCTCGATGGCGAGCTTGCGGGGAGAGGTGATGCCGTTATCGATCAGCCACTGAGCCGCCGCGATGAAGTCGTCGAACACGTGCTGCTTGTTCTTCAGCATGCCGGCCCGGTGCCATGCCTCGCCGTACTCGCCACCACCCCGGAGGTTGGCCACGGCGTAAACGCCGCCCATCTCCATCCAGACCATGCGACTGACCGAGAAGCGGGGCGTCAGCGAGATGTCGAAGCCGCCGTAGCCGTAGAGGAGCGTCGGGTTGAGCCCGCCGGCACGCAGACCCTTGCGCGCGGTGATGAACATGGGGACCCGGGTACCGTCCCGGCTGGTGAAGAAGACCTGCCGGGTCTCGAAACGGGAGGGATCGAAGGGGACCTTTGGCCTCTTGAAAACGGTGTTCTGCCCGGTGGCCAGGTCGACCCGGTAGATGGTCGTTGGCGTCGTGAAACCGGAAAAGGCGTAGAAGGTCTCCGTGTCGGCGCGCCGTCCGGCGAAGCCCCGGACGCTGCCGATGCCGGGCAGCGCGAGACCGCCCCGGGGGGTGCCGTCGGGGGCGTAGAAGGCGACGCGTGAGTGGGCATCGTGAAGGTATCGCGCGATGAAGGTGTCATGGACGAGGCTGACGCCCTCAAGCGTGTCCGTGCCCTCGGGGATCACGTCCTTCCAGTTGGCGGGCTCCGGATGCCTCAGGTCGACGGCCACCAGCCGTCCGTGGGGTGCGTCGCGGTCGGTCCACAGGTAGAACACGTTCCCGGCGTCGGCGACGAAGCGGTGTCCGGCCACGAAATCCCGCACCAGCTCCCGGATCACCGGTTTGGAAGCCTTGAGGTCCTCGTAGAACAGCAGGTTCCGGCTGTCCGTTCCCCTGTAGACCGTGAGAATCAGCCAGCGGCCGTCCTCACTGACCTCGGCGCCGAAGGTCCAGTCCTTGTGGTCCGGACGCTGGTACACCAGTGTGTCCTTTTCCGGCGGGCTGCCGATGCGGTGGTAGAAGACCATCTGGTTGTAGTTGGCCTCCTTGAGCTCCTCGCCCGGCCTGGGAGCGACGAAGCGCTCGTAATAGAAGCCCCGGCCGTCGCGGGTCCAGGAAGCGTCCGAGAACTTGCTCCACCGGATGTGGTCCGGCAGATCACGCCCGGTCTCCACATCGCGCACGTGCCAGTCCTGCCAGTCGGAGCCGCCGTCCGAGGTGGCGTAGGCGAGAAGCCGGCCGTCCCAGGAGACCGAGAGCCCCGAAAGAGCGATGGTGCCGTCCTTGGAGAAGGTGTTCGGGTCGAGCAAGACCCTCGGCTCGGCGTCGATGGAGCTCGCCACATAGAGAACGCTCTGGGGTTGCAGGCCGTCATTCTTCGTGAAGAAGTAGTGCCCCCCCCGAACGAAGGGGACCCCGTAGCGTTCGTAATTCCACAGCTTCTCCAAGCGCTCGTGGATGAGCGTGCGCGCAGGAATGGACTTGAGGTAGGAGGAGGTCAGGGCGTTCTCCGCCTCGATCCAGCGGCGCGTTTCCTGAGAGTCCGTATCCTCCAGCCACCGGTAGGGGTCGGCGACCCTGACACCGTTGTACTCGTCGACCACGGAGTCGATGCGAGCGGCTGGGTAGTGCAGCTTCCCGCCGCTCAGGACGCCACAGGCAGTCAGGGTGAGAAGGCCGGCTGTCAGGATCAGGTTACGGACGGAATCGGTGCGCATGCTGCCTCCCAGGATCTCAGGCGGCGCGGCGGTGCTGCGCCGGATCACAGGAATTGTACGCCAGCTCCGGCCCAATACGGCGCCTTCTCGCAATCTCGGCGTCAGGCTGCGGATCCCCTCGTGCGGCGTACCGGGTTACGCCTCCGCGGAATTCCTGGACTTCCTTGATCTTGCAGAAAAACCGCTCGCTTCTGCCCCGGGAGCCACGCTGTTCCGATCCAGTTTCCTGGTATGGGAGCACGCGAGCCTGTTTCGTCGGGAACGGCTCATCTCTCCCGGACCGGTCGCATGACGGGAAGGATTTCGCTGACGAAGACGGCGCCGAGGATCAGGACGGCGCCGAGCC
Organism: Acidobacteriota bacterium; assembly: GCA_013152925.1. Lineage (GTDB taxonomy): Bacteria > Acidobacteriota > Thermoanaerobaculia > Thermoanaerobaculales > Sulfomarinibacteraceae > JAADFK01. The sequence continues at coordinate 32,586 of JAADFK010000199.1, read as the reverse complement.
ACTGCACGGGGGCCAGCCGTTCACCCGCCAGCAGGTAACCGAACATCCCGGCGAACACCGGCTCCATGGTGAGGATCACCGCCGTGCGCGCAGTCGAGAGATGCTGCTGGGCGAAGGTCTGGATGAAGTAGGCCAGTGCCGACGCCACGATCCCGGTCAGGCCCAGGGCGAGCCACACCTCTTTGGGCGGTGCCGTGATGGGTCCGCTGAGCGGCCACAGGACCAGGAAGACCGCCGCCACCGAGATCATCTGCGCCGCCGTCAGGGCGAGGGCGTCGTGGCGGGGCGAGGCGTGGGAGAGCAGGGCGATGTGAACGCCGAAGGCCACTGCGCACCCGAGGGTCAACAGGTCGCCGAAGGCCAGGCCGGCGGGGGCTCCACCGGTCAACAGCGCCATGCCGGCCAGGCTGAGCACCACCGCGGCCAGCGCCTCACGGCGCAGGCGGGCGCCGAAGAACAGCCGGTCGGCCAGCGGTCCTACGACGACGAAGAGGCCGGTGATCAGGCCCGAGCTCGTTGCGGTCGTCAGCGTCAGGCCCCAGGTCTGGAGCAGGTAGCCGGCGGCCAGGATCAGGCCGATGCCCAGGCCGGTCCTGAACGCCAGGCGGCTCAGCCGTGGACCGGCGACCACCAGAACGGCCACCGCGGCAATGGCGAAACGGATGGCGAGAAAGCCCATGACGCTGTACGCGGCCACCGCCTCGCGAACCAGGACGAAGGTCCATCCCCAGACCATGGTCACGCCCAGGAGACCCAGGGTCGCCATCCACCGCTTCATGGTGAGGGAGTGTACTTCTCCCACGGGAGCACGGCGAGAGGCTTGCGAAAGGAGGAGTGGTTCCTGTACATTCCTGGTGCCGAAACGAAGCTCTCAAAATCTCCGCTTCGTTGGCGGCGTGTGCGAAAGGTCGACCTGAGCCGTTGAACGCGAAACAACTGATCCGCACGTGCTGCGTGCTCGCACTGGCCTCGCTGGCGTGGCCCGTGGGGGCTGTGCCCGGGGATCGGCAGCCATCGTGCCCGGACCCCGCGTCGGACGGCAGCTTCTCGTTACGGGTGTTCCGAGATACCGATGGCCTGCCGCAGGACACCGTGCAGTCCGTGAGCCTGGATGCCAGGGGATTCCTCTGGGCGGCGACCCAGGACGGTGCGGCCTACTACGACGGCCGCCTGTGGACCGCCGTACCCCTTCCGGAACGAGCGATTGAGGACGGCTTCATCCGGTGCGTCCTGGGCGCCTCGGATGGGAGCGTGTGGCTTGGAACCCGTTCCAACGGCCTCTACCGCTATGACAACGGCCGGTGGACGTGGTTCCGCAGGGAATTCGTCGGCTCCGGCCACAGTCGGGTCAACGCGCTGCTGGAGACGCTGTCGCCGGAGGGCCAGCCGGTCCTCTGGGTGGCGACCCACAGCGGCGGCATCGCCCGGTTTCAACACGGTGTATGGAGGTGGTTTACACGGGCTGAAGGCCTTCCCAGCAATCAGCTGTGGGGGCTTGGAGCCACCACGGAGCCCGGTGGCGGCGTGACGGTCTGGGCGGGAACCTCCAAGGGGCTCGTTCGTCTGCCGTCCGGCGCCGCCCGCTTCGAGCGTGGCGCCGGTTTCCCGCGAGCTTCGGTCAACAGTTTCCTGGCCATCCCTGAGCCCGACAGCGGGCGGGAGGTCCTTTGGGCCGGCACCTACGGCTCCGGCCTGTACCGCTTCGAAAACGGAACGTGGACCCACCTGACGCGCCACGACGGTCTGGGAAGCAACTTCCTGACCAGTCTGGCCACCTCCCGGGATCCTGAGGGCCGTCTGACCATCTGGGCCGGCACGGACGGTGGCGGGGTTGCTCGGATTTCCGGGGGGAAGATCCGGGTATTCGGGCTGGCCGACGGCCTGCCGTCGAACGCTGCCTACTCCCTGCTGACGACCACGGAGGCCCAGGGGGCCAGAGCGGTCTGGATCGGGACGCGGAACGGCGGCTTGCTTCGCCTGATGGAGGGCAAGTGGCAGCGGGTGTGGCCGGGCCCTGCCGGCCGTGTCGTGCCCGTACTGTCCGTCGCCGAGACCCGTTCTCGCCGGGGTTGCAGCGAGTACTGGATCGGGACCGACGGCTTGGGTCTCTTCCACCATGTGGGCGGGACTTGGAGCGATGTGCCGCAGCTGCGCGGACGCACCATCCAGTGCCTCCTGGCGGGGGGTGATGGAACCGTTTGGGCCGGCACGCGGACCGCCGGCCTGGCCGAAATCCACAGAGGAAGGGTCCGATTCCATTCAAAGAAGAGCTCTTTCCTGGATTGCGACATGATCCAGGCGCTGGCCGAGACCCCCGGAGGCGACGGCGGAGCCACACTGTGGATCGGGACGCGGCGGGGCCTGTACACGATGCGCCACGGGAAAGCCGGGCCGTTGCAACGGGTGGATGAGGCCGTGGAACAGTCCGTCGCCGTGCTCCTGCCAGCGGGTACCGGAGACGGAGACCCGATCCTGTGGGCCGGCGTCGGGGGGCGGCTGGCGCGGCGGGCTTCGGGACGCTGGGCGGTCTTTCCGCCAAGCTCGGGCCTTTACAACGCTCCCGTCCAGTGTTTGATGCTCCAGGAGACGGGCAGCGGCCGGCGGTTGTGGGTTGGCACCGACGGCGGCGGCATCACCGTCCTGGACGTCTCGGGAGCTCCCCGCACGCTGTTCACGTTTGGCACGACGGTATCCGGCAGCCTCTCCAACGACGTGGTCTACTGGATCGGCGAGGACCACCGGGGCCGGATCTACGTCCTGACGAACCGGGGCGTTTCCCGGCTCACCCCAAGGGTGAAGATGCCAGAGGCCGCCTCGGACTACGACCTGACGGTATTCACGGCCGAGGACGGCCTTCCCTCCAACCAGGGGAGCCGGGGTGCCGGTCTCTTCGATCGTTCCGGGAGAATCCTGGTTGGAACGGCCGGCGGGGCCGCCCTCCTGGATCCGGAATCGGTGCTGCCGGACAGGACCGCCAAGAGGTTGCTCCTCGACGTGTACCGCGAGGGAGCCAAGCCGGTGAAGCTCGAGCCGGGCTGCCGGCTGGCGTATAACGACAAGCACATCGTGTTTCGCGCGACGCTTCTCAGCCTGTTTCGCGGGTGGGACACCCGCTACCGGACAGAGTTGGCCGGGTTCGACGCGGAGCCCTCGGAGTGGCATGTCCTGGGGACGCAAGAGTATCGCAACCTGCCCCACGGTTTCTACACCTTCCGGGTCTGGGGCCGGGACTATGCGGGCAACGTTTCCGGGCCAGTCGAGTTTCCCTTCGAGATTGAGCCTGCGCCCTGGCAGACCTGGTGGGCGCGCCTGCTGATGCTCCTCGGTCTTGCAGCGCTGATCTGGCTGGCTTTCGGTCTGAGAACCCGGGCCATCCGGGATCGCGAGAGCCGCCTGGCCTCCCTGGTGGAGGATCGGACCCGCGAGCTGGCGGAGGCCAACGCACGCCTGGAGGAGCTGGCGCGGGAAGACCCTCTGACGGGGTTGGCCAACCGGAGGGCCTTCGACCAGGCCCTCGAGGCCGAATGGCGGCGTGCCCTCAGAGCCGGCCAGGCCCTGGGCCTCATCATCGTGGACATCGACGGGTTCAAGGCGTGGAACGACAGCCACGGCCACCCGGCGGGGGACGACTACCTCAGGGAGCTGGCAAAGATCCTGACCGGCGTCACCGCCCGGGCCAGCGATCTCGCGGCGCGCATCGGTGGGGACGAGTTCGCCGTTCTCCTCCCGGGAAGCCCGGTGGAGGGAGGGGTGGTGTTGGCGGAGGAGATCCGGGCGCAGGCCGAGAAGATCCGCAAACATTGGGCCGTTGCCAGGGGTGGCGGTTGTCCGACGGTCAGTTGCGGCGTCGCCGCCGCCCTGCCCACCATGTCGGTGCACCAGGAGCTCCTGGAGCTGGCCGACCGTTGCCTCTACCGGGCGAAGGAACATGGCGGCAACCGGGTCGTCTCCTCCAGGGAGCTGGAGACGGACTGGCCCCTGTGAGGCGGGTGCGCCCCGGCGCCGTCCCTCCATTCCGGAGAGAAACACGGGTACACTGTGCCCGTGAGGGTGGAGCGGTGGAGCTTCCGGGAGGATCCGGTGGATATCCTCGAGCGGCTCGCCGAGTCGGCATGCCGACCCGGCGTCTTCGTGGTGCGATTTGAGGAACCCCGGAGCGCCGGCGTCGCGATCGGCCGCCGGGAGCTCGAGGCCTGGACGGCGAGCCGCGCGGTCACTGTCGCCGATATCGCCGCCCGCGTGGAAGGGCCCGCGCTCGGCTTCGCTCTCTGCGCCGACCTGGTCTATCTGCGCGCCGGGGCCCGTCTCGAGCTGCCCTCGCCCCGAGATCTGCCGCCGCCGGCCCTGATCCTCGCCGCCGGACGGGCGGGGCCGCGCGCGCTGCGCCGTGTCCTCCTGGGTGGGGGAGAGCTTCCGCCCCAGGAGGCCGTTGCGCTGGGCCTGATCCACGGCGTTCTTGACCCGGGGGACCCGCTCCCCCTTCCACTGGGAGGTTCGCTGCCGGCCCTGACCGCCGCCAGGGACCTCCTTCGCAGCAACGCCGCCGGGGCCGGCGCCCTGGCCCTCGAGTCGGCGGTATTCCGGTTGCTCTTCGCCGTGGGCGATCCGGAGGAGGGTGCCACGGCCTTCCTGGAGCACCGGAAACCCGATTTCGGCGACAGCTCCGGCTGACGAACGAGACCCTTGGATGGAGGTTGGACGATGGACTTTTCGCTGAACGAACACCAGGAAATGGTCCGGGACATGGTGCGTTCCTTTGCCGAGGACCGGATTCGTCCGGGCGCCGGCGAGCGCGATGTCAGCGGCGAGTTCCCCTTCGACATCATCCGCGAGATGGGGGAGCTCGGTCTGCTGGGCATGATGGTTCCCGAGGCGTACGGCGGTGCGGACATGGACGTGCTCTCCTACCTCCTGGCGGTCGAAGAGCTGGCCCGCGTGGACGCCTCCGTGGCCGTCACCATGTCCGTGACCAACTCCGTCTGCTGCTGGCCGATTCTCACCTTCGGCACCGAAAAGCAGAAAGAGCGCTACCTCCGGCCCCTGGCTTCCGGCGAGGTCATTGGCGGCTTCATGCTGACCGAGCCCTCCGCAGGCTCCGACGCCGCGAGTCTCACGACCAGGTTCCGTCAGGAGGACGACCGGTACGTGCTGAACGGCTCCAAGGCCTGGATCACCAACGCCGGCGTCGGGCGCTACTTCGTCTGCCTGGCCACCGAGGATCCCTCCAAGAGGGCCCACGGCATCTCGGCCTTCATCCTCGACGCCGAGCAGCCCGGGGTCATCGTCAGCCGTCCCGAGGAGAAGATGGGGCTGCGCTCCTCCAAGACCTCCATGGTGACCCTGGAAGGGGCCGAGGTTCCCCTCGATGCCATGCTCGGCGAGAGGGGACAGGGTTTCAAGATCGCCCTGGCCACCCTCGACCATTCCCGGCTCGGCATCGCCGCCCAGGCCATTGGCATCGCCCAGGCGGCCCTGGAAGAGTCCGTCCGCTACGCTCGCGATCGCCGGCAGTTCGGCCGCCCGCTGATCGAGCACCAGGCCATCGCCTTCCGCCTGGCCGAGATGGATACCGAGCTTACCGCGGCCCGGCAGCTCCTCCACCATGCCGCCTGGGCCGCCGGGCGCCCTGGCCGCCATTCGCGGGAGTCCGCCCGCGCCAAGCTCTACGCCTCGGAGATGGTCAACCGCCTGGTGGCCTGGGCCGTCCAGATCCATGGCGGCTACGGCTTCTCCCGCGAATACACCGTCGAGCGCCTCTACCGCGAGGCCCGCGTGACCACCATCTACGAGGGCACATCCGAAGTCCAAAAGATGGTCATCGCCCGCGCCCTCACCACCGAAGTGACATGAGGCAGCGAGCTCCCGCTCGCGCAGCCGAATGTCATCCCGACCGGAGCGGAGGGATCTCTCCAACGAAGCCGGCACCCTGAAGCCTCCAAACAATGGCCGAGTCAGCCCCCATCAGCCAGCGAGCTCCCGCTCGCGCAGCCGAATGTCAATGTCATCCCCGTGAAGCGCTGCGGGCACGCCTGCTTTTGTCATCCCGACCGGAGCGACCCGGAGGGTCGCGGAGTGGAGGGATCTCACGGGAACACAACCGGCGTCCAGTCCGCCGGCGGAAGATCAGGGGTCAGGCGGCGGCCGCCATCGATGGGGAGGCAGGCGCCGTGGCACACGGATGGCGGGAGGGCGGCGAATCGGAGGATGGCCTCGGCGGCCTCGGCGGGCGTGCCGAGGCGGGCCAGTGGGGTGAGGTGGAGGACGACGGGGTCCGGTGGGGGAGGGGCACCTTCCAGGGCGCCCGGCGCGGCGCAGAGGACCACGAGGCGCGGGCCCAGGCGGCGGGCCAGGGAGCGCGTGGCCGCCTCGAGGCCTCCCTTGGCGGCGAGATAGACCGGGTAGGAGGGCCACCCCAAGGTGGCTCCGGCGTCGGAGAAGAGGATGATCCGGCCGCCGGGGGCCAGTCGAGGAGCCAGCCGCAGGGCCAGGTCGAGGGGCGCTTCGAGGTCCAGCCTGAGGATCGGGGAGACCCCGGGAGCGCCGCTGGGGGGCGTGGCCCGGAAGTTGGAGGCGCCGAGGAGGAGGCCGCCGAGGAGCCCCAGGCGGGAGACCGCCTGGACCAGCCGGGCCCGGCCCGCCGCGGTGGCGAGGTCGGCCTCGACGGCTGGATGACGCTGCTTCAGGCCGGTCACGCGGTTCGTATGGTGGTGGAGGTGGAGAAGCAACGGCAGGCCCTCGGCGTCGAGCCGGGCCGCAATGGTGGAGCTCAGGAGACCGTTGGCGCCTGTGACGAGCCAGGCACCTCGTGGCAGCCTGGCCAGTGGGCCGTCGGAAGCGGCTCCTACCAATCGACCTCCACGCGCCGGGGCTTGCCGCCGAAACGGGAGACGAGGACGAAGCGGTTGCGCTTGCCGAAGTTGTAGAGGTCCCGGGTGACCCGGACGTCGTCGCGGCAGTAGCGCTCGATCTTCTCGATCTCGCCGCGCCGCCACCACTCGAGGGCCTGGAGGCCGTCGGCCGACTTGCCCGTCCCGAGGGTCGCCGAGGCGACGCTCTCCAGCTTGGGACGGAAGCCCAGCCTCTCCTGGAGGTCGTACATCAGGTCCATGGTGGGGAGTGCTGCGTAGTCCAGGTCCTCGTAACCCCGGAGCACCTCGTAGTCGAAGCCCTTGATGTTGTATCCGACCACCAGGTCGGCCTGCCGGAGCAGGGCGATCAGGTCGCGGATGTTTTCCTCGGAGTAGGAGAGAAACTGGTCGGTGTCATAGCGGTAGGCGACGCCGACCGAGACGCCGAGCTTGTGCATCTGGCTCCGGCCGCCGACCTCGTCGAAGGACCGCTGCGTCTCCAGGTCGAAGACGACCACCAGCCGGTCGCGCGGCACCTCACGTGCCGGGTTGTCGTCGAACAGACCCATCTGCCCGTCCCAGGTTTCCATGAAGATCCTCCGTCCGCCCGTGATCGGGCCGGCCGTGCGCCGGAGGCGCCGCAGCCCCCGCCCGGGGCGCGGCGAGTGTAGCATGGGGCCATGCGATGGAAGACCGTTCCTCCCTCCCGTCTGCTGCCGCCCCCGGACCATCCCGCCGGGCCTTGGACATCCTACCTGCATGCCACCCTATGGCTGGAGCCGGTTGTCTGGGAGGAGAGGGTGCGGGGCCACCTGCACCTGATGGCCACCGAGACCGCGGCCCGCGCCGGCGAGCCGTGGCTGGTGGTGGACGTGGCGTCCCATCCCTTCGAAACATGGGACGGGGGACCGGAGCTTCCGGCGGACGCCGGCGAGCTGCTGGCCGCGGCGCTTCTTGGGCTCGAGCTGCGGTTCTACCGTTCGGAGGCCCTCGGGGCCGTGTCCCATCTCGGCGAGCCGCTGGCGGCGTTCCGCTCTCGGGTGTTGAGCTCCTTGAGACCGGAGATCCAGTACCGGATGTCGGCCGGGGAGAGCCGCGGCGCCATGGCGGAGGAGCTGGCCGGCGCGCTGGCCAAGGTCGGGGGCGGGTTCGAGGAGCTCGCCGTGCCACTGGACGGATCCAGCATCCGGAGCACGTCCCTGGGGATCGTGCTGGTGCCTGCGGGGGTCACGCTTCGCGGGCCGGCGCTGTGGGACGAGATGGTGCGGGGGCCCGTTCGGGGAGGCGGCCGAACGTGAACGGCCCCGTTCCCCGCGGGCCGGCGGTCGTGGCGGTGGTGACGGCGTTGGTCCTGGCGTCTTCAAAGCTGGTGGTCGGCCTGTTGACGGGGTCACTGGCGGTTATTGCCGCCGCTGCGGACAACCTGCTGGACGTGGCCTGTTCGGGGCTCAATGTGTTCTTCCTCGGTGTGGCCCGGAAACCGCCGGACGAGGAGCACCCCTTCGGCCACGGCAAGGCTGAGGCACTGTCGGGCGTGATCCAGGCGACCATCATCGCCACGGGCGGCCTCGTTCTCCTGGGCCGGTCCATCTGGGAGCTGGGTGTGGGCGGCGAGATTCACGCGACGCTGCCGGGGCTGATTGTCGCCGGCGCCTCCCTGGTCATCTCGCTGCTCCTCGGTCTCTACCTGCGCTTCCAGGCCCGGCGGTACCGCTCGGTGGCGCTCAAGGCCGACGCCTTCCACTACCTGACGGATGTTTTCACCAACGGGACGGCCATCGCGGCGCTGATGGCAGTGCGGCTGACGGGACAGCACTGGTGGGACCCCATCGGCTCCCTGGTCATTTCCGTCTACATCGTCTGGCAGTCCGTTGACATCCTGCGCGAGGGTGCGGACGAGCTGCTGGACCGCGGCCTCCCCAAGGAGCTGGAGGCCGAGGTCGCGCGAACGGTCCACGAGCTGGGACCCGAGGTGCGGGGATACCGCCGCTTGCGCACGCGCCGGGCGGGCAAGACCCTCTTCATCGAGCTGCGCCTGCACCTGGACCGCGAGGTCAGCTTCGAACGCTCCCACGAGCTGACGGAGGAGCTGATCGGCAGGCTGCGGGCCCGCTTCGGGGAAGGCACGGAGGTCATGGTCGATACCGATCCGGCGTAGTTGGATCGTGTACCATGCGCCCATGCCGATTATCGAACGCCTCGTCTCGGTGGTCGTGGAGATTGCGGTGCTGCTGATTGCCGTATCGGCCCACGAGTCGGCCCACGGTTGGGTTGCCGAGCGCTTTGGCGACACGACCGCGCGGGATCTTGGCCGGATCACCCTCAATCCAATCAAGCATATCGACCTCTTCGGCTCGCTGTTGGTGCCGGCCATGCTGGCCATCAGCGGCATGCCGGTCTTTGGCTGGGCCAAGCCGGTCCCCGTCAACCCGCTTCGGCTCCGGGATCCGCGGCGTGCGATGATGCAGGTTTCGGTGGCCGGACCAGCGGCCAACCTGCTATTGGCGGTCGGTGCTCTGATCGGGCTGCGGGTGCTGCGGGCCATGGCACCCGGTGTGCCGCGACTGGTGCTCGGCGCCCTCACCTCGGAGACCTTTTTCGGCGGCGGCCTGCTCGGTCTCGTTGTCACCATTCTGACCTTCACACTGATCATCAACGTCATCCTGGCGGTCTTCAACATGGTGCCCATCCCGCCGCTGGACGGGGCCGGAATCGTCGAGGGATTGCTCCCTCCCCATATGGCCGATTCCTACCGGCGGCTGGGCCGCTTCGGCTTCCTGATCGTGCTGGGGCTCCTGTGGCTCGGCGCCTTCGACCTGGTATTTCGCCCTATCATGATTCTCATCGTGCGCCTGGTGGTCCAGTGAGCGGTCCGGGGGCCGGTGGAGGGATCGCCGGGCCGGCGGTGGAGCTGCCGGCCTTTTCCGGTCCGCTGGACCTGCTGCTTCATCTGATCCAGAAGGAAGAGGTGTCCATCTACGACATCCCGATCGCCAGGATCTGCGACCAGTACCACGGGTACCTGGCCGCCATGGCAGATCTCGACCTCGAGGTGGCGGGAGAGTTCCTCTGGATGGCCGCCTGGCTCCTGCACCTGAAATCCCGGATGCTCCTGCCCAGGGTCGCAGAGTCCGGCGAGGATCCGAGGACCGAGCTTGTGGAACGGCTGCTGGAGTACCGGCGAGTCAAGGAGCTTGCCGGAATCCTCTCGGAGATCCACGTGGTGCGGCGTGGCATGTGGCCGGCCTCGGTCACTCTCGATCTCGGCGGTGAGGAGGAGGTCGAGCTCGACTGGGAGGAGGTGGATCTCAACGTCATCTGCCAGGCCTACACGGAGGCCATGGAACGGTTCGCGGCTGCCCATCCGCCCCCGCTGAGGGTGCAGCCCCTGCGCTTCACCGTCGAACGGACCATGCGGGAGCTTTACGGCCGGGTCCTGGAGGAAGGGTCGCTGCCGCTGCTGCGTCACCTCCACTCCGCGGAGGACCCGGAGGAGGTGGTGACGGCCGTCGTGGCCACCTTGGAGCTGGCGCGGCTCGGGGGAGTCCACGCGGAACAGCGCCGCCCCTTCGCCGAAATCTACCTCCGGCCCGGGGAACGGCAACTGCGGCCCGAACAACTCTTTGTGGAGCAGGACACCAGTGGATAACGCGACAATCAAGGCTATTATTGAAGGAATTTTGATAACATCGAGATCTCCGGTGCGGGCCCTCCAGGTGGTGGATGCGGTGGGGGAGGACGACGTCACCGAGGAACGTGTCGAGGCCGTTTTCGAGGAGCTGCGGCGGGAAACCGACGCGCCCGACCGGGGCCTGCGCGTCGAGCCCGTGGCGGGGGGGTGGAGATGCGCGACGCCCCCGCAGTTGGAGCCGTACCTCAAGGCCTTCCACGGTGCGGCCTCCAGGCAACGGCTCTCCCAGGCGGCGCTCGAAGTGCTCTCCATCGTCGCCTTCCGGCAACCGGTGACGCTGCCCGAGATCAACTTCGTCCGTGGCACCAACTCGGCGGGCGTTCTCAAGACCCTCCTGGATCGCAAGCTGATTCGCGTCTCCGGGCGGAAGCAGGTTGTCGGGAAGCCCTTTCTCTACCGGACGAGCAAGGAGTTCCTGGTGCACTTCGGCCTGGAAAAACCCGAGGACCTGCCGGATCCCGAAGAGCTGGTCCCCAGCGCGGAGCCAGCGGACTGAGGACAGCCGGAGCGAGCGCCGGACGCGGCGCCCCTCAACGGCCCAGGGGACGGGGAGGGGGCAAGAGCTGGGCCGGTATTCCTGGCCAGACGGCCGATCCCAGGAGCGCGGCCACATGCCGCAGCCGAGCCTCCAAGGACTGAAGGGCCAGCTGCCGTGTGAAGGTGACCCACAGCCAGCCGCCTGCGAGCGCGGTCATGCCGACCGGTATGCCACCGACCAGGCCCCCGAGGAGCCATCCGGCGACGGCGAAGGCCAGCACGCCCGCCAGGCCTGCGGCATGCGCGTTGTGGGTGAGCGACGGGAAACAACGGAGGCGAAGCCCGACGCCCTGCATGGGGTCAGATTCCAGTGTCACGGTTACCGTCTCCACCACATCCCGGGCGATCAATCCGTAGACCTTGGTCCGCCACGGCAGGCCGAAAGCCCACGAGGCAGCGGCTGCCGACTGGATACTCAGGCCAGCGGCCACGGCCGCTTCCTCGAGGAGGGCCGCCGCGTTGGAGGGCAGGGAGGGGGTCAGGGCGATGTAATGAAGCTCGATGGGTCTCGACGGTACTCTGCGAGCCTCCTCGGGGATCCAGCCGGACAACGTCATACCTGGAGTATAGTCAGAACCGGTGAACCGGAGGCCGGCGCTGGGTGACCGGTCCGGATCGCAGGACCAGGAGGGTGTAATGAAACGAATGCAGGAACCCGCAATCCGCGTGCTGATGATGCCCAGGGACACGAATCCCGCCGGGACGATCTTCGGCGGCGTCATCCTGTCCTACATCGACCAGGCCGGCGCCGAGGAGGCCAAGCTCCACGGCATGGACCGGCGGATCGCCACCGTGGCCATGAAGGAGGTGGTCTTTCAGGAGCCGGTGTACGTGGGAGACCTGGTCTCGTTCAACACGGCGTTGATCAAGGTCGGAACGACCTCGGTGACGGTCCGCGTGGTGGTCAACGCGGCCCGGGGCTGGAACCGGAACGAGGTGGCCGAGGTGACGACCGCCGAGATCGTCTACGTCAACCTCGATGAACAGAGCCGGCCGACACCCCTCAACCCGAACGCCCGGCCCGATCACCTGTGAACGGCTCATCCCGTCGTTTGCAGGCCGTAACAACACTGTTGGGCCGGGCCGTGGCCGCGGGTTTGGCACCGGGCGCTGTGGCTCACGTCAGGGGACCTGGCGGGAGCGATTCGTGCGTCGCGGTTGGAAAGGCCGGCGTCGCACCCTCGGCGCGGCGCACGTCCTGCGACGTGCTGTACGACCTGGCCTCCCTGACCAAGCCCCTGGCCACGGCGACACTCTTCCTGCTGGCCCGGCGGGAGGGACTGTTGGCCCTGGAGACCACGGTCGGCGAGGTTCTCGACGAGGCGGGCGGCACGGCGTGGGCGAATGTCACCATGGTGCAGCTGTTGACCCACACGGCGGGGCTCCCGGGCTGGCTGCCGGTCTATGTTCTGGCCCGCGGACGCCGGCGGGCTGCCCTGGGCGCGATCCTCGGTACTGAGCCGGTGGGGCCTCCTGGTGGCCAGGTGATCTACTCGTGCCCGGGATTCCTGCTCCTTGGCTGGATCCTCGAACGGGTCCTGGAGCGGCCGCTGCCCGTGGCGTTTCGCGAGCTGGTGTGCCGGCCGCTCGGTCTGTCTCACGAGCTTCTGTACACGCCGGATCCCACCCGGTTGCCGCTGGCCGGCGGGGCCGCAGACGGACGGATCGAGGAAGAGCTGCTTCGCACCATGGGCCTCGAGGAATCGAGCCGCCACTTGCCGCCGGTAGGGGAGGGGTTGCCCGACGATGGGAACACCCGCTTCCTCGGCGGCGCTGCGGGCAATGCCGGCCTGTGGGGTACGGCCCATGCCGTGGCCGTGTTGGCGGCCGAGCACCTCCCCGGTGGGGGCCGGCTCCTCGAGGCCGAGGAGACAGCCCTGGCGACCTGCAACCACACGGAGGGCCTGGAGCAGGCCCGGGGGCTGGGGTGGCAACTGGCCGCCACGCCGGGTTGCTCGGCGGGTCCGGCCCTCTCCCGCGAGGCGTTCGGGCACACGGGTTTCACCGGAACCTCGGTCTGGGTCGAGCCGCGGTGGCGGATGGTGTTCGTTCTCCTGACGAACCGGCACCATCCCGCGCACCGCGGTGTGGAGCTCCATCCCTTGCGGCGGCGGTTTCACACCCTGGCGGTCGCTGAAACGTTCAGGTCCGCAGGGTCGTCAGCCGGTTGATCCCGAAGAGTCCGGCGAGGATCACCGGAGCCCAGGCGCCGAGAACCGGCGGGAGGAGATTGGCCTCTCCCATCTTGCCGAACAACGCCATCAGGAGAAAGTAGCCGATACCCAATGCCAGCCCCACGGCGACGCCCTGCATGGCCGAGGCGCGCCGGCCGCCGCTCCGGTTGAGGCCGAAGGGCAGGCCGAGCAAGACCATGATGAAGACCGAGAGGGGATAGGTCAGCTTCTGCTGGAGACGGACATCCAGCCGGCTGGAGTGGTAGCCGGAGGCCGCCAGGTCGGCAATGTGCCGCCGGAGCTCCCGGTAGGACATCTCGGAGGGGGCGTGCCGCTTCGCGGCGAAATAACCGGGTGGCTCCGCCACCTGGAGCGCCATGCGGGAGGTCACCTTGTGGAACTCGTCCCTCCCGTTGGGGTGGATCTGCCGGAACCAGCCGGAATCGACCTCCCAGGCGCCGTCCACGTACTGCGCCCGTTCGGCGAAGAGCTGGAAGGAGAGCTTGCCCGTGTCATCGAAGCGGTACATGGAGAACCGGATCAGGGTTTGCCGCTCGGGATCGTACCGGAGGTAGTTGAACAAGGTCGTGCCGTCACGGGAAAAGAGCCACTGCCGGTCGGCGACCATGACGGCATGTGGGGCCTTCCGGCCCTTGATAATGTCGAGGAGCTGTTGGGCCTTGCGATTGGCCCTGGGCGCCACCGATTCCTGGAAGACCGCAATGCCGGCGGTGGCCGCAAGTGTGACCAGCAAGATCGGCACGATGACGCGGTACAGCGAAATGCCGCCGGCTTTCAAAGCTGTCAGCTCCAGGTGTTTCTCGAGAAGCGAGAACAGCAGCAATACCGCGATCAGCATCCCCAGCGGTGTAACGTCCAGGACGATCTGCGGGATGATGTTCCAGTAGTACCGCAGGAAAATGACCGCCGTTGCGGTGTGCTTGGCCATCTCATCGATCTTGTCCGCAAGATCGACGATGATGTAGAGCGCCGAAACGCTGAGCAGAACGAAGGCCACCGGGCCAAGGAAACGCAGGCTGAGATACCGGTCCAGCAGGGTGGGGAAGCGCACGGTCGAACGTTGTCTCTGGAGCGCGAGAGGGATCGATCCCGTCAGCGGAGGCCTTGCGACATCCGTCCTTCCACCCGCGGACAACGCCGTCCGCACGGTTTGCAGCCAGTCGGCGACGGCCTGGATCGCCGCGGCCATCCAACCACTGCCACGGCTCCGTTCACCGAGCCAACGCCCCTTGCGGCGGAGAAGGACCAGCGCGGTGCCGGCCGCCAGCAGGTTGGCGGCCCAGACACCGGCAAAGGCCGGGATTCTCCCCTGGCGTGCCAGAAACTCCCCGTTATTGAGGATGACGTAGTACACGATGATGACGCCGACGGAGATCAGAAAACCACGTCCGCGGCCGGTGGCACGGGACCCGATGGCCAGGGGAACGGCGATCAACCCGAATACGAAGCACGCCGCCGGAATGGCAATCCGCTTCTGCAACTCCACCCTGGCGAAATCGAGATCGCGCCGGCTGACACTCCCCGATGCGGCCCCGCCACGCCCACCCTTGCGGGAATGAGCCGCCCTCCGGACGATTCCCAGCAGCTCGCCGGTGGACCGCTCGCGCATGCCAAGATTGATCGTAACCGTACCCCTGTGTTTCGGCGAGGGCTGAACCAGCTCCGACTCGCTGCTGTTGATACTAAGCTTCGCTGGGTCCTTGGGGTCGAACTGGTAGCGGGTCACCCCACTGAGCATCAGCCAGGGTCTCTCAATGGCGCCCGGAGCTTCGCCAGCCTCCGGCGCCCGCTCGGCCATTCGCCCGCGTTCAGCAACCACGAGCTGTGAACCCCGTCCCGAGTCTCCCCGCTGGAAAATCAAGACGCCCCGCCAGATCCCCGTTCCCGGGTCGATGCTGCGAACGTACAGAAGCATCCCCGGGAAGTCCTCGTAGAAGACCTTTGGCTCGATACGGCCTATCAGACTGGCGGACTTGAAGAGCCGTACCTTGAGCTGCCGAAGCTCCCGGTTGGCTTCGGGCATCACACCAGTGGTCAGCCACAGGTTGAAGCTCATCAGGATCAGGGACAACATGAGGACCGGCCGGAGGAGCCGTGCGAGTGAAATCCCTCCAGCCTCAAGAGCGATGACCTCGTTGTCTCCGTGGAGCCGTCCGACCCCGATCAGGACGCCAAAAAGAAAGCTCATGGGCAGTGTCAGGACCACCACGTGCGGCACCGTGACGTAGAGCAGACGGCCGGCGTCCATCAAGGACAGCCCGCGGACGAGAACTTCTTCGACCAGGCTGAAGATCGCTCGCATCATCAGGAAGAACGTGTAGACGACGAATCCCAGGGCGGTGGGCCCGAGAACCTCGTGCAGCACCAGGCGGTCCACCTGGGAAAAGGGTTTCAGAGCGGCGAGGAAACGGCGAACGCGAGTCGTCATGACGCCGAAGAGTTTACACGGTTTTCCACAGGGCCGGGGGAGGTCGCGGGCTTCTCGACAGCTTTTCCACAGGCCAGGAGAGCTTCCACAAGAAAGCTCCCATATTCAACGTCCGATAAGATATATTATGTCAACCTGCGGTTGACATAATATGCCCGTTCCCGCTGCGATGGGCGGACTGGTAAGGCCACGCTCGCTTCTCGAAGGGTCCCGGTCGGCACCCAACGCACCGCACATACCCGTTCCCGCTGCGATGGGCGGACCGGTGGGGCCACGCTCGCCGTCCGAGGCGTGTTCGACGAGCACATACCCAACGCTGCGCCCCCATTGGCGGCATGACCGATGGATCCCAGGGGTCGGTTCCCACCTTTCCGGGCGGGCTGATCGGGCCCGGCGGTCGGTCAGGGGTTGGAAGACCACAGCGCGGGTGCCTGGGGCTGACGGAGCTACGAGTCTGTGCCTGGGGAGTCGTTCTCCGCCGCCTGGCGCCTGAGGTCATCGAGAAGCTCCTCGAGGATGTGGATCAGGCGCCCGGGCTCGGGCTGTTCCTCGGCGCCCTTGAAGGAGATCGAGATGGTGACCGGCTCCTCGGGATGGCGGAAGCGGAAGACGAAGGGGCGGCGTGCACCCTGCCCGGAGGCTTTGGCCACCTCGGGTGCCGCTCCATCTTCTTCGGAGCTCGTGGTGGCTCCGTCGCCATCCTCGGGGTCTTTCCTCATGAGACGCAGTGCGGCACGATCGAGGTCGCCCTTTTCGAGGGCCTGGAGAGCTTCTTCGAGAAGACCCGGATCGTCGATACGTGCGAGCTCCAGGAGAACGCCCTTGGCGTGAATGTCGGCATGCCGACATCGGGCACGGACGGGGGGCGGAAGCCGGAGGATCCGGAGGGCCTCGGTGACGGTGACACGGGATCGTCCCACGGCCTCGGCAACCTGGGCGTGGGTGTAGCCGTACTTTTCGATCAGCGTCTGGAAGCCCTCCGCCTCCTCGAAGGGGTCGAGGTCCTTTCGCTGGAGGTTCTCGATAAGGGCGATTTCGAGAGCGTGCTGATCGGTGACCTCGAGCTCGATGCAGGGAACCTCGTGGAGGCCCGCCTCGAGGGCAGCGTGAAAGCGCCGCTCCCCGGAAACGAGCTCGTACTCCGAACGGCCTTCGGTCCGGCGAACGAGGAGGGGTTCGAGGATGCCGTGACGGCGGATGCTGTCGACGAGGTCCGAAAGATCGCCCAGAGAAGATCTGGGCTGGTCGTGGTTGCTGCGGATGGAGGTGATGGGGACCATGAGGCCGAACCCCTCCCCCATCCGACCGGTGAGCTCGTCGACGAAATGCCGGTCGTGGCGCATCCGGCGTCTCTCTGGAAGGCCGCGTTTAGGTGCCGACACGTTGCAGAACCTCCTCGCACAGCTGGTAGTACTCGAAGGCCCCGGAGGAGCTCGGAGCGTAGGTGAAGATACTCTGACGGTGGGCGGGGGATTCCTCGAGGCGAACGGACTTGCTGATGACACTGTCGAAAACCAGGTCCCCGAAAACGCCCTTGATCTCCTCGAAGACCTGCCGGGAGAGGATGGTCCGCTTGTCGAAAAGCGTGACCAAAACTCCAAGGATCCGGAGCTCTCGGTTGGGACGGGCCTTGATCTTGTCGATGGTCTCCAGGAGGTCGTCGGTGCCTTCCAGTGCAAAGTAGGAGGCCTGGATAGGAATGAGAACGTGCGTGGAAGCGACCAGGGAGTTCACCGTCGTCAGCCCCAGCGTCGGCGGGGTGTCGATGATGATGGCGTCGTACTCGTCGGCAACGAGCTCCACGGAGTCCTTGAGGCGGTAGGGAGCGTCCAACTCCCCCACCAGGGAAGCTTCGAATTTCGCCATGGAGATCCTGGAAGGCGCCACGAAAAGGTTGGGGCTTTCAGCGCTCTGACGGATGATCTCGTCCATGGGAAGCGTCCGGGCGAGAACATCGAACATGTTGGGCTCTTCCGGCGTCACATCGGTGAACGACATGGTGGAGTTCCCCTGGGGATCGAGGTCGACAACCAGGGTCTTGAGTCCCTTTTCGGCGAGACCCGCGGACAGATTGACGGCCGTGGTGGTCTTGCCCACGCCGCCCTTTTGATTGGTTATGGAGATGATCATCGAATCTTCGCCCCTCCCCTCGCTGCCCGTTCACTATAGGGGGGGCTTCGAGAGAGTGTCAACCGCGGGAGTCACATCTTGTACTTTCCAAGGTCTTCCGGTCGTAAACATTCGAGAACAAGCCGGATAGCGTGATCCTCATCCACGGCCGCTCTCAGCTGGGCCTTCTTGAGAACATCCGGAGTGGCGAAAATGCCGGCCCTGGTGCGGAGGGCGAGGGCAATGGCGTCCGAGGGGCGTGCGTCGAGGCTCCAGGAGGCGCCGCCGGGCCCACGGAACTGGAGATCCGCCCGGAAGACGTTGTCTTCAAGGGCGTTGATCGTCACCCGCTCGAGGGTATGGCGGGCCCCACGAAGAACGGCGGCCAGAAGGTCATGGGTCATCGGCCGGGGCGTGGTGATGGACTCGAGCTCGAGGGCGATGGCGTTGGCCTCGCACAGGCCAATCCAGATGGGGAGAAAGGCCTCGCCGTCAGCGCGCCCCAGGATCACGATGGGTGTGTTGGACACGGGGTCATTGGTCAACCCCTTGACCTCCATCCGGATCAGCTCGTCGTGTTCGTCATGTTTCTGGTCCACATGTGTAATGTGTTGACCAGAGGGCAGCTTGTCAAGGCGCGTCGTCTGCCGGCCGGCCGGCGGGGACGGTTTCGGCCAGAGGAAGCCGCGCGGGGACTGCCTCGACGCACCGGCCATAGAGCGAGTGGGCACCGGCCCGGACAATCCGCACGTTCACGATCTCCCCCACCCCGAAATCACCGGCCTTGGGGAAGTTGACCACGCGGTTGTCCTCGGAACGTCCCTGCCAGTCGCTTGCGGAACGGCGGCTCTCGCCGTCGATCAGGACGGGCAGGACCGAACCGACGAGGCGCTGGTTGAGCTCGGTCGCGATCGCATCCGTACGCTCGAAGAGAGCGGCGAGGCGGCGCTTCTTGATCTCGCCGGGAAGCTGATCACCGTAGCGCGCCGCAGGGGTGCGAGGCCTCGGGGAGTACGCGAACGCGAAGACCTGGCCGAAACGGACCTCTTCCAGCAGGGAGAGGGTCTCGGCGAAGTCCTCCTCGCTCTCTCCGGGAAAACCAACGATGACATCGGCGGACAGATTGATGTCGGGCACGGCGCGGCGGATTCGCCGCACCAGGTCGAGATACTCCGCCCGCGTGTAGCGGCGGCGCATCCTGGCGAGGATTCTGTCGGAACCCGATTGGAATGGAAGGTGCAAGTACCGTGAAACCTTGGGATGCCGAGCGAGAACGTCGATCAGGCGATCGTCGAAGAGACGGGGATGGGAGGTGATGAAGCGAATGCGGCTCGGCCCTTCGATGGTGGCGATCTCTTCCAGAAGCTCGGCGAAGCCAGCGCCGCTCACCGGGCAGCGGTAGGCGTTGATCGTCTGTCCCAGCAGCTCGATCTCCTTGAGGCCGGCGGCGGCGAGCCCGCTCGCCTCCTGCACCACGTCCTTGAGAGGCCGGCTGATCTCGGGCCCGCGGGTGTAGGGCACGACGCAGAAGGTGCAGTGCTCGTTACACCCCTCGATGACGGTGATCATGCCGCGCGTGGAGCTCGTGCGGAAGATGGCGCCGGCGTTGTGTTCTGCGGCGGCATCGAAACCGGTCAGCACGACCCTGCGGTCGCGGGCGATGGCGTCGAGGGCTTCAGGAAGGCGGTGGATCTGCCCCGGCCCGAGCACGAAGGCGATCGCCTTCGCGCGTGCGAGGAGCTCCTCGCCCTCCTGCTGGGCCACGCAGCCGCACACGCCGATACGCGGGCCGTTGGCGAGGTTGGAGAGCTCGCCGATGCGGCTGAGGAGTTTCTGAACGGGCTTTTCGCGGACGGAGCAGGTGTTGAGAACGACGATTCCCGCCTGCCGCGGGTCGTCGACCGCCCGGAACCCGGCCCGCTCGAAGGCTCCCGCGAGCCGCTCGCTGTCGTGGTGGTTCATCTGGCAACCCCACGTTTCAATGGTGTAGGTCATACTCATACTGAGACTCCGTAGCCTCCATTCGCAGCTCACTATACCACGGCTCGCCCGCCGGCCGCCGCCGGTCCGGAGGGCCCGGAACGGGCGGCGGGATTGTGTCAAACCTGGTGCCGCCAGGCGGCATCAGGTTGGATTCGAGGGTCCTGGCGGCGGTCGAATCCGGCCGTCAAATGCCCGTGAACACTCCGTCCGTGTTCTGGTATGATGAAGCTGAACCGGTTTCAAGGGAGGCTGCCAATGGGCACGGAAACTCAGTCGGCGGGGACCAACGAGAACAGCTACGAAGCTCTGCTCCAGCAACACCAGGAGTACGAACGCCGGTTGGAGGAGCTCAACAAGAAGGCGTGGTTGACGCCCGGCGAAGAGCTCGAGGAGAAACAGATCAAGAAGATGAAACTCAGGATCAAGGACCGCCTCGCCCGCCTTTCGCGTACGAGCTCCTGACAGGCGCCCGGGAGGCCACACCATGATCGCTCCGGAGGGTTGGCCCTTCATTCTGATACCCATGTGCCTTGGAATCGCTGCCATCGTTGTCGGGTGGGCTATTCTTGGCTGGTTCCTGGTGGGGCTGGGCGTCTTCGGCCTCTTCTTCTTCCGGAATCCCGAGCGGCAGTGCACCGCGCCGGCCAACGTCGCCTGTTCCCCGGCGGACGGCAGGATCATTGCCGTCGACGACGCCCCTGCCGAGCTTGCCGAACGGGGCCTGCCCAGGCGGATCAGCGTGTTCATGTCCGTCTTCAACGTCCACGTCAACCGGGCGCCGCTGGGCGGGACACTCGTGGAGTACCACTACAACCCGGGCAAGAAGGTCTCTGCGTTCAAGGAGAAGGCCTCCCTGGCCAACGAGCAGAACCTCTCCGTTTGGGAAACACCCGTGGGAAAGATCGCCTTCAAGCAGATCGCCGGGAGCATTGCCCGGCGCATCGTCTTTGATCTCTCCGTCGGTGATTCCGTGGCACGGGGTGATCGGATCGGTCTGATCCGTTACGGATCGAGGGTCGATGTTTTTCTTCCGTCCGATGCCGAGATCCTCGTCCAACGGGGAGACCGTGTTCTCGCCGGTGCGTCTTTGTTGGCCCGTTACTCGGGCGAAGCGATGCCATCGTGAGCGCGCGGAGGAGCCGCAGGGACCGGCGGGGGAGCCGCAGGAGGCTTCGGAAGGGGATCTACATCCTTCCGTCGCTTTTCACCGTCGGCAACATGTTTTGCGGGTTCTTCTCGATGGTGGAGACGCTCCGTGGCAATCTGGAAACGGCTGCCGTCCTCATCATCGTTGCCACCTTTGCGGACCTTCTGGACGGCCGAATCGCCCGGATGACCAACACCGTGACGGCGTTCGGCAAGGAGTACGACTCCCTGGCGGACGTGGTTTCCTTCGGCATCGCGCCGGCCCTTTTGATCTTCCAGTGGGGCCTGTGGCAGAAGCCCCGTCTCGGCCTGGCCGTGGCCTTCCTCTTCCTGGTGGCCGGATCGATCCGGCTGGCCCGGTTCAACATCCAACCCTCCCAGGAGACGGAGTTCTCGGGCCTCCCCATCCCGGGTGGCGCGAACGCCCTGGCGCTGCTGGTGCTGGTCTCGCCGGAGCCCGTCGTGCACTCCGCCTTTCTTCCTGTGGTTGTGGTCTTCGTCCTCGGCGTGGCAACGCTGATGGTCTCCACCCTTCCCTACCCGTCCTTCAAGAGGATCGACCTCAAGAAACGCCAGCCGACGACCGCTCTGTTCTTCATCGCCCTCTTCTTCTCGCTGCTGGCATTCGCTCCAAAATACGTCCTGGCCAGCCTGCTCACCGTCTACATCCTCTCGGCCCCCTTCCAGGTGCTTCGCGGCATGATTCGCAAGAGCTCCGGTCCCGAGACGGAGGGAGCAGCACCCGCCGACCCGCCGGCTGCGACTCCCCAGCGTACGGAGGTTCCCGTTGACGAAGATCGCCCTGATTGATCCAACCAGTCTCGTGGGCAAGGAGCTCGCGAGGTTGCTTCCCACGTGGCCGGGGCTCTCCCCCACCGTCGACTCGTTCCACACGGGTACGGAGGAGGAGCATCGGGTCGCCGAGGTCGGCGGCGGGGCGGCGTTGGTGGCGCCGCTGGACGATCCCATGGTCCTGGCGGGCTACGACGGCGTCCTCACCGCCGGCCGCGAGGCCACGCCGCGTATGACGGCGCTGGCCGAGGCCCTCGACGAGCTCCCGCAGGAGCTCCCCGTGGTGGACGCCGCCCGTGCTCCGGTACTGCGCGCCGCCACGCGCGTCGCGGCGCCGGCGGCCCAAACCCAGGAGCTTCCTCTCCATTTCCGGGTCCCGGATCCATCGGTCGTGGCCACCCTCCATGTTCTCGAGGCGGTCTCCGGGCTGCGGCCCCTGGCGGCGGGTATCCACAGCGAGGAACCCGTCTCGGTTCTCGGGCCGGGGGCAGTGCAGGCCCTGGCACGGCAGGCGGCAGCCCGTCTCCAGGGCGAGCCGGCTCCCACGGAGGAGCTCGGAGCGGTGCTGGCCTTCAACTTCCGCGGCCTGCCGGACGACGGGGCCGGCGCCGAGGCCTCAGCGCTCCTGGCACCAGTGGAGGTCTCGCTCACGCGGGCCGCCGTGGGACGGTTCCACGGTCATGTCGTCCACCTGAGCCTCCTCTTTCCCGAGGCAATCTCCGCGGAGACCTTCGAGACGCTCTGCCGTTCTTCCGAGAGCCTTCGGATGGCCCCAGCTGGCCTGGACATGGCGGAGGCCCCGGATAGCGGGTCGATCCTCGTCGGTCCCCCTTCAGTGTCTTCGAGCGGCCGCCTGCTGACGGTGACGGCCACCTTGGACGGTCTCCTCTTCGGGGGCGCCCGCACGGCACTGGAGTTGTTGGATTCGTTGTTCTAACATGCCCGGGCGGTGGGGCGTGGATTCTCCGCCCCGCACATGGACCATTTCGAACCATTAAGGAGGTTCACGCATGAGCAGTCCACTCGAAAACCTGGAGCCGCGGTACCTGTGGCGCCATTTCGATATGATCCGGCAGACTCCCCGTCCATCCAAGCACGAGGAAAAGATCGTCGAGGCCATCAAGAGCTGGGCGAAGGACCGGGGTTTCGAGGTCCTCCAGGACACGGCGGGCGGCATCGGCAACCTGGTGATCCGCATTCCGGCCACACCGGGACACGAGAACGCGCCGACCGTGGTGCTCCAGGGCCACCTGGACATGGTCTGCGAGAAGAACTCCGACGTGGAGTTCGACTTCATGAACGATCCCATCGAGGTCGTGGTGGACGGCGACTGGCTGCGCTCGGTCGGCACAACCTTGGGCGCCGACAACGGAATAGGTGTTGCCACGGGCATGGCGATCGCCGATGATCCGGAGGCCGTGCACGGGCCCCTGGAGCTCCTCATGACCGTCGACGAGGAGACGGGGCTGACCGGTGCCATGGACCTGGACGGCTCGATGCTCAAGGGCCGCATCATGCTCAACCTGGACACCGAGGAAGACGGGCAGGTCTATATCGGTTGTGCCGGCGGGGCGGACTCCACCGCCGAGTTCTCCATCTCCCGCCGCACCGCCCTGATCGGCTCCGTGCCACTGAAGATGACCGTACGAGGCCTCAAGGGCGGGCACTCGGGTGTCGACATACACGAAAACCGTGGCAATGCCATCAAGATCGCCGTCCGTACGCTGCTGGCCGCCCTCGACCAGGAGTTGGAGCTCGACCTGATCTCCATGAACGGCGGATCCAAGCACAACGCCATCCCGCGGGAGGCCTTCGCGGAGTTCCGGCTTCCCGAGGCCTCGGTACCGGTCATGCGGGATATCATCGAGACCCGTCTGACCGATTTCAAGGATGAGCTGGGCACCATGGACCCGGACCTGGAAATCGTGTTGGAGGAGCTCGAGGACGGCGAGGCCGTCGGCAAACCCATGAACATCCACGCCCGCGACCGGCTGTTGCACGCGCTCAACGGTATTCCGCACGGCGTCTTGGCCATGTCCCGGGAGGTTCCGGGCCTGGTGGAGACCTCCAACAACCTGGCCGTCATCAATACCGAGGAGACACGGGCTGTATTGACCACCTCCCATCGCTCGTCGGTCATGCCCTCCCTCTTCGCCGTTCAGAGCCAGGTGCGGTCCATCTGCGTCCTGGCAGGGGCCACGGTTGAGGTCCACGACGCCTATCCCGGTTGGAAGCCCAACCCGGATTCTCCCATCGTCAAGACCACCGTCGAGGTCTACGAGGAGCTCTTCGGAAGAAAACCCGAGCTCAAGGCCATCCACGCCGGCCTGGAGTGCGGCCTCCTGCTCGAGAAGGTCCCCGACATGGACATCGTGTCCATCGGACCGGAGATCCGGAGCCCGCACTCGCCGGACGAGCGCGTTCAGATCTCATCGGTACAACGCTTCTACGAAGCAGTCAAGGGCGTCCTGGCCAAGCTGGCCTGAGCGCATTCCGCGGTTTCAACGATGCCGGCCCGGGCCGCTCGGCCCGGGCCGTCGTGTATCACGGCGAAGTCTGCGCGGTCTGTCCCCTGCGGCGGTGGATGTTGTACACACCGGTCCCCACGGCGATCGGCTCCTCCCTGGAGCCGGGGTGGTAGGCGCGAAGCTCGGTCACGCCCACGCGGTTTCCGGCCCGGATGACCCGGGCCATCCCCAACAGGTCCTCCGGCCGCCCCGGCCTGAGATAGTCCACACGAAGATCCACCGTGGAAACCCTGTCGTGGCTGCCGATCCGCGTCCAGACGGCGGCCCCGCCGCAGGTGTCGAGCAGCGCCGATATGACGCCCCCATGAAGGGCCGGAAGCTCCGGGTTCCCGATGAGCTCCGGCCGGAAGGGAATCCGGATCACGGCGTGGCTGCTCTCCAGCGTCTCGAAGCGCATGCCCAGGTATTGCATGAAGGGTACGGATTCGAAGAGACGGATCAGAAGATCGAACGAGGGTGCTGTCATCGGTACCTCACGGAGAATCGAGGTTGGGTTTCAGGACCCCGGGCGTCCCGCGTGAGCGGCATTCTGCCACGAACCGGCTGCCGGGGAAAGCCAGCGGAACCTGCCCGAGTCCGCCCCACGAGCAACCTGGACGCCACCTGGCGATGGAAACGCCCAGGAATGCGAACGTTGTCGCCGCGATGATGATCTGGATCACACTCGTTCCTCGTCACTTCATGGCAGTCTGCAAAGGCGGACCAGCGGATCCGCAGAAACGGGCGCGATGATGGTTTTCGGCTGGATGGGAACGGCGAGGAGGCCGGGCAGGGCTCGCGGCGTGGGGTTGCACCGCGCGATGGTGGTGGCCCTCGATACCCAGACGCTCCTTCGCGTCGAGACCGCGCTCGGCGGGCTGGGATGCACCCTGGTGACGGCTGACAACGCAACGCTGGCCCTCAAGGACCTTTGTCTCCATGAGCACTCGCTGGTCGTGTGCAATTACCCGCTCCCCCACCTGCTCCTCCGGCACTTCCTGCAGCGCCTGCGGCACGCGACCTGTGCCAGCCGGCACTGCTCCATGGTGGTCCTGGCGATACCCGAGCTGCTCAGCGGGGCCTCCCGCTTCGTCGGTCACGGCGCCAATGCCGTCCTCCCCCGCTGGGTGCCGCAGACCCAGCTCGAGGAGGCCCTCCGGAGACTCCTCGACGTTCCGGAACGCTGCCCGCCGAGCTCCGGGCTCGAGGTCCGGGTCCGGAACCCCGACGGCTCGCTGATTCCCGCCGAGGGGGTCGTCAACATCTCCGCCAGTGGACTCCTGCTCCGGTCTCCCGTCCGGCCCATGCTGGGCGCCACGGTCAAGACGGTGATCTCCCACCCCGACCTCGAGGAACCGCTGAACCTGCCCGCCCGAGTGGTGCGCCACACGCGCCCCGGAAGGGAGGAGATGGCCGGATTTGCGGTCACCTTCTCCGGGCCCAGCCTGAAAGCCTCCCTCGAGCTCCTGTCCCGGCGAGTCAACTAGCTCCCCTCCAGAAACCGTGTTCTCTTGCAATCCCGGCGCCTGCCTGCGCGGATGACCTGCAGGCAAACAGGTCATGCTGCGGATTCCCTTGGGCGGCGTACCACAGCGCAGCTCCGCGGGATTCCCTGCCTCTCTTGACCTTGCAGGGATAGAGCGCTCGTTTTCACCTCAGGAACCACGCTGTTCCCATCCAGGCGCCTCGATGGGCGCTCACTCGCAACGGGACCCTCGCTGGCCCCAGGGGCTGCCGCATCAGGTCTGGAGGACGCCCTGGCGGAACGGCGGGAGATCCGGGTTGTGAGCCGCCGCGGCCAGACTGCGCGCCACGATCTCGCGCGTTGCACGTGGATCGATGATCTCGTCGACCCACAGCCGCGCCGCCGCGTAGCGCGGGTTGGCCGCCGCGTCGTACCGGGCCTGGATCTCGGCCAGCAACGCAGCCCTCTCCTCCTGGGAGATGTCATCGCCCCGGTTCTTCAGCTGGATCGACAGCAGGGTGTTGGAGGCCTGCGCGCCCCCCATGACGGCGATGGACGCGGAGGGCCAGGCGTAGTAGAAGCGCGCCCCGTAGGCTCGGCCACACATCGCGTAGTTCCCGGCGCCGAAGGAGTTGCCGATGAAGACGGTGATCTTGGGCACGACCGAGTTGGCCACCACGTTGACCAGCTTGGCGCCATCCTTGATGATTCCTTCCCGCTCGGCCGTGGAGCCCACCATGAACCCCGTCACATCCTGGAGGAAGAGCAGCGGCACGCCCTTCTGGTTCATCAGCTCGACGAAGCGAGCCGCCTTGTCCGCCGCGTCCGGGTAGATGACACCGCCGATCTGCATCTCCTTCTCGCTCGCCCCAAGGCCCCGCCGCCGGTGGACGATCAGGCGCTGGTTGGCGACGACCCCAACGGCCCAACCTCCGATCCGGCCGGTGCCGCAGATCAGCGTCCTGCCGTAGGTGGCCTTGTACTCGGTAAGCTCCGAGCCGTCCAGGAGGCAGGCCAGGAGCCGGTAGGTGTCGTAGGGACGGCTCCGGTCCACCGGCAGGATCCCGAGCAGGTCTTCGGCATCGGCCAGGGGCTCCACGGGCTCGATCCGGTCGAAAGGCGCCGGCGCCGGGTGTGCCAGCTCGCCGATCCGCGCCCGGATGTGCTCGATGGCCGAAAGGTCGTCGGGAAACCGGTCGTCCACGACCCCGGAGATGTCCACCTGGACCTCCGCGCCGCCCAGCGACTGATTGTCGATCTGTTCTCCGATGGCGGCCCGCACCAGATGGGCTCCGGCGAGGAAGATCGTCCCGTTTCCCTCCACGATCAGGGCCTCGTCGGACATGATGGGAAGGTAGGCCCCGCCAGCCACGCAGGAACCCATGATGGCCGCGATCTGGTAGATCCCCTCCGCCGAAAGCCGGGCATTGTTGAAGAAGGCCCTTCCGAAATCCTCCTTGTCGGGGAAGATCTGGTCCTGCAACGGCAAGAAGACACCGGCCGAGTCCACCAGGTAGATGATCGGCAGCCGGTTCTCCATGGCGATCTCCTGCGCGCGAAGAACCTTCTTGCAGGTCATGGGGAACCACGCTCCGGCCTTGACGGTGGCGTCGTTGGAGACGATAACGCACTCCCGCCCGCGCACCGTGCCGAGGCCAATCACAACCCCGGCGGATGGCGCCCCGCCCCACTCCTCGTACATCTTCCACGCGGCGAAGCTGCCGAGCTCGTGGAGCCGTGTGCCGGAATCGATCAGGGCCTCCACTCGTTCACGGGCCAGCATCTTGCCCTTGGCCTTCTGGCGCTCGGCGGCCCGCTCGCCGCCGCCCTGGCGCACGGTCTCCCGTTGGGCCTCCAAGATTCGCAGCTCGTTGTGCCAGTGATCCCGGTTGGTCTGGTACGCGACATCCTTCTCGATGCTGTGCGGTAGGGTTCTCGGCATTCCAGCCTCCGCCGTGGAGTGTAGCCCGGCGCGCCGTCACGTTCCAGCTACCCGTCGCCTCGGGGCAATTGCCCCCTTCGAATGCGACGTGGGCATGGCCTCGTGAGACAATGCTCAGACCGCCGTCATCCGCGTGGCGCCCGGCACAGAGCACAACGCAACATGCTCCACCTCCGCCTGCTATCATGCTCGGGTCGGAGCTGGTCCGGCGGCCGGCACGTTCCAGGCGCGTGTCCGCCCGTGTGCGGAGCCTCGTTGCATCTTGCGGCGCCGGGAGCCGATGATGGGCCGCTGGGGCCCGGGGGAGGTCGAGATGGTTGGACGGCATGGCCACGGCGGTGGTATCGGTGGTATGGGAGCGGGTGGCAACTGTGTGTGCGTCGCCTGCGGCACCAAGATCCCGCATCGGCCGGGCGTTCCCTGCATGGAGGAACGGTGCCCCGACTGCGGGAAGGCGATGTTCCGCGAGGGGAGCGCTCACCATCAGGCCGCCATCGAGAAGATGAAGGCGAAGGAGTCCGGCTGAGCCGCCCGTTCCGGGGAGCCGGGGTTTCGAATCGAGGAGGTACGGTGGGTCGCTTTTTCCTGAGATGGCTGGTCATGGTGCTCGCCCTGTGGGCGACCGCGTGGATTCTGCCGGGGGTCCACCTGAGCTCCACCCCGGCCCTCCTGGTGGGAGCCCTGGCGCTCGGGTTCGTCAACGCCGTCATCCGGCCGGTCATGACCCTGCTGACGCTCCCCATCACCATCGTGACCCTCGGTCTGTTCTACCTCGTCATCAACGGCTTCGCCTTCGCGCTGGCCGCAGCCCTGGTACCCGGCTTCCGCGTGGATAGCTTCGGTTGGTCGGTGCTCGGCGCGTTCAGCTTCAGCGTCATCTGCTGGTTCGTCGGCGGCCGGGGGGTCAGCGATGGGTAGGATCAAGATCCGCCGGACCCACCGCGAGGAGCTCCCCGGCATTGCGCTGCTGAGGGAATCCATGGGCCTGGTCGCGCGGCGGGACCAGGATCATCGCCAGGTCCTCGACCTGGACATGGAGATCGATCCGACCCTCGCCCACCTGATGGCGCACGACAACAACGGCTTCTTCTCGGCCATCGACCACGAGAACACGCTGGGCTACGGCATTGCCCACGTGCGGGCCCGCCAGTGGATCCTCTCCGAGCTGGCTGTCCTGCCGGAGCACCGGGGCCGCGGGGCGGGCGGCGCCCTGATCACGCGCCTCTTGGCCTACGGAGAGCGTGCCGGCGTGCGCTCCTATCTCGCTGTCGTTCCCCCCGAGCCCTCCGCCGCGGCCCTGCTCCTCTCTCACGGTTTCCGGCCCCTGATGCCACTGTACAGCCTCGCGATGACACCCGCCGCGGCCGAGCAGCTGGCGCCGGCTCTCGCACGCCTTCTCCCCGGTCACGATCAGAGCCAGGAATTGCTGGAGCGGCGCGGCCAGGCGGATGCCGACCGGATCGACAAGGTGGCCCGCGGACTGACGCGCGAGATCGACCACGTGTTCTGGCTCAAGCGCCTGGGGCTCGACGTCTCCTTCATTCGCCAGGGGGCGCGGACCGCGGCGTACGGCTACGGCGGACGCGCCCAGGTGGGCCCGGTGGCCGGCACGACCCAGGAGGCGGCCATGGCAGCCCTCGGCCAGGCCATCGCCTCGGCCCACTCGGCGGCGCCGAAACGGGTTCTCACCGTTCGCGTCCCCGCGGCCTTCGAGCCGGCCATCGAGGCCCTGCTGGAAGGCGGCGCCCGTCTCGTGGAGTGCTGCGTGCAGATTTACGTACGGGGCGAGAGGCCGCACCTGGACCGGTACATCGCGGGTCTCCCTTGCCTGCCGTGACCGGAAAGCTGCTACCCGGCGCACCACCCCCGGCGCCCAGGCGCCGCAGGGTCGACTATGAACGGGAGCTCAACGAGGGCCAGCTCGAGGTGGTGCTCCATCCAGGTGGTCCGATGCTGGTGCTGGCCGGCGCCGGCACCGGCAAGACCCGCACCCTCGTCTACCGCGTCTGCCGGCTGATCGAGGACGGCGTCCCGGCCGGCCAGATCCTCCTCCTGACCTTCACCAACAAGGCCGCCCGCGAGATGCTCGACCGGGTGGGGCAACTGGTGGAGGGCGGGGCCGGACGGGTCATGGGCGGTACCTTCCACTCGGTGGGCCACCGGCTCCTGCGGCGCTACGCCGAGCTGGTGGGCTACACCCCCCGGTTCTCCATTCTCGATCGCGAGGATGCCACCGAGCTGATGGGGAGCGCTCTCGCCGAGGTCGTCCCCGAGCTCCCCACGCGCCGCTTGCCCCGCGCCCGCCTCCTGGTGGACCTGTACAGCTTCGTCATCAACACCGGCCGGACCCTGGACAAGGTCCTGGCCGAGCGCGCCCCGCAATACCTGGACCAGGACGAGCTGATCGCGGCCATCTTCAAGCGCTACCTGGAGCGCAAGCGGTCGGCCGATCTCATGGACTTCGACGACCTGCTGCTCAACTGGCTCCTGCTCCTGAGGCGGCAACCCGAGGTACGGCGGGAGATCGCGCGCCGCTTCCGGCACGTCCTGGTGGACGAGTACCAGGACACCAACCGGCTCCAGGCGGACATCGTCGACTCCCTGCTGGGCCCGGAGAAGAACCTGATGGTTGTCGGCGACGACGCACAGTCGATCTACGCGTTTCGGGGCGCCGACTTCGAGAATATCCTCGGCTTCCCCGAGCGGCACCCGGAGTGTACGATCTTCCGGCTCGAGCTCAATTACCGTTCCGTGCCGGAGATCCTGCACCTGGCCAACGCTTCGATACTCCATAACGAGCGGCAGTTCCACAAGGAGCTCCGGGCCATCCGGCACGCCGGCGACCGTCCAGCGCGGGTCTCGGTGCCAACGCCCGAGATCCAGGCCACGTGGGTGGCCGACAGGATTCTTGAGCTCCGCGACGAGGGCTTCGGCCTCGAGGACATGGCGGTGCTGTACCGCAACCACGCCCATTCCCTCGAGCTCCAGGTGGAGCTGACCCGGCGTAACATCCCCTTCCTGGTCCGCTCGGGCCTCCGATTCTTCGAACAGCGGCACGTCAAGGACGTGCTCGCCCACCTCCGCTTCGTCGAGAACCCGCGGGACGAGGTGGCCTTCGCCCGGCTGCTCAAGCTCCGCCGGGGCTTCGGCGCACGCCTGGCCGCCCGGGTGTGGCAACGGGTCGCCGGCGGAGACGCCCTGCGAGCGCTCCTGGACCTCGATCCTGCCGCAATCCGGCTGACGCGAAACGCCCGCACCTCCCTGGAAGAGCTTCGCTCCCTCTTCGACGAGCTGTCGACCCCCAGGCTGCGCGGCCAGCCCGGTGAGTCCATCCGCCGGGTCGTGGAGCAGTTCTACGACCGCTGGGCCCGCGACAACCTTGACAACCCCGGTTCCCGCCTCCAGGACCTGGAACAGCTGGCGCTCTTCGCCAGTGGTTACCCCGACACCGACGCCTTCCTGGCTGACGTCACCCTGCTCAACGAGCTTTCCGGCGAGGACGTGGCCGGTGGTCCCCCGGACGAGGTGCTGACCCTGTCCACCATCCACCAGGCCAAGGGACTGGAGTGGAAGATCGTGTTCATCATCTGGCTGTCCGAGGGACGCTTTCCAACCGCCCGGGCCGAGGACGACGAGGAGGAGCGGCGCCTCTTCTACGTGGCGGCGACCCGGGCCAGGGATCTTCTCCACCTGCTCCATCCGGAGACCGCCCGTGATCGCTACCGGGTGGACGTCCTCCTCGACCCCTCCCGCTTTCTCCTGGAGCTCCCCGGGGACCTGATGGAGCACCTCGTGATCCACCCGCCCGAGAGCGATGCGGAGCTCCCGGCCCTCCATCAGGGTTCCCGCTACGACCTCCCGGCCTTCCTGGAAACAGACGCCCCGCCGGACGATGACGACCCGGAGGGGTCCAGCGGCACCGTCAACTGAGCCAGTTCCCGTCCCGAGACACCGCCATCACCCGTCAAGTCCCAATGCCAACCAACTCCCCCTGTCATCCCGACCAGCTCCCTCCCGGTCATCCCGACCGCTCCCTCCCCCTGTCATACCGACCGCTCCCTCCCCCTGTCATCCCGACCGAGCGAAGCGAGTGGAGGGATCTTCCCCGGCATCGTGATGCAAGTGGGCTCTCCCGGGAGCTCGTGGTCATGGGGGAGATCCCTCGACTCCGGCGCTTCGCGCCTTCGCTCGGGATGACAGGGTGGGGTGTCATCCCGACCGCTCCCTCCCCCTGTCATCCCGACCACTCCCTCCCCCTGTCATCCCGACCGAGCGAAGCGAGTGGAGGGATCTCCCCAGGAATACAACATCTTCCCCGGAGCGTTGTCGGGGCTCCCATGAGATTCCTCCACTCCGCGGCACTCCGTGCCGCTCCGGTCGGAATGACAGGGGGGTGGTGGCGATGCCGCTCCGGTCGGAATGACAGGGGGGGGTGGCGATGCCGCTCCGGTCGGAATGACAGGGGGGGGGTGGCGATGCCGCTCCGGTCGGGATGACAGGAGGGGCGTGTCTTCCGGACCGCTCCGGTCGGACAGAGGGCGTGTGCTCCGCACCGCTGCGGTCGGGATGGCCCCTCTGTCATCCCGACCCCGCTCCACCTCTTCCTTCTGTCATCCCGACCCCGCTTCACCTCTCCCTTCTGTCATTCCGACCGACTCCCCCGCGGTCGTCCCGACCCACACGCTCCCCCTGTCATTCCGACCGAGCGAAGCGAGTGGAGGAATCTCCCGGCGCAATGGCCCCGAAGGGGTGCTCGACAGGGCCCGCAATGCCGGGTGAGATCCCTCCACTCCGCGGTCCTCCGGACCGCTCCGGTCGGGATGACAGGGGGCGTGGGCTTCGCACCGCCTGGGTCGGGATGACGGCGAGCGGCGAACGGCTTCCCTTACGCCCCGCCGTTGCGCTTGAGTGGCCGCCCGCCGAGCTCCAGGGTGCGGCGGTAG
>JAADFK010000198.1 GCA_013152925.1 Acidobacteriota bacterium | reverse complement strand
TCCCCATCCGGATCACCCCGGATCCGCGGGATGCCCGCCCCTACTGGACCAAGGTCACCGACCACATCACCTCCATCGCCTGCTCGCCCGGGGGTGCCAGGACATTGATCGTCGCGCGGGGCGATGTCTACTCGGTGCCCCGCGAGCACGGGCTCACCCGCCACCTGACGAGCTCCCCGGGAAGCCGGGAGCGCGGCGCGGTGTGGTCGCCGGACGGGAAGCGTGTCGCCTACCTCTCCGATCGCAGCGGCGAGTACCAGGTCTGGGTGCAGGACGCCGCGGGGTACCGGAAGCCGGAGCGGCTGACCGGCTTCCCGGACGGCTACCGTCACACCCTGCGCTGGTCGCCGGACGGCAGCCGGATCGCCTTCACCGACTCCAACCTGGCGTTGTGGATCGTGGATGTGGCCACCAAGAAGCTCACCAAGGTCGACACGGCCGCAGTCCATGGACGTCTCCCTGGACGCCAAGGAGATCTCGGACTTCTCATGGTCGCCGGACAGCCGCTGGCTGGCCTACTCCAAGATGGGCCTGGACATGGTGTCCCACCTGTGGATCTACGGACTGGCCGACGGTATCCGCCACCCCGTGGCCCACGGGATCTACAACGACTTCAACCCGGTGTTCTCCCGTGACGGAAAGCACCTGTTCTTCATCTCCAACCGCCGCTTCGATCCCACCTTCGACGACATGGAGTGGGAGATGGTCTACAAGAAGGTGGCCGGGATCTACGGACTGGCCCTGGCCGCCGACGGACCGCCGCTCTTCCCGCTGCGCGACGACGAGCCTGCCGCGAGCAAGACCGGCACGAACGTGGCCGGAACAGAGACGACGGCGCACGCTTCGGCCGCCCCGGGTGTCACGATCGGCTTCGAGGGCATGGAGGCCCGAGTCGAGCCCTTCCCACTGCCACGGGGCAACTACCGCCGGCTGGCCGCCGTGGATGGAGGCCTCCTCTACTTCAACGCGGGCTCCGGTGACTTCAACCGCTTCGAGATCCGGACCACCGGCCCCTTCGAGCTGGCGGCCTTCACAGACCGGAAGCAGCACGAGCTCCTGGATGGGGTGGACGACTACTCCCTCTCTCCCGACGGCGCCTGGCTCGCCTACCGCAAGGGTAAGAAGATCGGCATGCGGAAGGTGCAGCCTCTGGCCGGACCGGCGCCGGGTGCGGCGAAGCGTGCAGGTGCCGGCTCCAAGGGAATGCTCGATCTCTCCGCCCTGCGGACCTTCCTCGATCCGAAGGCCGAGTGGCGCCAGATCTTCTGGGAGGCCTGGCGCATGGAGCGCGACTTCTACTACGACCCCAACATGAACGGCCTGGACTGGAAGGCCCTGGGAAAGAAGTACGGCCGTCTGATCGACGGCGCCTCCTGCCCCCAGGACCTGACCTACGTGATCGGCGAGCTGATCGGCGAGCTGGGAACCTCCCACACCTACGTCTTCGGCCGCGACCTCCATCACAAGGCCGAGGGAGTCAACGTCGGATTGCTGGGAGCACGTTTCGAGATGGACCCGAAGGCCAACCGTTACCGGATCGAGAAGATCTACCGTGCCCCCGAATGGACCAGTGGCCTGATGGCTCCGCTGGCCCGCCCCGGCATCGGGGTCCACGAGGGTGACTACCTGCTGGCCGTCAACGGCCGGCCTATCACGGGCGACCGGGAGATCTACGCCTGGTTCCAGGATCTTGCCGGCAAGCAGATCGAGATCACCGTCAACGGGACACCGTCGTTTGAGGACGCCCGCACGGTGCGGGTCAAGCCCATCGGCAGCGATGGCATGCTTCGCTACATGGATTGGGTCGAGCACAACCGGAGGGTCGTGGACACGGCATCCGGCGGGAAGATCGGTTACATCCACCTGCCTGATACCTACCTGCGCTCGGCGCGGATCTTCCCGGCCTACTACTACAGCCAGACCCAGAAGGAAGGGCTGATCATCGACGGCCGCTTCAACGGCGGCGGCCTCGACCCCTACATCTTCCTGGAGCGCCTGGCGCGCAGGCCGCTCTCCTACTGGACCCGGCGCAATTCCCACGACCAGGTGACGCCGTGGATGGTCACACGGGCGCACATGGCCCTGATCACCGACCGGCACGCCGGCTCGGGCGGCGACGAGCTGCCCATGGAGTTCCGCCAGCTCAAGATGGGACCGATCATCGGGACCCGGACCTGGGGCGGGCTGGTGGGCGTTTCCATGTTCATCGGCATGGTCGACGGCGGCGGCCTGACGGCGCCCGACTACCGGATCTACACCCCCGAGGGAAAGTGGATCGTCGAGAACAAGGGCATCCAGCCCGACTTCGAGGTCTGGCTCGACCCCGCCCAGATGGCGAAGGGCCATGACGCCCAGCTCGAGAAGGCCGTGGATGTCGTCCTCGAGGAGATCAGGGACGATCCACGGCCCTGGCCCCACCACCCGCCCTTCCCGGTGGAGAAGCTCCACACCACGCCATGAATGACAAGCGCTCCTGCAGGGCTCCCGGCGCGGCGGGCCCCCGGGCCCGCCCGTGGCTCGTGGGGATTCCTGCGGCGCGCTCCCCGTGGCCGCTGCGGGATGGCGCCTACTCCAGCAGCTCGTTCACCTGGCGAACCAGGTCGTCGAGGTCGAAGGGCTTGTAGATCACCCGGTCGGCCCCCGAGAAGTTCATGAACATCTTCTCCCGATCGGGCTCGGCGCTGAGATCCCGAGCCGTCAGGAGGATGATCGGCAGCCGCCGCGGGTAGACGCCGGCGGACTCGTCCTCCCGGAGGTAGTGGGCCACGCGGTAGCCGTTCTCCCCGGGCAACATGACGTCGAGGATCAGGAGATCCGGCTGCTCCGCCCGTACCATGCCCAGAGCCTGAATACCATCGGCCGAGGTCTCCACCTCATGACCCGCCTGCTCAAGCCGGTATGTGACCGTTTCCAGGACATCGAGCTCGTCGTCGACCACCAGGATCTTCGCCATCAGAGTTCTCCCCTCGTCTCATCGGCGGCCAGGGCCGCATCAATCAACTGGAATCCCGTCGAACCGTCCTCAGGGTACACCGCCGGACCCTGGACCCGCACCGTCGTGCCGATCCCCGATTCCAGGGCCTGGGCCACCTTGCGCCGGACGATCCGGCCCCCATCCAAGGCGGTACCCAGGAGAACGATGACAATGCGGCCGTTGGCCGGCTGGACGATCACCTTGTCGCTCGATCGCGGCAGCACCTTGGCCAGGAGGCTCGCGGCTCGTTTCAGCTCGGCACGTTGTGTTTCCCCGGCAATCTCCGCTCGCCCGGCCAGCCTGGCCACGAGAAGTGAGAAGAAGGGAAAGGCAACGAACTCACGCACCGCCTCCTCCAGGGCCGTTTTCTCCCGGGCCCGTTCCGAAGCCACCGCGATCCTGAAATAGAAACGGCTCCCACGCCCCGGTTCGCTATCGACCCGAAGCTCGCTCCCATGGGCGGCCACCAGGTTCCACGAGATGGCCAGGCCCAGCCCCGTCCCGTGCGCCTTGTTGGTCAGGGGATCTCCCGCCTGGTAGAACGGCTCGAAGACCTGCTCCCGGTCCTCGGCCGACAGGCCAACACCCGAGTCGGTGACACTGATCTCCACCTCGTCGCCCAGGCTACGGGCGCCGACCGCGATCTTCCCGCCTTCCGGTGTGAACTTGATGGCATTGCTGAGGAGATTGGTCATCACCTGTTCCATCCGGTGCGCATCGACCCACACCGGCGGAAGAGCATCCTCCAGGTCCAAGCTGAAGAGTAGCGACTTTCGGCGTGCTTCCTGCTCCAGAGCGGCCGCCACCGGCCGCAAGAAACGGACGGGATCCACCTCCGAAAACTGGCACCGGATCTTGCCGGCCTCGATCCGGGAGATCTCCAGGAGGTCGCCGATGATCAGGTTCAGTCTCTCGATGTTCCTCGTGGCGATGTCGAGAAACCGGCGCTGAGGATCTCCCAGGCCCATAATGGACGGAGCCAGCAGGTCCACGGCGTTCTTGATGGAGGTCAGGGGCGTCTTGACCTCGTGAGACACCGTGGACACGAACACCGACTTCATCTCGGAGGCCCGCTGGAGCTCCTCCTCGATCCGCTTCCTGTCGTTGATCTCTTGCGCCAACCGCCGGTTGACCTCCTCAAGCTCCCGCTGTTTCGTGCGAAGCTCCTCAATAACGAGCTTCTCGGCGACGGCCTTCTGACGTTCCTTGCGGATCCTGTCAACCAGGTAACCGTAGAACCCAGCCACCGAGATCAGGAAAGGGATGCGGATCAAGGTCGAAGCCGTCAGCAACGATGCCCTCCCCATGGTCAAGTACACCACGAGGAAATAGGCGGCGCTGGCGGCCAGGGTCCCCAGGAGGATGACGGCCAGATTCTCCCCGATCGCTGAGAGCAAGACGACAAAGAAGAAGAGGTAGAAGAACTCCGGATCGAAACGGCCTGCAAGGACCAGAAGGGCCGCAATCCACAGGGTGTCGAAGATCACCAGCCCGGCGAAGAAATGCGGCGAGGCCAGGATATGCCGTGGAATCCACCAGAAGATCACGTTGGAGAACAGGCCCAGGAAGACCAGAGCACCGAGCACGGTGGGAACGACCTTGAAATCGTACTGCGCCAGGACGAGGTAGGACGAGGCAACGATCAGCGTTACCCGCAACAGAACAAACGCGCGCAACCGGATGGACAGCCCCTGCTGATCCCTCGTCGCCGCTGGCCTCCCGTCTTCCGACACGACCTTTCTCCTTCGTTACAATGATAACCTCAGTCTCTCCCCTCCCCAAAGTGCAGTGAACCGTTTTTCGGCATCTCGCGGAAACCATTGGAATACAGTACATTGAATTCAGGGTAACCGAAATGGCACGACGTCTCGAGCCCGCCAGCTTCCAAACCAACGCACCGAAGGTCGGGGAATACCTGCCTGAGAAGGGCCTGATCACGGGCGAGCAGTTGCGCAAGGCCCTGATGCTCCAGGGCAGCCGGGCCCGGCGCCTCGGACGTCCATGTTGAGCTCCAGGAGGACCGGATCGTCATCCGGTACCCCATCGACGGCAAGCTCCAGGTCAAGCCGTTCAACCTCCCGGCCGGCGTCGCCTCCGCCGTGGTCTCCCGGATGAAGATCCTGTCTCAGCTGGATATCGCCGAGAAACGGGTCCCCCGGGACGGCAAGGTCAGGGTCCGGTACAAGGGAGGTCAGATCGGTATCCGGACCTCGACCTTCCCCAGTTGTCCAGGTTCGACAGATCGACCAGGAGACGGGTGTCGCCGCCGGCGATCAGCCGGTCCAGGGTCTCCTTGGCCCGGTGCGCCGTGTTGGCGTCAAGCCCGGTCCGGATGGAAACCACGGTGGCATCGCCGATTCGTTCGTGTTGCAACATGTCGCGTCCCCACTCATCATACAAATACAACGGAGATCTCTCCTCCCGAGGGGCACCGTCCGGCACGGCCCGGCCCTGCGGCAAACCGCCTGGCCGAAACCACGCCAACGTCCGCTCCTCGAAACGAAGACCACCCCACCTCCGGCTTGCTCACCCACCTCCGGAGCTGATCTCGCCGTACTCCTTGAGCTTCCGCTGGAGGGTCCTCAGGCCGATCTGGAGGAGCTGGGCAGCCTTGCCGCGGTGACCGCCCGTGTATTCCAGGGTCCTCAGGATCGCGTCCTTCTCGATGTCGGCCATGGGCCGCGGCTGCCACGGCGCGTCGGCCTGTGCACGCGCCGGCTCCCGCCCGGGAACCCGGTACTCGGGCGGGAGATCGTCCAGAGTGATCTCGTCGCCCCGGCAGAAGAGCACGAGCGTTTCCATCAGGTTGCGCAGCTCCCGCACGTTCCCGGGCCAGGGTTGTTGCATCAGCGCGTCAAGGGCCTCTGGCTGGACGCTGCTGATGGAGCGGTCCAGCCTCTCGTTGTAGAGCTCCAGGAAATGCTGGACCAGCAGCGGAATGTCGTCGGGCCGCTGCCTGAGCGGCGGGATCTCCAGGGTGACAACCTTGAGGCGGTAGTACAGGTCCTGGCGGAAGCGTCCATCCTCGACCCAGCTTTCCAGGTCCCGGTTGGTGGCCGCCACCAGGCGGAAGTCCACGGGGATGCTGACCGATCCGCCAACCCGGACGACCTTCCGGTCCTCCAACACCCGGAGCAGCTTGACCTGGAGCTCCGCGGAGAGCTCGGAGATCTCGTCCAGGAAGAGGGTGCCGCCCGAGGCCGTCTCGATCAGACCAATCCGCCGCTGATGGGCGCCCGTGAAGGCACCGCGCTCGTGACCGAAGAGCTCGGACTCGAGGATCTCTCCGGGGATGGCGCCGCAGTTGACCGGCACGAAGGGACCGGTGGCCCTCGGGGAGTTCTGGTGGATGGCGTTGGCCACCAGCTCCTTGCCCGTGCCCGA
Source organism: Acidobacteriota bacterium (assembly GCA_013152925.1). Taxonomy (GTDB): domain Bacteria; phylum Acidobacteriota; class Thermoanaerobaculia; order Thermoanaerobaculales; family Sulfomarinibacteraceae; genus JAADFK01. The sequence continues at coordinate 9,906 of JAADFK010000198.1, read as the reverse complement.
TTCCCCCACGATGAGAACGGTCGAAGGGGCCGGGGCGACGATGCGCATCCGCTCGTAGAGCTCTTCCATTGGGCGGGAGTGCCCGATGATGCCCTCGAACCCGTAGGACTTGTCCAGGCGCTGGCGCAGGCGCCGGTTTTCGTCGCTGAGCGTCCGCCGCTCCAGGTGGAGCTGGACGCGACGCCGGAGCTCCTGCATCTTGACCGGCTTGGTCAGGTAGTCGTCGGCGCCTTCCTGGATCGCCGCCACGGCGTCATCCACGTCGCCGAAGGCGGTCACCAGGAGAAAGGGCACCTCCGTGTTCCTCGAGCGGAATTCCCGGAGGAGCTCGTAGCCGTCCATGCCTGGCATGCGGACGTCGGAAACGATGACATCCACCCGGTCCCCGGCATCCAGGCGTTCCAGCGCCTCCTCGGCCGAGCCAAGGGGTCTCACCTCGTACCCCACACGCTCCAGGGCCCGCCGCATGGCGTCCCGGGAGCCCTCGTCGTCGTCCACCAGAAAGATTACAGGTTCCACAGATCGCCTCCCCGCTCCCGCACCAGCTTTTCCAGGCCCGCCTCGCCGATGACGGCGATACCGAGCCGGCGGGCCTTCTCCAGCTTGCTGCCCGCCGATTCTCCGGCCACCAGGAAGTCCGTTCTCCGGCTGACGGAGCCCGTCACCTTGGCGCCCAGCTCTTCGAGCCGCCGCCGCACCTCGTCCCGCGGCCGGGAGAGCGCACCCGTCAGCACGAAGCTCAACCCCTCCAGGGGCCGAATCTCTTCCCCGGCCTCCCGAGGTTCCGTCATGGCCACCCCGTGCTCCTCGAGGCGTTCGAGAAGCCGGCGGTTCTCCGGTTCGGCCAGCCACTTCTTCACAGACCGCGCGATCACCGGCCCGATGCCGTCGATGGCCGCGAGCTCCTCGGGACTGGCGGCCAGCAGCGCGTCCATGGTCCCGAAACGCCCGGCCAGCAGCCGGGCGGCCCTCTGGCCCACGTGGGGGATCCCCAGGGCGAAGAGCAGGCGATGGAGGGGCCGGTTGCGGGCCTCCTCCAGCTCCGCCATGACCTTGGCGGCCGAGACCTCGCCCCAGCCAGGAAGGGCGGCGAGGCGCCCGGGGTCCAGCTCCCAGAGGGAGGCCGGATCGGCGATGAGACCCTCGCGAAGAAGCTGGTCCAGCAACTTGCCCCCCAGGCCCTCGATGTCCATGGCGCCGCGCGATACGAAATGCCGCAGCCGTGCCGCCACCACCGCCGTACAGTGGATATTGGGACAGCGGACGGCCACCTCGCCGGGGTCCTGTACGACCGGCGTGCCGCAGGCCGGGCACCGCTCGGGGACGGGAAAGGGCACCGAGCCCGCCGGACGCTCCGAGACGTCCACGGCGACCACCTTGGGAATGACCTCGCCACCCTTGGTCACCCACACGGTGTCTCCCACTCGAACGTCGAGCCGAGCCAGCTCCTCGAAGTTGTGGAGAGTCGCCCTCGAGACCGTGGAACCGGCGATCCGCACGGGCTCCAGGACGGCCACGGGCGTCAGAACGCCCGTTCGTCCGACCTGGACCACGATGTCCCGCACCCGGGTTTTCTTGCCCTCCGGCGCATACTTGAACGCCACCGCCCAGCGGACGGAACGGGCCGTCGCTCCCAGGGCCTCCTGCTCGTCCAGCCGGTCGACCTTGATCACCACACCGTCGATCTCGAAATCCAGCTCGTGACGGGCCTTCTCCCAGTGATCGAGGAAAGGTCCCACCGCCGCCAGGTCGGGACACCGTTGCCAGCCGGGATTGACGGGAAGCCCGAGCACCGCAAGGTATTCCAGGACCTCGGAGTGCCGTTCGAGCTTGACACCTTCCCACCTGGCCAGCTGGTAACACCAGACCGAGAGCCGGCGGCGTGCGGCCTCCCGCGGATCCAGGAGCCGGATGGAACCGGCCGTGGCGTTTCGCGGGTTGGCGAGCTCCGGCTCGCCCTCCTGCCGCCGGAGCCGGTTGAGCTCGGCGAAGACGCTTCGCGGCATGTAGACCTCGCCCCGGATTTCCAGGAGCGGCGGCGCTCCCTCCAGGCGAAGCGGCAGCCGCCGGATGGTTCGAACGTTGGCCGTCACGTTGTCCCCAACGAGCCCGTTGCCGCGGGTCACCGCCCGTGTCAGGACACCGTCCTCGTAGAGCAGCGAGATGGACACGCCATCAATCTTGAGCTCCGCCGTCAACCCTCCGGGAGGACGGCCCAGCTGCCGGCTCACCCGGGCATACCACTCCTGGAGCTCGCCCCGGTTGTAGGTGTTGTCCAGCGAGAGCATGGGCACCACGTGCGGCACCTGCTCCAGGCCCTCCAGCGGCTCGCCGCCCACCCGCTGGGTCGGCGAGTCCCCGGTGATCAGCTCGGGGTACCGCTCCTCCAGCTCCCGGAGCTCGGCGAAGAGCCGGTCGTACTCCATGTCGCTGATCTCGGGCGCGGCCTCCACGTAGTAGAGCCGGTCGTGCCGGCGGATCTCCCGGCGGAGCTCCTCGACCCGCCGCCGCACCCCGGCCGGAACAGTCACGGCTTCCTCCGGCGGCGGGGCCTCCTGCGGCGCGGCCGGCGTTTCTCGGGCTCCGGAAGGGCCTCGCCCGCCTCGAGTTTCCTGATCGCCTTCCTCCACGCCGCGTGGGGCTCGGGCGGCAGCAGGCCCGCCTCCACCGCCAGCGTGTACAGCTGCCAGGCCACGGTGAAATACTCCTGGCGGACCAGCCGCGTCACCTGGCGCCCCCGCTCCGGCGCCTTGAGCATCTTGCTGACGGTGAAAAGCCCCTGTTTGAGCAGGTGGTGGTTGCGGTTGGAGATGTGGAGGCGCAGGGACGGGGCGGCCAGGATCTCGTCCAGGGCCACCAGAAGGGCCGGGTTGTCGATCCTGTCGCCATCACGCCGCACCGAGCTGAGGATACTGACGAATTGCGGCAGAAAGGACACCCCGAGGAGCACCGCATCCGCGGGTGCCGAGCCGTCCGCGACCCGGGCATCGAGGGCTTCGAGCACGGGTTCTAGGGCCCGGCCCGCCGCCGCCGCTTCCGGAAAGACCAGATCCAGGATTCCGAATCGCCGCCACTCCGAGCAGATCCCCCGGCTGTGGCCCGACTTGAGAGCCTCCAGCAACTCGTAGGCCAGGCGCGCCGGCGCCGCCTCCAGGATCAGGCTCCGGTTCCGGCCGATGGCGGCTTCCGTCTCCGCCTCCATCTCGAAGCCCAGGCGAACTCTGTATTCCAGGGCCCGGATCATGCGGACGGGATCCTCCTGGAAGCGCCGGTCCGGCTGGCCGATGGTCCTCAGAACGCCGGCCTCCAGGTCCGCCATCCCGTCGACGTAATCGATGACGGAGAAATCCGCGATGTCGTAGAGGAGCGCATTGATGGTGAAGTCCCGCCGCAGCGCGTCCTCAGCCGCCGTGCCGTAGACGTTATTCTCCTCGGGACCGCCGTTGGGAGCGATCTCCTCGTGCCCGGCCGCCTCCTCCTCGCCGTCCTCCCAACCGTCCGGCACCTCCGGCGGCTCGGGACTGGCGCGGAAGGTGGCCACCTCGACGATCCCGTCGGCAAACATCACGTGCACCAGACGAAAGCGGCGGCCGATGATCCGCGAGTTCCGGAAGAGGCGGCGGATCTCGCGCGGCCGCGCGTTGGTCACCACGTCGAAGTCCTTGGGAGTCCGGCCCAACAACATGTCCCGCACGCTCCCACCCACGAGGCACGCCCGGTAGCCGCTGCGATGGAGACGGTACAGTACCTTGAGAGCGCCCGAGGAGATGCTCCGGCGGGAGATCTTGTGCTGGGCTCTCGGGATGACCCGGGGTTGGAGTGGCTCCGGTACGGCGTTATTCACTGTCTCGAACGCTCCTTCATGCGCCCACGGCGAGGACGATCTTGCCGAGCTGCTCGGCGGATTCCATGCGCTGGTAGGCCCTCCGGCCCTCCTCCATGCGGATGACCGTGTCGACCACGGGTTTGAGCTGCCACGCGTTCACCGCCGCGACCACCCGACGCCAGTCCTCCCGCGAGCCCATGGTCGAGCCGATGATCGACAGCTGATTCCAGAAGATCAGCCGGATCTCCTCGGCCGGGTCCGGACCGGTGGTGGCGCCGCAGGTGACGATGCGCCCTCCCTTCGCAGCCGAGCGGATCGACTGCATCCACGTGGCCTTCCCCACCGAGTCGACAACCACGTCGACGCCCCGTTTGCCCGTCAGCCGCCGCACCTCGCGGGCGACGTTGTCGCCGGCCGGAATCGCCTCGTCGGCGCCCATCTCCAGGGCGCGGTCCAGCTTCTCCCGGGACCGGGACGTGACGATGGTGCGGGCGCCGACATGCTGTGCGAGCTGGAGACAGGCCACGGAGACCCCACCCCCGATGCCGTGGATCAGCACGGATTCTCCCGGCGCCAGGCCACCCCGGGCGATCAGCATCCGCCAGGCCGTCAGGTAGGTCAGCGGAAAGGCCGCCGCCTCCTCCCAACTCAGGTGGGCCGGCTTCGGCGCCAGCGAGGCCGCCGGCACGATCACGTACTCCGCGAACGTCCCGTCGCGGTGCTCGCCGAGAATCCCGTACCTGACGCACAGGGAGTGCTCGCCCTTCAGACAAAACTCGCAATGGCCACAGGAAAGCCCGGGATCGAAGACCACCTCGCTGCCGATCTCGATCCCCTCGACGCCCGGCCCGAGGGTATCCACCGTCCCCGCCCCGTCGGCTCCGCCGATATGGGGCAGCTCGATGGTGATCCCTGGAATCCCACCGAGAACGAAGAGATCGAGATGGTTCAGGGCAGCAGACCGGAGCCTGACGCGCACCTCGCCCGCGCCGGGCTCGGGCTTTGGCCGCTCCCCGAAGCGCAGGTTGTCGACACCGCCGTGGGCCTCGAAGAACAGGGCTTGCATCTGGGACATGGCACACCTCCATCGTTGCGGCGCCACGTGCGCCGGGCGGTCATTGTAACGCGCCCGGGCGACGGGTTCTCCCCCGGAACCCTCCACCCACCTTTCGGCCGGACGGCACACGGCGGCGCGGTGGCGGGTTTTCTTGCCGAACAGCCGGCCGCGCTGTTCGGGTTTCCTGGAATACTCTGCGCCGTTGGAGGATTCTCTCAGATGACGAAGGGACCGCCGGGTGCGACCGCCGGTCCCGGAATCGACAACGGGACCGGTGGACACCGTGTTGCGGCTCGTACGAGACCTCGATCGAGACACGAGCGGAAGGGGGACGACAGCGATGATTATTGGAGTACCCAGGGAAACCTACCCGGGAGAGCGGCGCGTGGCGCTGGTCCCGGCCATGGTCCAGTCCCTCACGCGGGCCGGCTTGGAGGTTCTGGTGGAGCGGGGTGCCGGCACCGACGCAGGGTTCCCCGACGCACAGTACGAGGAAAAGGGCGCCTCGCTGGTGTCCCGCAAGGAGGTCTTCGCCAGGGCCCAGCTGATCCTCCAGGTCAGGGCCCCCGGCGCCAACCCCGAGCGTGGGCCGGAGGATGTGGCGCTCCTCAGGGAAGGCCAGGCCCTCATCGGCTTTTGCGACCCGCTGAGCTCGCCCGAGGCAACGCGGACGCTGGCCGAACGGGGCGTCACCCTGTTCTCCATGGAGCTGATGCCCCGCATCACCCGGGCCCAGAGCATGGACGCCCTTTCCTCCATGGCCACCATCGCCGGCTACAAGGCGGTCCTCCTGGCCGCCAACACCCTGCCGCGCATGTTCCCCATGATGATGACGGCCGCCGGCACCATCGCACCTGCGAGGGTCTTCGTCGTCGGGGCGGGCGTGGCAGGCCTCCAGGCGATCGCCAGCTCCAGGCGCCTCGGCGCCGTGGTCGAGGCCTACGACGTCCGGCCGGCCGTCCGCGAGCAGGTGGAGAGCCTGGGCGGCAAGTTCGTCGAGCTTGAGCTGGAGACCGGTGAGGCCGAGGACGCCGGCGGCTACGCCAAGGAGCTCGGGGAAGACTTCTACAAGAAGCAGCGCGAGATGATGCTTCGAGTCGTCGCCGGCTCTCACGTGGTCATCACCACGGCAGCCATCCCGGGCAAGAAGGCGCCGATCCTGGTGACCCGCGAGATGGTCGAGGGGATGGAGCCCGGCTCCGTCATCGTCGACCTGGCGGCGGAGCGTGGGGGCAACTGCGAGCTGACGAAGCCCGGCGAGACCGTGGTCGAGGCCGGTGTCACCATCCTCGGGCCGCTGAACATCCCCTCCACCGTGCCCTACCACGCCAGCCAGATGTACTCGAAGAACATCACCACCTTCCTCCTCCACCTGGTCACGGAGGGTGAGCTCACGCTCGACCTGGAGGACGAGATCACCGCGGGTACCATGGTGACGCGGGGCGGCCGGATCGTCCATCCCGGGGTCCTCGAGGCCATGGGCGAGACCGTCGAAAGGAGACCCCCCCAATGACCGACCTTGTCATGTTGCTGACCGTCTTCGTGCTGGCGATCTTCGTCGGCTTCGAGGTCATTACCAAGGTGCCTCCCACCCTGCACACCCCGCTGATGTCGGGATCCAACGCCATCTCGGGCATCACCATCATCGGCGCCCTCGTCCTGGCCGGCGCCATCGGCGAGCCGAAGCTGTCCAAGATCCTGGCCACCGTGGCCGTGGCCTTCGCCGCCATCAACGTGGTCGGCGGCTTCCTGGTCACCCATCGCATGCTCGAGATGTTCCAGAAGAAGAAGTAGGGGGCGGCCATGCTGAGTCAGAATACCGTCAACATCGTCTACCTGATCGCCGCGGTGCTCTTCATTCTCGACCTCAAGTGGATGGCGCACCCCAGGACCGCCGTCCGTGGCAACCTCACCGGCGCCCTGGCGATGGGTCTGGCCATCCTCGCCACCCTTCTCAGCCAGAAGCAGGAGTGGTCGTACATCCTCCTCGGCGTGGCCGTGGGGTCGGTCATCGGCGCCGTGGCGGCCCTCAAGGTCAAGATGACCTCCATGCCCGAGATGGTCGGCCTGTTCAACGGCTTCGGCGGCGGCGCCTCCATCCTGGTGGCCGGCTCGGCCCTGATCGCCGCCCAGCAGGCGCTGTCCCAGCCGGGACAGATGCAGATGAAGGTCGCCACGGTGGCCTCCGGCATCATCGGCTCGGTGACCTTCTTCGGCTCGTACGTCGCCTTCGGCAAGCTGGCCGAGCTCCTCGCCGTCAAGTGGAAGCTGACACCCTGGCAGAAGGTCATCAAGTACGGCGTCTCCCTGGCCACGGCCGTGGGCGGCGTCTGGTACGCCGTCGCGGCCGGCCTGGGCTCCTGGACCCTGGTGACGGCCGGGGCCGCCATCGTCGTGGCCGCTCTGCTCCTCCTCAAGAAGGACCGTTTCCCCGGCATGGACGCCCTCAAGATCGCGAGCGGGGTCGTCGCCATCGGCCTGGGCGTCCTCCTGGTCGTCCACCCGGAAAACATCGAGCTCTTCTGGGCCCTGGTCATGGTCTCCGGCGTCCTCGGCGTCATCCTGACCATCTCGATCGGCGGTGCCGACATGCCCGTGGTCATCGCGCTGCTCAACTCCTATTCGGGCCTGGCCGCCACCGCCACCGGTTTTGTCATCAACAACACGGTCCTGATCATCGCGGGGTCCCTGGTTGGCGCCTCGGGCATCATCCTGACCCAGATCATGTGCAAGGCCATGAACCGCTCGTTGACCAACGTCCTCTTCGGCACCATGGGACCGACCTCGGAAACACCCGACGCCGACGAGGTCTACCGGACCGTCAAGTCCACCTCGGCCGAGGAGCTGGCCATGGTCATGGACGGCATTCAGCGTGTGGTCATCGTCCCCGGCTACGGCATGGCCGTCGCCCAGGCTCAGCACGCGGTCCGGGACCTGGCCAACCTCCTGGAGTCCAGGGGCATCACCGTCGAGTTCGCCATCCATCCTGTGGCCGGCCGCATGCCGGGGCACATGAACGTGCTCCTGGCCGAGGCCAACGTGCCGTACGAGAAGCTCAAGGAGATGGACGAGATCAACCCCACCATGGAGCAAGCGGACGTCGTCATCGTCATCGGGGCCAACGACGTGGTCAACCCGGTGGCGCGGACCGACCCCAAGTCCCCCATCGCCGGGATGCCCATCATCGACGCGGACAAGGCCCGCACCGTTGTGGTCATCAAGCGCAGCCTGAGCCCCGGCTTCGCCGGCATCCCCAACCCGCTCTTCGCGGCGGACAACACCCTGATGTACTTCGGCGACGCCAAGAAGGCCGTCATCGACCTGATCGCCGCCCTGAAGGAGTACTGACTCCGAAGCTGCCATCACGAACAAGGGCCGCAGCGTCGCGCTGTGGCCCTTCGTCTCTCACGGTGAGGCCCATCCGGCGACCACCGCAGAGATACCGCCGCCGCGAGGAACAACCCGGAGCGCGAGCTCCCGAGCCAACCGGGTTCGGAGCCGTCCGGCATTCCCACCCCCCAAACTCAGAGACAACATCAGCGGATCCGATTTCCACCCGCCGCGACCCGGGAAAGCAACGCGCCGTCGCACTCGTCTTTCATCGCACCCGTTCACATGACGGGACCGCTGGGAACGCCCGACGGACGGGTACTCGAAAACCGAAAACGGGAAAACGATGGCAGGAGAGCCCCTGCAGCAATCGTGGCCGGAGATTCCAGAGATCGGCGTGATGACCTGTGGGCTCCCTTGGCGCCGTCTCCCGTTGCAACGGCGCCGGGGACCGTGTCGAGGGCCGAACCCGGCATCGGCAAGAAACGCCGCGGGGAAGATCGGCGGGCCCTGTTGTGGCTCGGTTCGATTCGTGTTTTCCGGACGTCCGAGGGCCCGACGACCGAAAAGTGGCAAGAGGCACATACGCGCCCCACTGTGACGCAGATCACATTTTCTGCCTTGACAGCACCCCTCAGGATCGTGTCAGCATGAGACATGTTCAGCCGATAGCCTCGGAAATGGAAATCGGAGCTTCCGGGAGGAGATAGTATGTTGAAGAGACACCAATTCGCCGTGACCACCGTGGCGTGCGTTTCCATGCTCCTCCTGGGTGTGGGATCAGCAGCGTCGGTCACTTTCGACGATGTTCCATCGGACCATTGGGCGGCTGGGGCGATCGACGCCGTGACCGATGCAGGAATCATGAATGGTTGTGGCGGGAGCTTTTTCTGCCCCTATGGTCTCGTAACCCGTCGGGAGGTTGCTGCTTGGCTCGTACGGGTGGACCATTACCAGGGCGGGGTCGTTCCACCCGATCCCGTCGGGATATTTGAGGACGTTCCCCAAGGCGCCTGCCAGGCAAGCTGGATCGAGGAGTTGTGGAATGACGGCACGACGCGTGGGTGCAACCAAGCAACACCGTTGTACTGTCCGGAGAAGATCGTTACGAGGGCGGAAATTGCGGTTTTCATCCTGCGCTTGATCCATGGAAGCGGGTACATACCGCCGTTGTGCACGAGCAGGGCTCCGGAAGAGCGGTACGTGGATGTTCCCTGCCCCAACTACTGGGCGGCGGATTGGATCGAAGAGGTCCATGCAGAGGGGCTCAGTGGAGGATGCCTCAAGAATCCGCCGGAGTATTGCCCAACGGGTGCGGTAAACCGCGCGCAGGCCGCGTTGTTCCTGGCGCGTGTGATGTGCAAGAGATACGGCGTCATGTGCGCGCAGGCGAACGGTCCGAGCGGAGGGGCGGAGGTCGTGGGCGCGACATTGGACGATGGCGATGAGGGTCACGAGGTCGTGGGGCAGTAGGAGGCCATGATGAAGCAGACCGTGACAATCGTACGCCGTTCAGTTTTCTGGTCTCTGGTGGTTCTGCTGGCTGTCTTGGTTGTCGTCCCGGCACCAGCCGCCGCTGACGATCCCAAACTCCCGGACTCCACCTACGACGCCTTCTATCCCAAGCGCGCCAGGGGTTACCAACCCACCGCGTGGGAGGTGACGAAGATCGACGATGTCAACCTGTATAACG
>JAADFK010000197.1 GCA_013152925.1 Acidobacteriota bacterium | reverse complement strand
TTGACGTCATAGACCCTGCCGTACTCCAGGGGTCTGCCGGGCTCCACCACCTCGTCCCCGGTGGATATGACGGCCACCCTCGGCCGCCGGTACACCCGGACGGTCTCGTACCCGAGGGCCGCCAGCACGCCCGTCTCCCTGGGGCTGAGGACAACGCCCTCCCTGAGGACGGTCTCGCCCCTCATGATATCCGAGCCTGCGGCCATGATGTGCTCCCCGGGCACCACCCCCCGGTAGACCCTGACCCTGTCCCCCTCCCGGTCCGTGTACTCCACCATGACCACTGCATTGGCTCCCCGCGGCACGGGCGCCCCGGTGGCGATGGCGGCACACTCGCCCTCGCCTATCTCCACGTCCGCCCTCTCCCCCGCCCTGATGGTGCCCCGCAGGCGCAGCTCCGCCGGGTGCTCCTCGTCGGCCCGGAAGGTATCGGCGGCCCTCACCGCATAGCCGTCCATGGAGGCCCGGTCGAAGGAGGGCACGTCAATCGGGGCTGTGACGGGGGAGAAGGTCACCCTGCCCAGTGCCTCCTCCAGGGGGACCTCCTCGGCCCGGGGCACCGGTCTGAAATGGGATGCCAGCCTCGCCCTGGCCTCGGCGATGGTGACCACCTGGTGGAACTCCTTCTGCTCCATCAGGCCACCCCACCGAAAGGCAGGCGGTAGACGCCCTTGACCGCATCCTCCCCGGTGGCCACGCACCGCTCCCTGACCACGGCCACGCCGTCGGTGGTTATATCGATGATGTTGAAGGAGTTGCGGCACTCCTGGACCGGCCGCCTGGAGGAGAGGGTGTTGGAGTTCACCACCACGGTATCCTCCACCTGGGCGCAGAATGAACGGTGGCGGTGACCGGTAAGTATCATGTCCACCCCGGCGTCCACCAGGCCCCGGAGGACGTTGCCGGCGTCCTCGATGAGGTGGGCCTCCTTGGTCCTGGGGATGGGGATGATGTGGTGGTGGAAGGCCACCATCCTGGGCTTGTGGTTCACCTCGGTCAGGGCGTCCAGGGCCATGGAGAGCTTGCGCCGGCCTATGTGGCCCTTGGTGCTGTCGTAGATGGAGGAGTTGATGAGGGCAATCCTCACCTTCTCCGAGTCGTAGATGTTTATGAGGTTCGTGTAGTTCTCTCCCAGAAGGAGTCTGTCCGGGGGCTCCACCTTCATCAGCTCGCGGTACCGCATCCTGAAGACGTCAGGACCGGTGTGGCGGAGGTCGTGGCTGCCCAGGGTGAAGAGCCTGACCCCTGCCTCCACGTCGGCCAGCCATTCCACCGCCATGTCCACCTCCTCGGGCAGGCCCTGGTGGGTGACGTCGCCGGCATGGATGAAGATATCGGGTTCCAGGGCGTTTATCTGGTACAGGGCCCGGGTGAAGGTGTCCTCGCAGAACTCCCTGGCGTCGGTGAAATGGGTGTCCGAGACATGGACTATCCTGAGGTAGGGCTCACCTTTTGGCCGGACATGGGTGGGCCTCCTTTCCTTCACGAACTCGGTGTAGTAGTTGTCCTCGATGTAGTTGATTCTGACGGTGACCCTGCCGTCGGGACGGATGCGGATGGTGTTGAAGGAATGGGGCGCACCCGCCCTGATCTTCTCGCAGGAGAAGGTCCCCGCATTGGAGACGATGGTATTCTCTATCTGGTAGACGTTGGGGTAGTGCTTGTGGCCGGTGAGGACCACCTCCACCTCGTGGTCGAGGATGTGCTCCAGGACGGTCCCGGCATCGATGAGCACACCCCTCTCCCTGCCGGTGAAGGGGACCGGGAGGAGGTGGTGGTGGAAGGCCATGACCTTTATCTTCCCCGGGGGGGCGGCCTCCAGGTCGGCCTTCATCTCCCTTATCAGGAACTCGCCGAACCTGCCCTGGTTCATGTCAGGGATGGTGCTGTCGTAGGCTAAGAGGATGAAATCGTCGCCCTCGTGGCGCACCACCCTCGGGCTTATGTACTCCTCGAAGAGGCCGTGGCCCACGTTGCGGGCATCGTGATTGCCGATGAGGTAGTGGACCGGGTGGGCGAACTGGGAGATGAAGGTGCGGGCCAGCTGGTATTCCCCCCTGAGCCCCCTGTCGGTGACGTCGCCTGTGAAGACCACCAGGTCGGGGTCCAGGCTGTTGACCATGGCCACGCCCTTGTTGAATACATGGGCGTCGAACATGTCCGAGCCCGTGAAATGGAAGTCCGAGAGGTGGACCAGGTCCAGGGTTTTTCCGCCCATGGAAAAGAGATAGTAGGATGGAAGTGATAAAGGTTGCTCTACCCTTCAGGCCAGCTTCATCATCTTCCGGAGGCGCGCACCCACTTCCTCAATCTGGTGCTCCCGGGCCTCCTCCCGCATCCTGTTGAGGTTGGGGCAGCCCTCCTTGTTCTCCTTGACCCATTCCTCGGCGAAGCTTCCGGACTGGATGTCCCCGAGTATGGCCTTCATCCGCTCCTTGACCCCGGCATCGATGATGCGCGGTCCCCTGGTGCGGCCGCCGTACTCGGCGGTGTTGGAGACCTGCCTCCACATGCCTTCGATGCCGGCCTTGTAGTAGAGGTCCACGATGAGTTTTAGCTCATGGAGGCACTCGAAATAGGCGATTTCCGGCTGGTACCCTGCCTCCACCAGGGTCTCGAATGGCGGCCTTGACCAGCTCTGCCGAGCCCCCGCAGAGGTCCACCTGCTCACCGAAGAGGTCGGTCTCGCACTCCTCGGTGAAGGTGGTCTCCAGGACCCCCACCCGGGTGGCGCCGCAGGCCTTGGCCATGGCCAGGGCGATGTCCTTGGCGTGCCCTGTGGCGTCCTGCTCCACCGCGACGAGGGCCGGGACCCCTGAACCTGCCACGTACTCCCGGCGCACCATGGCCCCGGGCCCCTTCGGCGCCATCATGATGACGTCCACGTCCTCCGGTGGCACGATCTGCTTGAACCGGATATTGAACCCGTGGGAGAACCCCAGGGCGTTGCCTGATGCTAGGTTGGGCGCGATGTGCTCCCTGTAGACTGCGGCCTGGTGCTCGTCAGGGATGAGGATGTGGACGATATCGCCCTTCTCGGCGGCCTCGGCGATGGGCAGGACCTGGAAGCCGTCCTCCTTCGCCTTCTCCCAGGAGGGTCCACCCTCCCGCAGGCCGACCACTACATCGATGCCCGAGTCCCTCATGTTCTGGGCCTGGGCATGGCCCTGGATGCCGTAGCCGATAACGGCCACGGTCCGGCCCTCCAGGGCGT
>JAADFK010000196.1 GCA_013152925.1 Acidobacteriota bacterium | reverse complement strand
TCGGGATGACAGAAGGGGTGGGTGCTTCGCACCGCTTCGGTCGGGATGACACGATGGGTGGGCGCGCCGCACCGCTCCGGTCGGGATGACACGGGAGGGGAGGCCGCTCCGGTCGGGATACCCCCCCGTCTGTCATCCCGACCGAGGGAGCGAAGCGACCGAGCGGAGGGATCTCCCCGGAGACAGCCATCGGCCGGAGAACCGAGGTCCACGGATGGGCAGTGAGATCCCTCCACTTCGCGGCGCTCCGCACCGCTCCGGTCGGGATGACAGGGGGGATGGGCCCTCCGGGCCGCTTCGGTCGGGATGACAGGGGGGATGGGCGCTCCGGGCCGCTCCGGTCGGGATGACCGGGGGGATGGGCGCTTCGCGCCGCTTCGATCGGGATGACACGGGAGGGGAGGCCGTTCCGGTCGGGATGACACGGGAGGGGAGGCCGCTCCGGTCGAGAGGCCGTTCTGGTCGGGATGACACGAGAGGGGGGCTGCTCCGCCCGCTCGTTTCACCTGCCCGGTGGGGATGACGTCTTTCCCCTGTCATCCCGAGCGAAGCCGCAACGCGGCGAAGCCGAGGGATCTGCTTTGCAGCCAGGCGACGCTTGCAGGACCTGGGCGGTGGGGGATACCGGGGGAGATCCCTCCACTCCGCGGCGCTCCGCACCGCTCCGGTCGGGATGACAGGGGAGATGGGCGCTCCGTCGGGATGACAGAAGGGGTGGGTGCTTCGCACCGCTTCGGTCGGGATGACACGATGGGTGGGCGCGCCGCACCGCTCCGGTCGGGATGACATGCGGGGGAGGCCGTGCCAGTGTGGATGACATGGGAGGGGGGCGTTTCAGTCGGGATGACATGGTGGCCGGGCGGTGCTAATTTGATGGAGGGGGAGCATGTTCAGGATCATTGCCGAGGGCATGGAGTACCGGGAGCACGTCCTGCTCAAGGACGGGCAGGGCGTTTTCCTCCGTCCGGCGACTCCGGAGGATGTACCCCTGGTCAAGGAGTTCATGAAAGGACTTTCCCAGGAGAGCCTCCGGATGCGCTTCATGGCTTCAGTCTCCGAAGTGCCCGAGCAGATCATCGTCGACATGTGTTCCACGGATCTGACGGACCGGGGTTGCCTGCTGGCCCTGACCGGAGAGGGTGATGAGCAGCATGTGGTCGGGCTCGGCAACTACGTCGGCCTCGGGAATGGCAAGACGGCCGAGGTGGCCTTCCTGGTGGCCGACGAGTACCAGGGGCGGGGTATCAGCACGACGATTCTCGAGCGGCTGGCCGGCCTGGCCGCGGCCCAGGGCTACGTGGAGTTCGAGGCCGAGGTTCTCTTCGAAAACCGGGCCATGCTCAACGTCTTCAAGAGCTCGGGCTTCGAGGTCCACCAGGGTGCGCAGGGAGGCGTCATGCACGTGGAATTCCCCGTGCGGGGCGCAACGGCACTCAGGGAGCGCAGCGAGCTCCGGGAGCGGATCGCCGTCGCCAATTCCCTGGCGCCCCTGCTCCGGCCCAGGGTCATTGCCGTTGTCGGTGCCTCCCGCTCGCCGTCCAGCATCGGGAACATGATCTTCCGGCACATCCTCCATGCGGGGTTTCCCGGGACGGTGTATCCCGTCAACCCGGAAGCCGAGTCGGTCCACGGGGTGCGTGCCTACCCATCCATCGCGGATCTTCCCGAGCCGGTGGACCTCGCCGTGGTCTCGGTTCCGGCGGAAGCCGTGCTCGACGTGGCGGAGCACGCCGTCAAGGCTGGTACCAAGGGCCTCCTGGTGGTCAGCTCGGGCTTCGCCGAGGTGGGCCCCGAAGGGGTCGAGCGGCAGGAAAAGCTTCTGGACCTCGTCCGGGCCCACGGTCTTCGCCTGATCGGTCCCAACTGTCTCGGTCTGATGAACACCGATCCCGAGGTTCACGTCAACGCTTCCCTGGCCCCCGAGCTGGCGCCCCTGGGCCGCGTGGGCTTCTTCTCCCACTCGGCGGCCCTCGGGCTGGTCATCCTCGAATTCGCAGCCGAACGGGGGCTTGGTTTTTCCACATTCGTTTCCGCCGGAAACCGGGCCGATGTCTCGGGGAACGACCTCCTGCAGTACTGGGAGGAGGATCCCAACACCGACATGGCCCTCCTCTACCTCGAAACCTTCGGCAACCCCCGACGGTTCACGCGGATCGCGCGCCGCTTCGCCCACCGCAAGCCGATCCTGGCCGTCAAGGGCGCCCGCAGCGCGGCGGCCCAGAGCGTCACGAGGATAGAAGGCCGGCAGACCTTCGGCGGGGCGGCCCTGGTGGACGCGTTGTTCCGCCAGGCCGGCGTGATCCGCGCGGAGACCCTGGACGAGATGTTCGACGTGGCCGTCGTGTTGACCCACCAGCCGCTCCCCAGGGGGGAGCGCGTGGCCATCGTCTCGAACTCCCGGGGCGTCGCCACGCTCTTCGCCGACGCCTGCGACGCCAACGGCCTTGTCCTCGCCGGGCCTGGGATCATCGACCTTGGCGCCATGACCGACGCCGACCAGTACGAGCACGCCGTCCGGGACACCCTGGCCGACGACGAGGTCGATTCACTGCTGGTCAGCTTCGCCTGCGTCGGCGACTGCACCGGTCAGCCGATCGTTGCCGCCATTCGCCGCGGCGTGGATGCGGCGGAGGCGAAGACCGGGGTGCCCAAGCCGGTTCTCCTTTGCCTGATGGGTGCGGCGGGGGCGGTCGAGGTCGAGGCATCTGCGGATGCGGGCGAGGCGCCCAGGCGGGTCTTCCCCTCGTTTCTCTTTCCGGAGTCGGCGCCCAGGGCCCTGGCCAAGGTCGTGGCGTACGCCAGGTTCCGCCGCCAGAAACCCGGAACGGTTCGCTGGTTCGAGGACGCCGATGCAGCGTCGGCGCGTGAGCTGGTCCGGGCGCTCCTGGAGACCCGTGGGGCGGGCGAGGATGGCCTCGTGTGGGCCGGGGACGACACAGCGAGGTCCATCCTCGCGTGCTTCGGAATCGGCGTTGAGGAGACCGCACGGGACACTGGCGTGAAGACCGGCGAAGCGCTCGATATCGGCATACGTTCGGATCGTCACTTTGGTCCCCTGATCGAGATCCGCTGCCAGGGCACGCCGCCGCTGGTTCGCATTACGCCTCTCACCGACCTCGATATCGCCGAGGTGGTCTCGGGCGTGGAGTGCGCGGACGATCCCGCCATCGAGGAGCTCCTGGCCAGGGTCTCCCAGATGATCGAGGAGCTCCCGTGGCTGTCGAGCATGAGCTCGTGGTTGATACCCGGAGAGGAGGGCGGGCCGAAGCTCCACGGGGTCCGGATCGCCCTTCGCCCCATCAGCGGACAGCGGCCCAACATGGCAGGGGTTGCAGCTGGAGGACAGCATGCTGGTTCGTGAAATCATGCACCCGGACCCGATCGTCATCGGTCCCGACGCCACACTGGACGAGGCGTACGCCCTGATGCGGGAGAAGGGTGTCCGGCACCTCCCCATCGTGAAGGACGAACGGCTGGCGGGGATCGTGACCGACCGTGACCTGCGCCTGGCGACCAGTTGTCTGAGCGACCGTCCCTTTTCTCCCGAAGCACGGTTGCACCAGATCATGAAGTTCCCGGTTCACACGGCAGACCCCCTGGATCCCGTCGAGGTCGTGGCGCGGACCATGCGAGAGCTCAAGATCGGCTGCATGCCGGTCGTGGAGGATCGCCGTCCGGTCGGTATCGTCACCGGCATCGATCTGCTCGACGCCATGTTGCGCCTGACCGGGGTCCACCGGCCGTCGGGACGCCTGGAAGTCCGGCTGATGGACAGGCCGGGTCAACTGGCCCGGCTGACCGGCTTGCTCAGCGAGCGAAAGGTCAACATCCACTCCATCCTCAGCTATCCCGATGCCGATGGCCGTCTTCGGATCGTTCTCCGCGTCGGATCCCTGGACACGAGGCCCCTTGCCGAGGCGCTGTGCCGCGGCGGTTTCGAGGTGGTCTGGCCCCCCCATCACTCATGCCTGTAAGCCTGTTCCACGCCGAGTACCGCGACTACACCTTCGGCGGCCAGCATCCCTTCAGCCCCGTGCGGATCGACATGATGCTGGATCTCCTGATGGAGGCGGGGGTTCCGCTCTCCCTCGTGGAACCTCCGGCTGCCACGGACGAGGAGATCCTGAGCGTCCACACGAAGGCCTACATGGACGCTGTCATGGCGGCCAGCGAGGATCCCTCGGTGGCCAGTGAGGCCATGGGGCTGGACACGCCGGATAACCCCATTGTTCCGGGGTTCGAGCGGGGTGCGCGGAGGATCGTTGGCGGCACGCTTCACGGAGCCCGGCTGATCGCGGATGGTAGCGAGAAGCGTGTGCTCCAACTGGGGGGCGGGCTCCACCACGCCATGCCCGAGCTGGCGTCCGGGTTTTGCATCTACAACGATCTCGCCATCGCGATCCGCGAGCTGACCAGCCGCGGTTTCAACGTAGCCTACATCGACATCGACGTGCACCATGGCGACGGCGTACAGCGGATCTTCTACGACGAGGAGAAAGTTCTGACCGTCAGCTGTCACGAGTCGGGCGAGTACCTCTTCCCGGGCACCGGATGGCTGCACGAGCTGGGCCGTGGCCTGGGACGTGGCTTCAAGCTCAATATCCCGTTCGAGCCCTTCACGGAGGGCGACAACTACATTGAGGTTTGCGAGCGGCTCCTGGAGCCGGCACTGGCCTACTTCCGGCCCGATGTTCTCGTGTTGCAAGCAGGCGCCGACGCGCATTTCGACGATCCGCTGGCCGACCTCATGCTGAGCTCGCACAGCTACGAGCGGCTGTTCCGGCTGATCGTGGAGCTCGCGGGAACATTCACGGGGGGGCGTCTCCTGGTGACTCTCGGCGGCGGCTACTCCCTGGTGGTGACACCGAGAATCTGGGCTCTCCTCTACCTCGTTCTCTTCGATCAGCCCATCTTCGAGGATCTGCCTCAGGCATGGCTCGACCGGTGGGCGGCGGTCCTCGGTGCCGATCCGCCACGAACGCTTCACGATCCGCCGGACTCCTACGAGGCCATCCCCCGCAAGGAGGAGATCGAACGCCACAACCGCCTGATGGTGCAGCGCCTCCAGGACTCCGTTTCCATGCTCTGGCTGTAGCCCGACGGATGGGGTGCGTTTCTGCTGCGAGCGGCGGGAGGCCCGCCATAGCGGCGCTTCTCCCGGCGCTCTCGCGACGAAACGCACCCCATCCGTCGGGCTGCCCAGCGGCGCCTTGGGAGAAACGCCACACTGACAGGCACCTCCACGGTCTCGCGACGAACCCCGGCCCGACACGCGGGCTTTGAAGAATCACCGGGCCACGATGCTCCAGCGGCAAGGGCAGGAATTCGTTGTGTTTGTTCTTCGATAGAGGGGTTCATTGGGCCCGAGGAGATTGGTTTCAGGATTGGTGAGGCGATCAATCGGATCCCGGTCTCGACGAGGGAGCTCTTGTGTCGGGTCACCGGATGATCCAGCGGGGCTCGTTGGGGTTCGGTTTGCGGATGGGGTTTTCCGGCCCGGGGTGTGCGGGTGGATTCCGTCGCGAGGCCGCCGTGGCATCCGTCAGTGTGGTGATTCGACCAAGGCGGCGCCGAGGCGTACCAGGGGTACGTCGCAGGCGCCGCTGCCGGGAGAAGCGCCGCAATGGCGGACGCCACGGCGGTCGCAGCAGGAATCCACCCGCACACCCAGGGCCCCTCAGTACTCGAAGCCGGAGCCCCCGATGAACTCCCTCAAGATGGACGTGTGCGGGACCTCGTCGGGGAAGATGGGGACGAAGAGGTCGAGGAACTTGAGCAGGCGGTACGCCTCGGGGTAGGCGGCGCTGTTCCGGGGAACCTGGAGCAGGAAGCGCTGGGCGTATGTCTTGAGCACGGCTGGCTCGTACACCAGGGCGGAGTTGAACATGATGTCCGCCTCCTCCTGGAACGGGAAGATCCATCGGCCCTCGCCGCGCCGGACCTTCTCCCAGAGCTCGAGGGTTCGTTCGGCCGAGAAACCTCGGAAAAAGCGATCCCGGACGATACGCCGGATGAGGCGCGCATCGGAGGTGAAGATCCGGTTGTGGTCGTCGATGGCCAGCTGTGAGAGGGCCGAGGCGTAGATCCGGAATTTCTGGTCGTCGGCGACCACCTCCGTCAGGCGCGGGTTGAGGCCGTGGATTCCCTCGATGACGAGGACCTGGCCTTCCTTCAGGCGCATGGGCGTCCATTTGGACTCCGGTTTTCGTGTACCGCTGACGAAGTCGTACTTGGGAGTCCGGACCTCCCGGCCGTCGAGAAGCTCGGTGAGCTGTTCGTGAAAGAGGGCCAGATCGATGGCCTCGATGTTCTCGAAGTCGTGCTTGCCGTCCTGGTCGACGGGGGTGGCTTCCCGGTCCACGTAATAATCGTCGAGGGAGAGGGCGATGGGTTCCAGTCCGTTGACCCTCAGCTGGACCGAGAGGCGCTTCGAGAAGGTCGTCTTCCCAGACGAGGACGGTCCGGCGATGGTGACGAGCTTGAGCCCCCGATGAACGCCGTCAGAGATCCGGTCGGCGATGGCGGCGATCTTTTTCTCGTGGAGCCCCTCGGAGATGTGGATCAGCTCCTTGATCTTGCCGTTGAGGGCCAGGAGGTTGAGGTCGCCCACGTGCCGGACGCTCAGCAACGCTTGCCACTCCCGTGTTTCCACGTAGGTGGCGTAGAGCTTTTTCCGGGGGCGGAATGCGGGGAGGCGGTCTCGGTTGACCCTCCGGGGGAAGCGCAGGAGCAGGCCGTCGCCGTACGCCTTGACCGCGAAGGTCGGGAGGGAGCCGGTGTGCGGCGCGAAGGGGCTGTGCGCCAGATCGACGAAGCGTCCGCAGCGGATGGTGTGGACCGTGGAGGAACGGCGGGTCGCCAGGAGGGCCAGCTTGTCCTCGCAGCCTCGCCGCCTGAAGAAGTCCTCGATCTCCTCGATGGTGACGGTCTCACGGACGAAGGGCCGGCGCGCTGCGACGAGCTCCCGCATGTTCTTCTCCAACGCCGTGGCCATGTCGGAAAAGGGCGGGTGGTGACCGCGAACCTCGTAGTGGTAGCAGTTGCCGAGGGACTGGCCGATGACCAGCTGGGCCTTTGGGTACAGCTCCAGGCAGGCTTCGCACAACATCAGGCTGACCGAACGCTTGTAGACGAGCTCGCCGGCGCGGCTTCCGTAGCGGACGAGCTCCAGGTCCACGCGGCCCCGCAGGGGAAAGTCCAGCATGACCAGGCGGCGGTTGACCATGGCGGCCAGGACCGTGTCGTCGATTTCGCCGTCCGCGACCTGGAGAAAGTCGTCGACCCGCGTGCCGGTGGGGATCTCGTGGGTTTCGCCGCGGTAGCGGACTTCCACGTGGCTGTTGGAAAGCTGGAAGGTCTCGTTCATGGGCCTGTGCTCCGGATCATCATCGGCTATGAGGGAAGACGATCCCTCGATCGCTGGGAAGGACCTCCCCGTACGGCCGACAACTGTAGCATGCACCGCAACGTAAGGAAGCATGAAGACAGGCGACGGGGCGCGCGCCATCCCCTCATGCCGAGCCGACCCTGCCTCGCCAGGGGGCGACGCGGCAGTCTCCCGGAAGAGCCGTTGCGCCGGCTCCCTTCTGCCCCCGGCTCGCTCTCCGGGTTCCCGGACCGGAGGCGGGTCGTTCCTGCGATCGCCGCCCTTCGCATCCTCGCCTGCACATCCGATCCTGCGCCGCCCTCACGGCGTGCCGGTGTCGTGGGGTTGCGATGGTGCCTTCGCGGCCCCGACCGCCCTCCGGCACGGGGTGACGAGGAAGGCCGTGGAGGCCGTGCGGCCGACAACGAAGGCAAAGGCGGCGGCGATGGCGCCGACGGCGTCGACGACCAGGATTCCGACGGCGAGGGCCCCAACGATGGTCAGGACCTCGGTGGCGGTCGCCCAGGTGATGGAGCCCGTCGTGCGGACCACGACGAGAAGCGCCCGTTCGAAGGAGATCAATACCGAGAGAGCGGGGATGAGGATCAGGATCCTCGTCGGCGGAATGGCAAAGGCGACCATGTCGGGTGCGAGCCCCGAGACGGTACCGAACCAGAAGTGTGCCAAGGGCGTTAGGGAGACCAGAGCGATGCCGCCACTGGCGGCCAGGGCCAGGGTGGCGGCGAAGCGGCCCAGGGCTCGCAGATTCTCCAGGCGTTCTCCGGCCAGGGCGATTCCCACCTCCTGATAGGCGAGGCCGATGCTCCGGAAGATGAAGGTCAGACCGTTGATGACGGGAAGGACGGCGAGAGACTCGAGGGGCGCCCTGGCGCGTCCCATGAAGAAGACGACGATCGGCTGGACGCCCAGGGTCAACAGGGAGGTCAGCGCCAGGGGGGTGTAGAACCGGACGAGCTCGCGGAAGGACATGGCGTCATTCGGCCCGTCGCGGGACAATGTGAGCCTGATGACGCGGCCCGACAGGATGCGGGCAGCGACCGCCTCGAGGGTGACGCCGGCCGCCATGGCCGCTCCAGCGATCCAGGCGCCTGGAATGTCCCGGCTGAAGGTCACAAGGAGGAGGGCTGTCGTTGCCATGGCCGCCAGACGAACGGCCGTGGTCGCCGTCACGCGGCGGGTCAGCCCGGAGCGGATCAGCACGCCGTGCCAGAAACGGCGAAAGCCGATGGCCGCGGGCCAGGGAAGGAGCACGACGAGCGCCCCGTGGGTCAACCGCTCCACGCCGGGCTCCAGACCGATGAGCGTACCGGCGATGAAGTGAAAGACCGGTGGCAGGACGACCAGGATGCCGATACCGGTCACGGCGGCGTTGAGCATGGTGGTGAAGGAACGCAACCGCCGGTAACTGGCGGCGTCGGCCGCGAGAGCGGTCGAGGCGGTCATGATCATGATGACCGGGGCCTCGAGGATCATCGCGAACGAGAAGGCAACGCCGAAGGCGGCCAGGTTTTCCTTGGGTTCGGAGAGCCGGGCGACAACGGCGGCGAGGAAGGGCCCCTCCAGGGACATCATGAGCCATGTGGCCTCCAGTGGGAGCCAGAACGCGGCGATACGCCGCTGCGTCAGAGGCCCGCTCTCCATGTTCCGGAGGGTAGCAGAAGAAAGCTCGCCCCTTCGATGGGCGCCACGTTACAATGCTGCGCCATGCGAGCCGTTCTCTTCGACTTCGACTTCACGCTGGCCGATTCCGAGAAGGCTATCGTCCAGTGCGTCAACCACGCCCTGACGAAGATGGGGCTCCGCGAGGCCTCTCCGGAGGAGATCCGCCAGGGGATTGGGCTCTCCTTGGACGCGATCTATGAGCTCCTGACGGGCCGGAACGGTGAGGGAACGCGCCGCTTTCGCGCACTCTTCATCGAGCATGCCGACCGTGTGATGGCGGACGGGACCTCGCTGTATCCCTGGGTTTCCAGGACCATCGCCACGCTCCGGGCCCGGGGCCTGGAGCTCGGGATCGTCACGACCAAGCGGAGGTACCGCGTGGTCGAGGTGCTGGGCCGGGAGGATCTCCTCCCGGAGTTCCGGGTCATCGTCGGCGCCGACATGGTCCGGAGAACGAAACCCGACCCGGAACCGCTGGAGGTGGCGCTCGAGGTGCTTCGCCTCGAGCCGGCCGAGGTGCTCTACGTGGGGGACAACGCGGTCGACGCCATGGCGGCGGGAGCGGCGGGCGTTCCCTTCGCCGGGGTGTTGACCGGGACGACGCCCGGCGAGGAGCTGATGCGGCTCGGCGCCGTGGCCGTCCTCGAGACAGCGGCGGCCGTACCGGAGCTGGTGGCCCGTACCCATTCCTTCGGCACAGCTTCGCCCTCGGATCGGCGGCATCCCCGAGGCTGACGCTTCAGGGTGATGGATGTGTTGGGGGCCGCCCGGGCCCCTGGCCGCTAGACGCCTCAGGTGAAGCCCGAGCACGATGGTGATGTCGACGCGCCGGCCCCGGCCGATGTGCCGCTCGACGAGCTGGCGAAGCTGGAGACCATGCGCTCGACCTTGGAGCTTCCACAGGCCGGGCAGCTGATCCCCTCGGCCGATGCACCCATGCGCTGGAGCTTCGAGAACACCTTGCCACATTCCGTGCAGCGGTACTCGTAGATCGGCATGAGCTCCTCCTCAACAACCCCGGACGATACGATCCCACAGCTGCCGCGGGATCCCGTCGGGGAAGACCTGCTCGGTTCTCATGATGTCACCACAGCTCTGGCACCGCCAGAGCAGGGCGCCTCAGGTGGGAAGCGGGCGCACCTCGCCCGAGCAGGCCGGACAGGTTCCGTGGCTGGTTTTCACAGTTTGCATCGTCGGTTCTCTCCTGGCCGAGCGGGCATCCCGAGGGTCCCCACCGGGCATTCACACCTAACTCTCATGGGATGGCCGGATATTCCGCGACGGACGGCCTCCGGCACGGCTGACCGCTCAGGACCCTCCCCCCGAGGCTTCCTTCGCGGCGGCTTCCTGAAGCGCGATCTCCTGGCGGCCCGCCACAACGGTCTGGTGGGCCCTGTCCAGCCGGATCTCGAGGGAGTCGCAGACGTTGCTGCAGATCGTGAAGACACCATCATCGATGATCCGGTAAAAGACGTTGAGACCGTCCCTGCGGCAGTCCACCAGGCCGGCCCTCTTGAGCACGGAGAGGTGTTTCGAGATGTTGGCTTGGCTGCCGCCCACGACCCCGAGGATGTCCGACACACACCGTTCCCCACCGTGAAGGCAGTGCAGAATCTTGAGGCGGGTTGGATCAGCCATCGCCTTGAGGACGTCGGCGATCTTGCTGAGCAGTTCGTCGCTTTCGACCACGTTGACTCCTTCCGTTCCGTCCTGGTGAACGACCCTTCATCACCAATGAGGAATATAGTGCCTGATTACATTCACGTCAACTCAAATGCGCAGACAGTCGAGGAGGTCGGGGGAGCGCGCAAGGACGCGGCATTGTCCACGCCAAGCCTCGGGCCGGTGCTTCGGGTGCATCAGGAAACGAGAACAATGGGCTGGGGCATGAAGCAGAGGAGGAAGATCAGGAACGCGATCCAGGCGATGGCCCGTCGCCTGGGGTCCAGGGGGAGGTCCTCGTCCCACAGGCGAGGGTGGCGAACGCCCATGACCAGCGCGATGACGGCCCAGATCCACCAACCGATCCACCGGAAGCCGAGAATGAAGAGAAGGGACCAGAGGGGCCAGACGAAGCGGCGGTGCCACCTCCCGAAGAGGGCGTAGGCGATGTGGCCACCGTCCAGCTGTGCGAAGGGCAACATGTTGAGGGCCGTGACGAGGAGCCCGAACCAGGCGGCAAATCCGACCGGACCGAGGAGGAGGTCCTGTCCGGGCGCCATGCCGGGGTGCAGCAGGTGAGCGAGGACCTTGAACAGGACCGGTTCGCCGAAGTAGAGGTACTCGGTCGCCTGGGGCAAGGGGGCGATCCTGGAGGTGGCGATCCCCCAGACGAGGAAGGGCAACATCACGACGAAACCGGCGATGGGACCGGCGGCCCCCACGTCCAGGAGCTGGCGCTTGTTGCGAAGAGGCTCCTTGATCCGGATCACGGCGCCCATGGTTCCGATGCCGAAGGGGACTGGAATGAAATAGGGCGGTGTGGCGGCAAGGCCATGGAGCCGGCAGGCAACGTAGTGACCCATCTCGTGGCTGACGAGGATGATCAGCAGGGGAATCGAGAAAGCCAGCCCTTGAAGGATGAACCGTGGCTCGAGAACCAGGCGGTCCAGCGGGAGACTTGCCAGAGCCTCCGGCAGCTCCCCGGTGAACAGCGCTCCGAAGAAGGTCGTCGTCAGGAGGGTCAGGGCGAAGAGCAGGATGTGGAGCCACCAGCGTGGCCGATACGGCGGTGACGGCGGGTACACGAAAACCCCGGGGTGCGGGCCCCCGGGGTCGGAGTCCACGGAATGAAGCTCTCTGTCCTGCAATCGTTCAGCTGAGATTCCGGAGGGCCTTCCCAGGCTTGAAGCGGATGGTCTTGCCGGGTGGAATCTCCACCTCGTCACCCGTCTTCGGGTTGCGGCCGACGCCCCGTTTCCGGTTCTTGACCTGGAACACCCCGAACCCGCGGAGCTCGATGCGATCGCCGCGGAGCAGCGCCTCTTTCATCCCCTCGAAGAGCGCATTGACGGCCTCTGCCGCCTGGGGTTTCGATAATCCTGTGGCTTCCATGACCCTTTCGACGAGATCCGATTTGATCATCCCTCCTCCTTCCAGCTCACGAAGTCCAACAATACCGGGAGATTCCCGTCATTGTCAAGGGATTCTGCCGGGACTTTGGCCAGAAATCCTCCCACCGGATCGTGACGGGCCGGTCTCCAACCAGGAACCTGGATGGGAAGGGCGTGGTTCCCGAGGCAGAAGCGAGCGGTTGCCTGCAAGATCAAGAACGACAAGGGATTCTGCGGAGGCATGCTCTGGTATGCCGCACAACGCAACCCGCAGTCTGACGCCGGGATTGCAAGAACGCGCCGTTTCAGACGGGAACGAGCTGAAGCTGAGGGGGCGGCACCGCTGGCGCGTTCCTGTGTGGCGCCGGGCCGATGATCCCGCTACCCTTGGGGCATGGTGATGACGACCATCGTGGCGGCGGTGGCCCTGGGGATCCTGGCACAGGTTATGGCGGAGCGGCTCCGGCTCCCGGCGATACTGCCGCTCCTGCTCCTCGGCATGGCGTTCGGGCCGCACGCCGTGGGACTCTTCGACCCGGAATCGCTCGGCGGTGTCCTGGAGGTCTTCATCCATCTCGGGGTCGCCATCATTCTCTTCGAGGGCGGTTTGACCCTGGACTTCTCCCACCTGGTGCGGGAGCGGGGGCCCGTTCGCAACCTCCTGACCATCGGCGTCGTGGTGACCGGCGCCGGGGCGGCCTGGGCGGCCCACACGCTGGCAGGGATGGCGTGGTCCACGGCGGCGCTCTTCGGGGCGATCATGACGGTGACGGGCCCAACGGTCATCGTGCCCCTGCTCCGCCACATGATCGTTCCACGGCGTATCAAGACGATCCTGGTGTCCGAAGGTCTCATCATCGATCCCGTGGGGGCGGTGCTTGCCTACCTCGTGCTCCAGTGGATCCAGCGCTCAGGCGTGGCGGTCGGTGAAATGGCGGGAGAGGTGGTCGTGCTGACTCTGGCCGGGACGATCCTGGGCTTTGCCGGTGGCGCCCTGGCCAAGTTCTTCCTCAAGAACCGCTTCGTCAGCGGTGAGCTCCGGAATCTCGTGGTGCTGGCGATCCTGATGGTGACCTATCTGGGGGCGGAACGGCAGGCCAGCCAGTCGGGGATCCTTGCCGCCGTGGTCATGGGGATCACCGTCGCGGCGGACGAGCTCCCGGACCTGGTGAGCCTCCGGGCCTTCAAGGGGCAGGTGACGGCGCTGGTCATCTCGGTGCTGTTCATCCTCCTGGCCGGCGAGCTGGACCTCAGCAGCATCTGGGCGCTCGGGGCCGGGGGATGGGGCGTGGTGGCGGTGCTGATCCTCCTGGTCCGGCCGCTGGCGGTCGTCCTGTCCGTGTGGCCCTCCATGGCGGATGGCCGGGACCGGCTGGTGCTCGCCATGACGGCTCCCCGCGGCATCGTGGCCGCGGCCATCGCCTCCCTGGCCGCCCGGGACCTGGCGGCCCGCGGCCTCGGGGGCGCCCACGCCCTCGAGGGTCTGGTCTACCTCTCCATCCTGGTCACGGGAGCCTGGGCGACGGCCGGCGCGGTGATCTTGCCGCGCGTGCTGGGGTACCTCTCGGATCCCTCGAGGAGGCGGACCGTCCTGGTGGGTGAGAACGCGCTGACGACGGTGCTCGGGAGGGTCCTTCAGGGGTTGGACTGGACGGTTGTGATGGTGGACGCCGTGCCGTGGCGGCTGGAGCGGGCCAGGGCGGCGGGATTCGAGACGGTCCTGGGGGATGCCCGGGACGCCATCACACACGAGGAGGCGGGAGTGGAGGCCGACACGCTCGTGGTGGCAGCAACAACCAACGACGAGCTCAATCTTCTGGTGGCGGAGCTGGTCCACCACGAGTTCGACGTGCCCCACCCAGTGGCCCTCCTGCAACGGCCGCCGGAGGAGCTGGGCCGCCGCTCGCGGGCCTGGCTGGACGTGTTGGGCGGACGCGCCATCGACGTCCCCAGGTGGCTTCGGATGATCGAGGGGGACCGGGTGGAGGAGATGGTGCTCGACCTGGGCCGCGAGGGAACGTCCCGGCTGTTGCTCCAGACAGAGCGGCAGCACTCGCAGGACATCCTCCGGCTCCTGGCCCTGGCCGGTGGTCGCCCAACTTTCGGTGTCGCCGGTGAGCCCAGGGGAGAGTGGGAACGGCTGGTGGTGCTCGTGGCCCGGGGCCAGGCCGAGGAGATGCTGGCGCCGGCCCTCGGCGGCGCCCCGGATGCCCCGGAGGACGGTTCGGTTGCCGGGGGCGAAGCCGGGAGGAACGAAGCCGGTGCCTGATGATTGTGGCCTGGTCGTGGCCGGGTCGGACGGCCGTCGCCTGGAGGCGCGGATGCGGCGTGTTGGCGATGACCTCGTGGTGGTGGTCGAGGGCGGAATGGCCCACGTGGGTTGCGTCGTCGTGGCCGTCGGCCGGGACTCCACCGCCCGTCCGGGCGAGCGCTCCGTCAGCACTTCGGTCCTGACCTTGCCGCCCCACAAGGAGGAGCCCGTGGCCCGCACCGTTGCCGAGGCCCTGGCCCGGCGCTTCGGCGGCACGGTGGTCGTCACCGCCGGCATCCACGAGGAGGGCCTGGACGCCGCTGGCATCGAGGCCTGGCTCCGTCTGGGACGGGAGCTCGCCGGGCACCTCGAGGAGGCCCTCGGACGGCGTGGCGAAGCGGGCGCGGCAGCTCCCGCGGGGCAGGATCGTCAAGCGGTTGAGCCTGGGCCCGGGAAACCGTGAGGGCACGGTCGGCATAGGAGGTGTCGACGCGGCGGCCGGTGAGAGGGCCGCGGGAAGGGACACCGAACATGGAAACCGACGGCCTGATCGATCGAACGACCCGGAGAATCTCCACGATCCTGGAAAGGCTCTCCTTCATCGCGCCGCTGGTCACCCGGCTGACCCTGGGGCTGGCCTTCGTCCAGGCGGGTCAGGGCAAGTGGCGGCACTTCGGGGACACGGTGGACTACTTCGGCGCCCTGGGCATTCCCCTGCCCGCGGCCAACGCGGCGTTCATCGCCTCGCTGGAGCTGGTCGGTGGCGCCTTTCTCCTGGCCGGGTTGCTGACGCGGCTGATGTCGGCGGGACTGATCTCCACCATGGTCGTGGCGCTGATGACGGCGGAGCGCTCGAGCTTCCTCGGCTCGTGGCTGCCCTCGGGCCAGCTCTCCCCGACGGACGTGACGGCCTACACCTTCCTGGTGCTGCTCCTGTGGCTGCTGTTCTTCGGCGCCGGGAAGGTCAGCCTGGACGCCCTGGTCTTCCGGAAGGCGCCGGTCGGCTCCCGTTCAGCAGCGTGAGGAGGCGCCTAACGTAATGCGTGGCGTCGCCGGTGCCGAGACCGGCGGCCTCGAGAGCGGCACGGCAGCGCGCGGCGGCCTCGAGGGCGATGGCTCCGTCGGTGAGCGGCGAGTCGGCCGGCAGGATACCCCCGGCCTCCAGGTGGGCCTCGAGCTGATCGAGCTTGGCGCGGCGGAAGCCGCGGAGCGCGCCCACGGCGTCGAGGAAGGCGCGCGGGTCGCGCCCCTCGGTTTCCACGAGCCCTTTGACGGCCTCCTCGAACGTGGGGCTGACGGCCTCGCTGGCCGCCACGTCCTGCCACTTCACGGGCCGGCCGCGGCCCTGCCGGTAGAGATCAAGGGCCGCCTCGAGGAGGCAGGCCCTGGCGCGGAGGAGCGCGCGTTCGGCGGGGTCGAGGTCCCTGTCGAGCAACCCGGCCTCGAGGGCCTCCCGGAGCGGGCCGGCCTCGCCAAGACCCAGCCGCAGCAGCTCGTACACGGTCCGAAACCGGTCGGGCAGCAGGTGGAGCACGTGCCAGGCGCCGGCTGGCCGCCACGGGTCGGGCGCCGGGACGCCGAGCTGCCTGGCCCAGGCGACGGCATCGAGGCCGTCGGGTGGCGGCACATCGGGGATGGTGCCGGCGTCGAGGCGCTCCACGCCGGCCCAGCCGGCGGTGGC
>JAADFK010000195.1 GCA_013152925.1 Acidobacteriota bacterium | reverse complement strand
GGGACTCCAGGGGGTCCTGATAATCGTGGAGGACATCCTGGCCACCCATGGCAGGATACCAGAAATTATTAAAACCAAGAGGTTCGATGTGGTGACAGGGTAACATGCCTGCCGTCTGCTTCGACCTGGAGGGCCCCCTCTCGCCCCAGGACAACGCCTACGAGGTGATGGGCCTTTTCGAGAACGGGTACCGGATTTTTGAGGTTATAAGCAGGTACGACGATGTCATCGCCCTGGAGGGCAGGGAGGACTACGAACCCGGGGACACCCTCAAACTCATTGTACCCTTCCTCCTCTATCACGGGGTGACCGAGGATGATATCGCCCGTGTCTCCTCAGGGGCCGCCCTGGTGGACGGCGTGGGGGAGACGGTGCGCCGGCTTAAAGAGTGGGGCTTTGAGGTCCATGTCATCTCCACCAGCTACAGCCAGCATGCCCACACCATCGCCTCAAGAATTGGTATCGGCCCCGGGGACGTGGCGTGCACACGGCTGCCCCTGGACGAATTCCGCCAGGAGATTGGACCCGGCGACCTGGCCCTCGTGGAAGAGATGGAAAGGCAGATTCCCGGGCTCCTGGGCGCAGACGACGATACCCTGAAGGCGGTCCTGGACGGGTTCTTCTTCGAGAGGCTTGATGGCACCCCCCTGGGGGACATCATGGACAGGGTCCGGGTGGTCGGCGGCTCGAGGAAGGTGGAGGCCCTGGAGGGGTTCATCCGCTCGGACGGGCTGGCCATGGACGAGGTCGTGGCCGTGGGGGACAGCATAACAGACTACAAGATGCTCCAGAGGGTGAGGGACGGGGGCGGCCTGGCAGTGGTCTTCAACGGCAACGAGTACTCCCTGCCCCACGGGGACGTGGCCCTGGCCGCCCTGGACATGAGGTGCATCCTGCCCCTCATCGAGGCCTTCAAGGCCGGAGGGAAGGAGGCGGCCCTGGAGGCCGCCAGGGGGCTCTCAGACGGGCCGGCCCAGGAGGGTCATCCGCCGAGGTACCACCTCATCCAGCCGGGAGCGGAGCGGGAAATCCTCGAAATCCACAGGGAGTTCAGGAGACTCGTCAGGGGCAGGGCCGGGGAGCTGGGATGATGGATGTCGTGGGGCTCGGGGCACTGAACTGGGACAGGCTCTATTTCGTGGAGAGGCCAGCCGGGCCGGGGGAGGAGGTCCCGGTTGAATCCATCTCCGAAGGCCCGGGGGGCTCAGCCGCCAACACCATCGTCGGCCTGGCGAGGCTGGGCCTTGAGACGGGCTTTGTCGGCAGGGTGGGTACCGATGCCGAGGGGCGGCTCATACTGGACGACCTGGAGCGGGAGGGGGTGGACACCTCCCGGGTGAAACGGGTGGAGGGCCGCTCCGGCATGATAGCCGGTGTCGTGGAAAAAGGGGGCGAGCGGGCCCTCTATGCCTACCCCGGCGTGAACCGGGCCCTGGCCCTGGAGGAAGATGACGTGGATTACATAATGAGGTCCAGGTTCCTCCACATGTCCTCCTTTGTCGGGGAGGCATCCTTTGAGGCCCAGAAGGGGCTCCTCGACCGCATCCGGGGCGTGCGGCTGAGCCTCGCCCCGGGGTCCCTCTATGTCTCCCGGGGTCTGGGGCAGATTGGCCCCCTGATAGAGCGGGCCGAGGTCCTCTTCCTCAACAGGGAGGAGACCGAGGCGCTGACAGGCCGGGGCTACCGGGCCGGGGCAGGGCTCCTCCACGAGATGGGGGCAAAAATCGTGGCCGTCACCCTGGGCGCCCGGGGCTGTTACGTCCTGGCCGGGGGGAAGGGGGTGAAAATCAGGGCCCATCCCACCACCGTTGTGGATACCACCGGGGCAGGGGACGCCTTCGCCGCCGGCTTCCTCTACGGGCTCCTGGGGGGGCGCAAGCCGGAAGAGGCCGCACGCCTCGGCAGCATGGCGGCATCCATGTGCATCGCCAGGCCGGGGGCGCGGGAGGGCCTGCCCAGGGCAGGGGACCTCGAGTAATGAGCTATTCCTGGCGCCTCTCCCACAGGAAGTCCAGGATTTTTTCCCGGATGTAGATGATCAGGAATACGACAACCACACCGCCGACCAGGTAGACGATGTACTTCACCGGGCCGGACATGATGGAGGACAGGGAGAATCCGCCTCCCTCTTCCTCTGGCACCAGGGGGTTCGGGTCCTCGCCGTCGTTTAGGCCGTCGCCGTCGGTGTCCACCTGGTTGGGATTGGTGCCCAGGACCGCCTCCTGGGCGTCGGTCAGCCCGTCGCCGTCGGAGTCGATTTCACTGGCGTTTTCGGTGACATTGGCCTCCGTGGCATTTGCAGGTGCCGCCTCTTCGGCCTTTAAGGGGTCGGTCCCGGCCTCGACCTCGTCACCGTCATCCACGCCGTCCCCGTCGGTATCCTTTTCCAGCGGGTCGGTGTTGTAGGTGTTTACTTCATCGCCGTCGTTTAGCCCGTCGCCGTCGGTGTCTGCCTTTAATGGGTTCAGGGGCGGGACCCCGTAGTTCACCTCCTCGCCGTCAGTCAGCCCGTCGCCGTCAGTGTCAGGGGTGAACGGGTCTGTCCCCAGGGTGGCCTCCCGGTCGTCGCTGAGCCCGTCGCCGTCGGTGTCATAGGTGGGTGCTGGAGTGGATGCGGGGGCGGTGGTCTCGGCAGGGGTAGACTTATTGGTTGTGGAGTCGGAAAGCGAGTCCCGTAGAAGGCCAGGTTGGCATCCGATGCCACGATAAGGTCGTTTCTGAGGCCGTCGCCGTCCAGGTCCACGGCCACGATGGCCTCTGCCCCGGTGGCGTTGTACTTGTCCTGGCCGTCGATTTTCAGCTTCGACCCGGCAGCGTTGAAGGCATAGAGGTTGTTGGTTGTGCCCGCAATCACGTCGTCCAGGATGCCGTCGCCGTCAAAGTCCACCGGGGAGACTCCCTTGGCATAGACGAACCCGGAACCCATGAACTTTATCGCACCTGTGGCAGTGAAGACTATGGGCACGATGCCGTTGAAGAGGACCTCGTCCCTTGCACCGTCGTAATCCGCGTCAATGGGGCAGATGGAAATCCTGCCGTCGCTGGAGCTGAAGGTCTTCCAGTAGTCCCACTTCATGACGCCGCTGGAATCGAAGGCGGTGATGTTCCCGTCCAGGGTGCCGGCCACAACGTCGTCCAGGACCCCGTCCCCGTCCAGGTCTGCTGCACCTATGGCACCGACGTAATCGCTCAGGAGCCTGCTCCACCGCAGGCTTCCGCTCTTGCTTAAGGCCTTCAAACTGGTGGAGGCCCCGTAGATGACCTGCCCGTCGGCGATG
>JAADFK010000194.1 GCA_013152925.1 Acidobacteriota bacterium | reverse complement strand
ATCCCGCGAGGAATGACCTGTTGTGTCCCGGGTTCTTTTCCCGGTAGACAAGGTGAGATCATCCTGGAAGCAGGGTCCCATGATCAGCGCCTGGGAGGGGGTAGACGGGGGAGTTTCGGCACAGGCTAGAATGGAAACTCGTGGTCTGTGGCGTCGTTGTCTTCCTTGGACTCTGCCTGCCGCTTTGCTTCCTCTGCGGCCTGGATTCGCAGGTACTGACTCATGCGGGCACCGTGGGTGTCCCAGACGATGATCTCGGCGAGGAAGTCTGTGACCTCAATGGCCTGAGTCACGTCCCAATGCAGTGGAATGATCGGCTGGTACATACTCATCCTCCGACGGCTTGCTGGTAGAAGGGGTGGTTGTTGATCTGCTCGGCCATGAAGGTGCCTGTGATCTTCTCGCGGCCTAGGACGGCGGCCTGGATCAAGGCCTGGATGGCGAGCTGGTTGATGTAGCGTGGCTTTCCGCCCGAGGCCTGAAAGA
Source organism: Acidobacteriota bacterium (assembly GCA_013152925.1). GTDB lineage: Bacteria > Acidobacteriota > Thermoanaerobaculia > Thermoanaerobaculales > Sulfomarinibacteraceae > JAADFK01. Next base: position 3,184 of record JAADFK010000194.1, on the reverse strand, counting down.
GCTTCCTGATGGCCTCGTCGCTGAAGAGCTTGACGTCCCCCTCGGCGCGCTCGATATGGAAGCGGACGTAATTTCTGGTGTCGTCGAGGGAGAAGGGACGGAGACCGTGAGTGTAGGCCACGCGGGAGCGCAAGGGCGCGAGTTTCTCGTGGCGGAGGGTGCGCAGCATGTCCTCGGTGCCTGAGATGAGCAGAGAGAAGTGCTCCTCGGCGTCGAGGTCCCAGGCGGTGAGTCTTCGTAGCAGGTCGAGCACGGAGACGGAGAGGCCCTCGGCGTCGTCGACGACGAGCACGGGATGGGGGCCGTGTTCCTGCTCGTAGGTCACCAGGTGTTCTTGGACGGCATCGAAAAGATCGGCGCCGTGGAGGCGCATGGGCAGCTCGAGCGCTCGGGTGAGCGAGCGGAGAAATCCGTAGGTGGTGGACGGCAGGTAGGTGAAGCGGATGACGTGGAATCGGGATTCGTCGAGCTCGCCGAGGAAGCGGCGCAGGGTGATGGACTTGCCGACGCCCGAGGCGCCGACGACGACCACGACGCCGTGGAGGTCGGTCCACATCTCCAGGGCCTGCCGCAGCTCGCGCTGGGCAGAGGAGTCGTACATCTGCTTGGCCCACATGGCCTTGTGGAAGGGGATCTTGGTGAATCCGAAATGGGCGCGCAGGCGTTGCTTCTGTCGTTTGCTTGGGCTCATGGCTGCTGTCCTTGGTGGTGATGGCGCCGGATGGCGTCTAGATAGATGGTGATGTGTTGGTCGGTGAGACCGCGCTCGAGCAGCGACGCGATGGCCCGCTCGCATTGGGGGACGTCAAAGGGGCCGAAACGCTCGCAGAAGTCGCGGATAACCTGCTGGTCGACCACGGCGGGGTCGAGCCTGTCGGCGAGTAGCTCCACGACGGCGTCATCGGCCGCTGCACGCTCGGCCCGCGCGGCAGCGGCCAGGGCCTTGGGCGACGGCTCGATGCGTCCCTCCTTGCGCTGAGCGTTCACCAGGTGGCCCAGGTAATCGGCCACTGGTTTCGTCAAGACGGCAGGAGCTTGGTCCACTGCTGCGGGGGCAGGTTTGGGGCGTCGATGGGTCTGGACCTCGAAAGGCCGGACTCGCTCGACGAATTGGTTCTTGTACCAGACCTCGATGAGGTCGAGCCTCTCGGGGTCGTAGCGCAGCTCGATGCGACGCCTGGCCAGCGCGGGCCCCACCTGATATTCGGTGCCGAAGAGCGAGAAGACGCCCGCCTTGTCGGGTGTCCGCTTTTCCTTCCACAAGAAGGCCTGGCGCAGCTTCTCTTCATCTTCCCACGCGACGCGGTCGATGTCCGCTCGCCAGCGGTCACGTGGAGGCTGTCCGGTCTCCGAGTGGACCCGGCGGTTGTAGTCCTGGTCGACCCACGCGCTGAAGGCCTCGTTGAGCTCGTCGAGAGTCTGGATGTGCGTGGCCTTGAGCTCGGCCAGAAACGCCGACCGGATGTAGCGGTTGAGCGCTTCTATCTTGCCGTGCCCTTCGGGCCGCCTCTTCTGCGTGAAGATGATCCTGTGAATGCCGAGGGTGGCGACGATGTGCTTCATGTGATGTGAGCGGTAGGTCTGGCCGTTGTCGTAGTAGACCCGGTGGACGTGCCCGAACTTCTGCAAGCTGCGACGGAAGACCAGCTCGAGCGCGGGCAGGTCTCCCTTGAAGCTGAAGCGCCCGTGCAGAAGCAGCCGGGAGTGGTCATCGAGGAAGGCGTATAGGTACGCCCTGCGGGACTTGCCGGGTCGCTGGGGGTCTGGCAACCAAGGGCCGACCAGCATGTCGGATTGCCACAGGTCGTTGGCGAAGTCGGCCTCGAAGCGATCCAGGTCCTTCTTGTCCGGTGTGCGCGCTGCGCGCTCGGACAGACCGTGCGCTTGCAGCACCCGGTGTAGCGTCGAGCGCCGCAGGTGCCCGGGCGCGACCAGCTTCATGTCCTCGGCGATACGGATGATGCGATCCAGGCTCCGCTCGGGCACCTCGCGACGAAGACTGCACACCAGCTCGATCTGCTCGGGCGTGAGCGCCAGGGTCCCTCGCCGCGGATGCGACTTGTCGCGGAGCCCTTCGAGCCCCTGGTCCCGGTAGCGTGCCACCCACTTCCGGATGGTCTCGGCCGAGACCTGAAAGAGCTCACCATCGGCACCCACCCAACTCCTGTGGGCGAGCTGCTCAAGCAAGTGCAGCCGCTGGCCGCGGGGCGGCTCCAGCGCCAGATAGGCGCTGATCACCTGGTAGCGAGCCAAGGCCCTTGCCTCGGCATGATCTTGGCTGTCGTCGGACATCGCCGCACCTCCTCGTGCCCATGTCCGGGGCACGGGAGCTACTGTGCGCCCGACCGCCTCCAGGCTCGACGACACCCTTTGTGGGAGACACCGCGTCAAAGAAGTGGCCGAAACCGACGCGGTCCGCTACCTTCTTTTCCCAGGAGATGCGTCCTGGAAAGCGCTGACTACATGCTGGCTTTCGGTCCGGTCGCACCTCCCGCGAGCCTCGGCGAGTAAGATGGCAACGGGTAGTTGTAGGTTGTATGAGGAACCAAAGAGCATGGCGAGAGCGGTCCAGAGGCTCGCAACCATCCAGCCGTTTCGCCAGCGTTTCCGTCGTACGCGCTGTGGAGGATCCAGCCCGACAGGGAAAATCCGCTCCAGTGGTCGAGGCTCGCTTCTATTGATCACCGCCAGGCGGACCGCCTGCTGAATCTCCATCGCGTGGGGCAACAGCCGCCGCAGCCAGCGCTGCATGCTGCGGCGGCTGCCACAGCCCTGGAGCCCCTCTACCTTGTGCAGACCCACGTCGGCGTCGATCCACGTCCAGAGCTGGAGCGTGACCACCAGCGTGCAGAAACGGACTCCTGGCAGCACATCCGGAGGTCGGCTGTGGCAGGTCTGCGTGGTCCCCTTGCGTAGCCAGCGCCGTTTCCACACCCGTCGATGTGTCGGCTGACCGTCCTGCAGCATCCAGACCTGGCAGCTGAAGTACCCGTGGGCGTGCCAGTCGGGGCCGGGCCGCTCCCCATCGAACTGCAGCTCACCCCCTACACGACGCCGGTACTCACCGCTGGCCTCAAAGAGGCTGTCGCGCACCAGGTGCTGGAGCTGGGACGCCTGGAAGATCCCACTCACGCCTACCGGTATCCCCGAATGGGACGAGGTGGGCCACTTTGGGACGAATGGC
>JAADFK010000193.1 GCA_013152925.1 Acidobacteriota bacterium | reverse complement strand
CGGTGGCTCCTGCCGGAGTGTTCATCGTCAGGCTCGCGTTGGCGGGCGGAGGGGGGCGGAGGAGATGAAGTGCCAGGGGGCGCCGAGCTCCTCCGGGCGAAAGGCCAAGCGCTCGACGGCGGCCCGGTGACGGCGAAGTACGGCCGCCAGCGTCTCGCCGGAAGCGAGCTCGCGCAAGAGCTCGAAGGCCCCGACGCCGGCCCGCGAGAGGTAGCCCTGCCACAGGGACTCCCTCCAGGAGGGACGGTCGGTTCGCACGTTGGGGATCCCCTGGAGGGAACGCTGTACGATCCCGAAGCGCCGGCGGGCTTCGGTCCGGTCGAGCATGGGCACGTCGTGATAGGGCGTGTAGGGCTTGGGGATCAGGAGGTTGACGCCGAGGTGCAGGCGGCCCACCCGGCCGCGCGGGCGGCCGGACCGCAGGAGGATGTCCGAGGCCTCCCGTGCGAGGCGGCCGATGGCCAGGAGGTCGTCGTCGGTCTCGCCGGGCAGCCCGACGATGAAGTACATCTTGAGGCTCTCGATGCCGGACCGCTGGGCGGTGGCGACGGCCTCGAGGATCTCTGCGTTGGTGGTGTGCTTGCCCATCCGAAGGCGCAGCCCGTCGCTGCCGGTCTCCGGGGCGATGGTGATGGAGCGGGCGCCCGTGGCCGCCAGCGGCCGGAGGATCTCCTCCCGCATGGCGGGGATACGGAGGGAGGAGAGGGCCACGTCCAGCTCCATCTCCCGGCAACGTTCGAGGATGGCGACCAGCTCGGGGTGGTCGCCCACGGCGGTGGCGACGAAGCCGATGCGGTTCGTGACGGCAGCGAGCTCCTCCACGCGGGCCAGGATGTGATCCGCAGGGTAGATCCGGAGGCGCCCGTAGTTGTGGCTGACCCAGCAGTAGGCGCACTTCTCGGGACAGCCGCGGGACATCTCCACCAGGCCGCGCTCCCGGTACTCCGTGTCGGGCGTCACCAGGTGGGAGGCCGGCACGAGCGCCGGCTCCTCCATCTCGCGATGGCGCTTCTCCAGCCGGCGCAGCCGGTGGAGGGGGCGTCCGGTCCCGTCGAGATGATGGCGGGGAACCAGGTAGCCCTCCCTTGCGGCCAGGCGTTCGAGGAGCCGGTCCCGGTCGGGCTCCTCCATGGCCAGCTCGAGCAGCGGGTGCCACACGCGCTCCGCCGCGCCGAGGCAGAAGACGTCGGCTACGGGAGAGAGGGGGAGCGGGTTGATGGAGGCCACGGCGCCGCCGAGGACGATCAGCGGGAAGCCCGGTCCACGCTCACGCCGCTCCAGCGGAATGCCGGCGGCCTCGAGGACGCGGACGACGTTGACGGCGTCCAGCTCGAAGGAGATGGAGAAGGCCAGCACATCGAGCTCGGCCAGCGGCGTGCCCAGCTCCAGCGTGCGTCCGGCGAGCCCCTCGTCGGCCACGAAGCGCTCCACTCCCAGGTCGGGCAGCCGGCCCGCCAGGCGTGTCACCCACTGGAAGGCCAGCGAGGAGCACGCAACGTGGTAGGTGTTGGGGTAGCCCACACCCAACCGCAGCCGCCCGTGCAGCGGAGGCTCCGCCAGCCGCCGTTCGGTGGCCAGGAGAGCCTGGCGGTCCTTCACGATGCTCCGGTCCATGGCCACAGGGTAGCGCACTGGCAGCCCGGTCACGGCATGCAGGGATCCGCTGGCGTTCGATCGGCGCCGGATCTCAGCGCCGCGGCTTCACGAGTGGGCCGCCGGGGCCGGCGTGGGGACCGGGTGTGTGGCGATCCAGTGATGGAGGAAGGCGACGATCCGGGGCATGAAGGCGTCGAGATCGGGGTACCGCGTGCGGTCTTTCTCGTAGGTTCCCAGCAGGCGGCACAGGTCGCCGACCCAGAGAAAACCCCGCTTCCGTTGTTCCTCTGCGTGTTCTCTGGCCGCCGCCTTCCCGTCGGTGTCCAGGAGATACCGCTCGACACAGGCCCGGACCATGGTCTCGTACGCGATGCTCTCCGGGTCGCCGTAGCCCTGTGCGCCGAACGCCTTTTCGTGGCGGCTTTGGAGCTCGGCGAAGAGGGGCCGCAGCTGGTGCATCCACCGTTGGACGACGGGATTGGAGAAGCTGTGGCAGACTTCGTGGACGACCGTCGAGATGTCCCCGTGCCGGAAGATGGGCTGCCCCTTCCCGTCGGTCCGCCAGACGCCGATGATCACGTAACGGTGCACCCGTCCGGCGATCCTGACCGAGGGGCCGTAGTTGCACGGTCCCAGCAGCGCTCCCGGTACGATGTGCACCGTTCCCTCCCGGAGCGCACCGGAGCCGAAGAACGAGGGAAACCATTCCATGTGCAGCTCCCGGTGCACAACGCTGCCCAGGCGGGCCGTGATCTCGTTGTAGAACGGCGTGTTCTCCCGGTAGAAGGCGTCGAAGTCCGAGTCGCGGCGAAAGCTCCGGAGCCGTTTGAGGAAGGCTCTGACCGTGTGTGGCGTCCATCTGTCATCGAAGCGTTCGGGCCAGGGTTCGAGCGGCACGAGGAGCTTCATGGATGGGTCCGGGCTGATGCGAATGGCCAGGCCCATCGGGGCGTTGAAGCTGATGCCGTCGTCGTTTCGCAGCTTGATGGCGTAGCGGACGGCCGGGTGATCCTTGAAGCGTGAGAACCACCGGTTCACCCGCTCCTGGTAGGGGCGGTACTGGTTGGGCAGGTTGTAGTCGGAGCCGCCGGAAAGGTAGAACACGATGCTGACGAGCTCCACCCTCGGGTCCACCGAGACGGCCGACTCGACCGTCGCCGGTTCCACCGCCAGGAGAGGGGCGGCCGAGGCGCCGAGCAGGGCGAGGCAGCAGATGATGACGATGGCGAGACTCGACCGCTGTCTCATGGCACGATCCTCCGGTTTCACGGCGGTACGCGATCGGGCGATGGCACCGGACGGGATGCTGGCCCTGGGCCGTCGATGTCCCGGGCGGCTTCGTCCGGGGCACAGTCTATACCTCCTCGGAAAACTTCGTCATCCGTGTTGCCCGGTGCTCCCCGGAGCGTGGCCGCAGTGGGCTCACCCCACCTCGGGCCCCGGGAAGGCGCCGCTGGCGTAGAAGCCGTCCAGCAACCGGTCCTTCTCGATCCAGCGCTGCCGGAGCCAGGCCGCGAGATCCTCGCCGGACTCGGGGAGCTCCTCCATGGGAAAACGCCGGATGTGGAGGTGGACGCGGGGGACTGCGCCGGTGACGTACTGGCCCAGGGTGGGCACTCCGTTCTCGTAGCCGATGGTCAGGTCGTAGACAGCCGTGGCGTGACCGCGGAGAGATTGCACGGCCGCGGCGAACCCCTTGGGACGGGGAAGGAGCGTGTGCCGGGGCTCGGCGAAGCCCCGCTCGCGGGCGAAGGCGACGGCGCGCTCGTGCTTGTGGGGACGGATCCTCGTTCCCTCGGGGAAAATGACGAGCCACATGGGGGCGTTGCCCTCCACCAGGCGGCGGAAGGTCCGGACGATGGAATCCCGGTCCCGGGTCCAGTTTCGCTTGAGGAAAGGGAAGCGCAACAGGTACATGCCCCACCCGATCCCTGGCACCCACTTGAGCTGATCCTTGACGAAGAACTTGAGGTGCCCCAGGCGCCTCTTCCGGAGCGCCAGGTCCATGAGGACGGCGATGTCCGGCATCTCCTGATGGTTGGCGACAAGGATGGCGTTTTCGCCCAGGGGGAGCTCGTCTCCCGTGACGACGATGCGGGTTCCGTTGAGCTTTCTGGCCACGAAGACGCACGAGCCCCACCAGAAGTTGGCCAGGGAAGAGTTGATGATGCGAACGAGGTGGGGAGAGATGGGTTCCAGGAGAAGGGAGAGCATCTGGATGAAGTTGATGAGGACCAGGAGGAGGACCAGGAAGGACCAGACCAGGAGGCCGAAAGGAATTCGCCAGGCCCGCCGCGGCGTCATCGGAGCGATCAGTGGCCCGCGGGGCATCCCAGCTCCTCCTCGATGATCGCCTGAAGCCGCATGACGTCGTGTTCCGTCGTGTGGAGATTCCCGATGGCCACCCTCAGGGCGATGCCGCCGTCCAGGCGCGTGTGGGAGAGGTAGACCTCGCCGGTGGCGTTGATCCGTTCCATCAGGGCCAGGTTGTACCGGTCGCGGTCCTCGGCGGTGGCGCCGGCGTCCCGGGCGCGGAAGCACACCACGGAGAAGGGGACCGGGGCGGCCCGCTCCAGCCGGGGATCGTCGTCCACCCAGCCGGCGAAGTCGCGGGCCAGCTCCATGTGACGCCGGAGATGTTGCCGGATACCTTCGAGGCCGAAGGCCCGGAGAACCCACCACAGCTTGAGCGCGCGGAACCGGCGGCCCAGCTGGACGCCGTAATCCATCAGGTCGACCACCTGGTCGGCCACCGGCGTCGTCAGGTATTCGGGGACCAGGGAGAAGGCCTTCTTGAAGACCTCGGGGTGCCGCGTGTAGATGGCCGAGGCGTCGATGGGGGTAAAGAGCCACTTGTGGGGGTTGAAGACGAAGCTGTCGGCATGCTCGCAGCCGTCCAGGCACCAGCGGTGCTCGGGACAGATGGCGGCCGTGCCGGCGTAGGCGGCGTCCACGTGGAGCCAGAGCCCTTCCCGCCGGCAGATCCCGGCGATGACGGGGACGGGATCGACGGAGGTGGTGGAGGTGGTTCCGACGGTGGCGACAACGGCCAGGGGGCGCACGCCTGCGGCGCGGTCCCCGGCGATGGCCCGTTCGAGGGCCTCGGGATCCATGCGGTAGAGCTCGTCATGGGGGATCGTCCGGTACCCCTCGAGCCCGAGGCCCAGGGCGATGCACGCCTTGGCCACCGAGGAGTGAGCCTGGTCCGAGGCGTAGACGCGCAGGCGCGGGAGGTCATCGCGGCCGCACATGCCGCGGTTGCGAATGTCGAGGCCGGCCTGCTCCCGGGCCGCCGCGATGGCCAGCATCGAGCCGATGGAAGCCGTGTCCGTCAGGAAGCCGAAGAGCTTCGGCGGCAGGCCCAGGGCGTCCCGCAGCCATCCAAGCACCACGAGCTCGAGCTCGGTGGCCGAGGGACACGTTCGCCACAGCATGCCGTTGACGTTGAGCGCCGCCGAGAGGAGCTCCCCCAGGATGCCGGGGCCCGATCCCGTGATGCCGAAGTAGGCCATGAAGCCCGCGTGGTTCCAGTGGGTGACGCCGGGGAGGACGATCTCCTGGAAGTCGGCCCAGATGCGCTCCAGGTCCTCCGGCTGTTCCGGAGCATGCCCGGGAAGCCGGCCCGCCACCTCTCCCGGCTCCACCCTGGAGAGCACGGGATACCGGCGGCCACCGTCGCGGAGGTTCTCCGTGATCCAGTCGATCATCCTGCGCGCCTCGCGCCGGAAGAGCTCGGGATCGATGTCACCAACGGCGAGGGCCGGTCTGGAATCGTCCATCGCTGTCCTCCCTCTCCCGTAGTGTAGCCTGGACAGTGCGCGGCTCGTCGCGGGGAGATGATCGCTCGCCGGTGCCGGACGGGGTGCGGCGGGGGTCGCGCGTCATGACTGGCCGGGGGGAATAGCCCTCCGCGGATCCGGTGTTGTGCTCTCGGGAGGAACACGATTGATGAACGACTTGTTGAAGGTCATTCTGGCGGCGGGGCCGTTGTTGCTCGGTCTTGCCGCCTGTTCGCAGCCGGTGGATGCGCCGGCGAAGGCTCCGGCTGAGGTCACCTATTCCGGGCAGGTGGAGAAGCTCTTCGTCAAGCGGTGCGGGGGGTGCCACAACGCCGAGAAGGCCAAGGGCAAGCTGATTCTCGATCCGGGCGTGGGGTATGCCCATCTCGTGGACAGGGCCAGCTCCAAGGCTCCGGACATGGTGCTCGTCAAGCCCGGCGATCCCGACGGATCGCTCCTGTGGCAGAAGCTCCAGGGAACCCAGCGCGAGGGCAAGGCCATGCCCCTGACCCCCTACGGCTGGAAGAAGCTGCCGGGCGAGGACCTGGAGCTCGTCCGCCGCTGGATCGCCTCGGGGGCCAAACTCTGATTCTCCCCGGGGCGACGTCCGGAGTGATCCGTGGCATCATGTTCGTGACGTTTCATCGGGGCCGGGAGCGGCCTGTACCGGGGAGGATGACATGCAGAAGGCGTTGGCGGTGCTTCTCGTGATCGTGCTGGTGGCGGCCGGTGTTGGCTACCTGGTCCTTGAGCGGCAGTACACGTCGAAGGTCGAACGGATCACGGCCGAGACCCACGCACAGGTGGCGGCCTGCCAGAACAAGGCCACCGAGGTCATCCGTGAGTACGCCGAGGACTCGGCGACCGTCCTCTCGGTGACCCTGGCCGACGACATCGCCCGCCAGGAATTCGCAGCGGTGGACGCCGAGCTGGCGGCCATCGTCCAGGGGCACCGCATCGCCGGCGTCATCGTGGTCGACCAGGAGGGCAAGGTCCTCGCGGCCACGGATCTGCGGTACCGGGGACGGAGCCTTGATGACGAGGCCACCCGGCAGGCGCTGGCCGTGGAGAGGGTGACGAGCGCCGCCACCGCGCCCTCCCCCGGTCAGCTGGAGGTTGATGCTCCGGTGTTCTCCGGCGGCCAGCGGCTGGCCACGCTCCGAATCTTCTACGACGTCCGCGGCCTGACCCCCTGAGGGGCGGTCCATCTCCGGGCCCACCGCAGGGCCCGGAACGAAGATGGGAGCCTCTCGCGCTCTGGGAATCCTTCCGAGCGCCAAGGGGTATCCGGCCGCCCGCGCCTTGGTGGCAAGCCCGCCCTGTCCGGCGGCCGCATGGGCGAGGTTGCCTCAGAGGGTGACGGCGCAGGCCCGCGTGTCGGTCTTGAGGGTGGCGAACAGGGTGGGGTTGGTGGGGTCGAGACATCGACGATCAGAAGGCCGGAGTCGCCGTCGGCCAGGTGGGCGAGGTTGCCGGAGACGGCGACGTCGAATGTGGTCGAGGGAGCACCATGGCTTCCGAGGACCGCCGGGTGGGTCGGATCGGACAGATCGACGATCTGGAGGCCCGTGACGTGAGAAGCCACACAGGCCGTGTGGCCCGATACGGCCAGGTCCCACGCCTGGCCGGGCAGGTCGGCGTATCCCGGAAGCGTGGGGTCGGAGGGGTCACCGATGTCGACGATCTGCAGGCCGGCGACCGGGCCGGCCACGTGGGCCGTCAACCTCGTTCGCCGAACGGGACCCCCTGCTGCGGCGAGAAAACCCCGCCCGTGGCGGGCGGGGTTGGTTGCGGTCGTCTTCCGCGCAGGGACTACATCACCACCTTCATGGGAGCCAGCTCGCCGGCGCGGATGGCGGCGGCGTGAGCCGTGACGGTGGGCAGGGCGCGGTAGGCGAAGTGGATGGCCGTCTGGATCTTGTTGTGGTAGAAGGCGGCCTCGGCGTTGTCGTTGATGAACGCCATGTAGGTCTTCTCGTCCTCGGGGTCGATGCCCTTGTCGGCGAGGATCGCGCCGAGCTTGTCGCGGGCGACGACGGCCTGGTCCAGCAGGAAGTGGGCGCCGAGGATCGTGCCCACCATGTCAAGGATGGGCACGGCGTCCAACAGGGTGATCAGGATGCCATCGGGACGCTTCGTCAGCTCCTTGGTGATGGTGTCCATGGTCTTGAGCGCGGCGCCCAGCATCCAGGCCGGCTCCATCAACTGGGAGTCGCCCTTGAGCTTGTTGAAGGTCGCCTCGGCCTTGCCCAGCAGCTCCCGGATGGGTTTGCCGCCGTTGAGCGGCAGCTTGCGGGCGACGAAGTCCAGTGCCTGGATGCCGTTGGTTCCCTCGTAGATACAGGCGATCTTAGCGTCGCGGAGGTACTGCTCGGCGGGATACTCCTGCGTGTAGCCGTAGCCGCCGTAGACCTCGAGGCACATGTCGGCCACGCGGACGCCCCAATGGGAGGCCCAGGCCTTGCAGATGGGCGTCAGCACGTTGACGTAGGACTGGTACCGCTCTTTTTCCTCGCCCCCGGTGGCATGGGTCATGTCGATGTAGTAGGAGGTCTGCATCAGCAGGGCGCGCGTGGCCTCGGCGTAGGCCTTGGATGTGGTCAGCACGCGGCGAACGTCGGGATGCTCGATGATCGGAACCTGGGGAGCGTCTTTCTCCTTGAACTTGGTCCAGTGGCGGCTCTGGAGGCGTTCCTTGGCGTAGGCCACGGCCGCCTGGTGGGACGCGGCGCCCAGGGAGGAGCCCTGGAGACCAACCTCGATGCGGGCGGCGTTCATCATGTAGAACATCAGCCTCATGCCCTTGAGCTCCTCGCCCAGGAGCCAGCCACGGCACTTCTCGTTTTGCCCGAAGACCATGGAGGTGGTGGGGGACCCGTGGATGCCCATCTTCTCCTCGATACCGGCGCAGTAGACGTCGTTGGGCTCGCCGAGGGATCCGTCGGGGTTGACCCAGATCTTGGGGACCACGAAGAGCGAGAGACCCTTGGTTCCGGCAGGGGCGCCCGGCGTCCTGGCCAGGACCAGGTGGATGATGTTCTCGACCAGATCGTGGTTGCCGGCGGTGATGAAGATCTTCTCCCCGCTGATGAGGTAGGTCCCGTCGTCCTGCTTGACGGCCTTGGTCTTGGAGGCGCCCACGTCGGAGCCGGCCTGTGGCTCCGTCAGGCACATGGTGCCGCCCCACTCGCCGCTGTAGAGCTTCTCGACGAAGATCGAACGCATGTCGTCGGTGCCGAAGATCTCGATCATGTTGCCGGCGCCGCGGGTCAGCAGAACCGTCAGTGACAGGGACATGTTGGCGCCGAAGAAGAACTCGTTGACCGCCGTGCCCACCACCTCGGGGAGACCCATGCCGCCGTACTCGGGGTTGTTGATGATGCCGACCCAGCCGCCCTCGCAGAGGGTCTGGTAGGCGGGCTTGAAGGAGTCCGGCAGTGTGACCTCGCCATCCTTCCACTGGGCGCCGATGCGGTCGCCGTCCTCGTTGGTGGGGGCCAGGACCTCCTGGGCGATCTTGAGCCCCTCGTCGAGGACCATCTCCACGTTCTCGCGGTCCCAGTCGGCGAACTTCTCGTTTTCCAGCAATTTCTCCGTGGGGAGCCACTCGAAGAGCTGGAACTTCACATCACGCATATCGACCTTGTAGTCCACGGCTGACCTCCTTGAGTCCCGGCGCACCCCGGCCGGGGTGCGAGATTTTGACGGAGCGCGTCATGAATGAACACTCATTCATTCTCCACGAATCCGGAGAAAATGCAAGTCTCCGGGCCGGGCAGAATGTCCGGATAGAATCTCCTCCCCGCCCCGGTCCGCCGGGGCCGGGAGAGTGGGCCTTGATGTCGCGGCGGGGTCCGGCGATCATCGGGTGTGACCACCTCAGCGGGCGAGTCCGCCCGGGACGGGGGCCCGGGTCATCAACCCGCGGATACCGGGAGGCTTCATGGAAGAACGTCCACCGCTGGGAGCACATCTCTCCATCGCCGGGGGAGTGTGGCGGGCCGTGGAACGGGCGGTGGAGCTTGGCTGCTCCGCCCTGCAGATCTTCTCCCAGGCGCCGGGACGCTGGCAGGGACCGCCGATCCCGGAGCCGGCGGCGGAGCGCTTCCGGGAGGCAGCCGCCAGGGCCGGCCTGGGGAGGACCTCATTCGCCCATGCACCCTACCTGATCAACGTGGCCGCGCCGGACAACGAGCTCTGGGAGCGGAGTGTGGCTCTGCTCAAGGATCAGCTCGACCGCGCCCGGCTCCTCGGGCTGGCGGGCGTCGTGCTGCACCCGGGGGCCCACACGGGCTCGGGAGCCGGGCCCGGCATCCGGCGGGCGGCCGAGGGGATCGGCAGGGCGTTGGAGGCCGCTCCGGAGGCGCCGCCGGTGTTGGTGGAGGTGACGGCGGGGCAGGGCACGGCACTGGGAAGCCGCCTGGAGGAAATCGGGGCCCTGCTCGAGCTGCTTCCGGAGGATCGCGTGGGTATCTGTTGGGATACGGCCCACCTCTGGGGAGCGGGGTACGACATCGCCGGCGAGGAGGGTTGGGAGACCTTGTGGCGAGAGCTTGCATCCCGGACGGGTCGCTCCCGGCCGGATCTGCTCCACCTCAACGATACGAACGTGGCGCTCGGGTCTCGGAAGGACCGGCACGAGCGGATCGGACACGGTGTCCTGGGCGTGGCGACCTTCGCCCGCATCGTCCGGGATGGGCGGCTTGCCACCACGCCGATGGTGCTCGAAACACCCAAGGGGAGCGATGGTCAGAGCTGGGACCGGGAGGCCCTGGAGCTCCTCCGCCGCCTGGCCTCCGAGCCCCGTGGCCACACGGGAGATCACGGACATGCTCATTGACCTTTCCCTGCGCCTGGCGGAGAACAACCTCTTCACCCGGGGCTCCCCCGTGGCGCACCTCGGGCACCTGGGAACCCACCTGGACACGGCACCGGGGGAGGTCTTCCCCCTGGAGCGTTGCATCGGCCCGGCCTGCCTGATCGACGTCTCATCCGTGCGTGGCCGCACGATCGAGCCGGCTGACATGGACGAGGCGCGGATCGTGGAGCCCGGAGACTTCGTCGTCCTGAGGACGGGTTGGCTGGCCGAGGCGTATCCATCGGATCGTTACCTGAGGGAGCATCCCGAGCTGTCGGAGTCGAGCCTCAGCCTTCTGGTGTCCAGGCGGGCCGGGGTGATCGGCGTCGATGCTCCGGGGCTGGGGCGGCCGGAACGCCACGGCGAGGTTGATCGCCATCTGGCGCGGCACGGCATCTTCGTCGTCGAGAACCTGGCCAACCTGGAGGCCGTGGGGAGGCGGCGGTTCCGGATCTACTGTTTTCCACTGGCCCTGGAGGGAACGTCGGGTTTGCCCGCTCGCGTGGTGGCCGAGCTGGCTTGAGCACGCGTGCCGGGCCGTCCCGCATCCGGCCTGTGGTGTGACCTCGATCGTGGAGACGCGCGGCCGGGCTCCACCGGTCACGGATCGACGCTACAATGTCAGGCCGCAAGGATCGAAGGGGGGAAGCGCCATGCAAGCACGGACCATCGATCTCGGATTCCAGGGTGAGGCCGAGGTGATCGCGGCCTTTCTGGTTCCGGCCCCGGAGGGCGGCTTCGTCCTGCTCGAGTGCGGGCCCGGCAGCACCGTTCCGGCACTCGTGGAGGGCATCGAGGCCGCCGGTTTCGAGCTTGGCCAGCTCCGGGGCGTGCTGGTAACGCACGTCCATCTGGATCACGCCGGGGCGGCCGGCGAGCTGGCCCGCCGGACGGGCGCCGGGGTCTGGGTCCATCCCAGGGGTGCGCGGCACCTGGCCGATCCCGAGCGCCTGCTGGCCAGCGCCCGGAAGATCTACGGGTCGGCCATGAACATGCTCTGGGGCACCATGGAGCCCGTACCCGCCCCACAGCTCCACGTCGTGGAGGACGGGGAAACGGTGGAGATCGCCGGACTCCGGGCGACGGCATGGCACACGCCCGGCCACGCCCGCCACCATGTGGCCTGGCAGGTCGGTGCTGAGCTGGCCACCGGCGATGTGGGCGGCCTGCGGATCCCCGGCCAGTCCTACGTGGTGCCCCCGACCCCGCCGCCGGACATCGACATCCCCGTGTGGCGGGAGAGTCTGGCCAAGATCCGCGGCCTCGGTGTCGACCGTCTCCTGGTGACCCACTTTGGAATCCACGACGGCGTCGAGGCCCACCTGGACCAGCTGGAGGGTCGGCTCCTGCGGTGGTGGGACCTGGCCGAGGAGACCCTCGGGATGGGCGGGGACGTGGGGACACTGGAAGCGTTGCTGGTGGACCTGGACGACGCGGAGATGGCCCGGGCCGATGTGGGGAGCGCCGCCCGCGGGCACTACCGGGCCGCCTGTCCCATGTTCATGAACGCCTCGGGCCTGGTCCGGGCGTGGACCGTTGCCGATGATCTGAAGGGCTGAGAGAGGCGGCGGGGCGGGGCGACGCCTCCTGGTGCCCGGTCCGTGAGCGTACCGCCCCGCCCCCTCTTCGGCGCGCCGCCGTCCCGTGGGGACAATCCCGGACCGGGGTACCGTGTGCTAAGATCGCTTCGATGGGTCGGCCCACCTGATCGCGGCAGAATGCTTCCTCTTGGGAGGTTTTTTTTGGCCCGATTCCGGTGGTGGTGAGGGGAAGAGATCCGGCCGCCCATGCCGGGATGACGGTGCCTGCGGGACGCCGGGAGGAGCGAAGATGGCGACGAAACAGAACAACTCGGGGCTGGTCCAGATCCTCGACCGGGCCGCGATGAAGCGGACCATCGACCGGATGGCCGCCGAGATCGTCGAGCGGGACGGCGGCGACGTGGTCCTGGTGGGGATCCACACGAGGGGGGTGCCGCTGGCCGAGCGCCTGGCGCGGGTCATCGAGGCATCCGCGGGCCAGAAGGTGCGCTCGGGACGGCTGGACATCACCCTGTACCGGGACGATGTGGGACCGTGGCGGCCCGCCCATGAGCAACCGCTCCTCAAGGAGACCTTCCTGCCCGATTCCATCGACGGTGAGGTGCTCTACCTGGTGGACGACGTGCTGTTCACGGGACGGACGGTGCGTGCGGCCCTGGACACGCTGATGGACTACGGACGCCCGCGGGCGGTTCGCCTGGCCGTCCTGGTGGACCGCGGGCACCGTGAGCTTCCCGTGGCGGCGGACGTGGTCGGCCGGAAGGTCCCGACCTCCCGGGACGAGGACATCCGCGTCCGTTTCGCCGAGATCGATGGCGTGGACGGCGTCTGGATCGGAAGGGAGACGGCCGATGTCGAATGAGCGTTTGAAATCGCTCAGGTCCAAGGATCTCGTGGGGATCGCGCCTCTCGAGCCCGGCGAGATCCAGCTGATCCTGGACACGGCGGAGGAGCTGCTGGACATCGCCCGCCGGCCCATCAAGAAGGTGCCCACACTCCGCGGCCGCACGGTTGTCAACCTGTTCATGGAGCCGTCCACACGGACCCGCTTCTCCTTCGAGGTGGCGGAGAAACGGCTCTCGGCGGACACCCTCAACTTCTCGGCTTCGGGCTCCTCGGTGTCCAAGGGGGAGACCCTGATCGACACGGCGCGAAACCTGATGGCCATGGCTCCCGATTTCATCGTCATGCGGCACCCCAACTCCGGTGCGCCCCACCGGCTGGCCAGCATGGTGGAGGCCTCCATCATCAACGCCGGCGACGGCATCAACGAGCACCCAACCCAGGCCCTGCTGGACGCCTTCACCATGCGCCGGCATCTGGGTCGGCTCGAGGGGCTGGCCGTGACCATCGCCGGTGACATCCGCCACTCCCGCGTGGCCCGCTCCAACGCCTACCTCCTGGGCAAGATGGGCGCCACCGTGCGCTTCGCTGCGCCGGCTTCCCTGATGCCGCTCCACGCCGAGACCCTGGGCGTCGAGGTCCACCACCGTCTGGAGAGTGCCCTGGAGGGCGCCGACGTGGTGATGATGCTGAGGATCCAGCGCGAGCGGCAGGGGAACATGAACTTCCCCTCGTTGCGCGAGTACTTCGATTTCTTCGGCCTGACGCCCGAGCGTCTGGAGCTGGCCAAGCCCGAGGCCCTGGTCATGCACCCCGGCCCCATCAACCGCGGCGTCGAGATCGACTCCGCCGTGGCCGACGGGTCCCGGTCGGTCATTCTCGATCAGGTGACCAACGGCGTCGCCATCCGCATGGCCATTCTCTACCTGCTGTCTGGAGGTCACGGTGAGCCGACTCCTGCTTCGTAACGGCCGCGTCGTCGATCCATCCCAGAGCCTCGACCAGGGGCTCGACCTGCTGCTCGAGGACGGGCACGTGGCGGCATTGGGGGAGCGCCTGGACGCCGCCCCGAATACCCCGGAGATGGACGTCTCGGGCCTGGTGGTTACGCCGGGGCTCATCGATATCCACGTCCACCTTCGCGAGCCTGGCTTCGAGTACAAGGAGACCATCGAGACGGGCTGCCGGGCCGCCGTTGCCGGCGGCTTCACGGCGGTCTGCGCCATGCCCAACACAAGGCCGGTCAACGATGACCCCTCCGTCACGCGCTTCATCCGGGAACGGGCCGCTGCGGTTGGTCTCTGTCACGTCTACCCGATCGCCGCACTGTCCAAGGGTGAGCGGGGCGAAGAGCTGGCCGAGATCGGCGAGATGGTGCGGGAGGGTGCCGTGGCGGTGTCCGACGACGGCCGGCCCGTGATGAACGCCCAGCTCATGCGCCGGGCGCTCGAGTACGCGCAGAGCTTCGGCGTTCGGATCGCCGCCCACGAGGAGGACGTCGACCTGGCCGACGGCGGCTCCATGCACGAGAGCGAGGTTTCGACGCGGATCGGGCTCAAGGGGATCCCGTCAGCCGCGGAGGAGGTCATGGTCGCCCGGGACATCCTGCTGGCGGAGCTGACCGGCGGGCGGCTACACCTGTGTCACATGTCGACGCGCGGCAGCTTGGACCTCGTCCGTATGGCGCGGCGGCGCGGTATCGATGTCACCTGCGAAGTGACACCGCACCACTTCATGCTTTCGGATGAGGAGCTGGCCGCCTCCAACTACGACACCAACTGGAAGATGAACCCGCCGCTGAGGAGCCGGGATGACGTGGAGGCTGTGCTCCAGGGGATCTACGACGGCACAGTGGACGCCATCGTCACCGACCACGCTCCTCACCACGCCGACGAGAAGGCGCTCGACTTCGCCGACGCTCCCTTCGGCGTCGCCGGCCTGGAGACCGCCGTCAGCTTGGCCCTCGATCGCCTGGTCCACGGCCGCGTCATCGGGCTCGGCCAGCTGGTTCGCCTGATGTCCACCCGGCCCGCCGAGATCTTCAACCTGCCGGGCGGGACCCTCAAGGAGGGCGCACCGGCCGACCTCACGCTCCTGGACCTGAGGAAGCGGATCACCGTGGATCCGGAGACCTTCCAGTCCAAGTCGCGGAACACCCCCTTCGCCGGAATCCAGCTCCGCGGTGCCCCGGTCGCCACCATCGTCGCCGGCCGTGTCGTCTGGCAGGCCAGCTGAGACGGCCCTTCCGGGGGCGGTGATCCACGGGGGCGGCCCCGGCGGCCACCCCTGCCAGAGCCGCCGGTTTCCCGCTCCCCGGGAGGGGCGAGGGCGCACCTTCTGTGCTATGCTTCCGCACCCGTACCGAGGTGCGGGTATCCCAGCGTGCGAGGCCGGTCATGACCGATGCAACCAACCATCAGATGAACGAGTTCGAGCAGGCCCTCCAGGAGAATCTGGAGGCCCGGAACGTCACGGTCGGCGACGTCGTCGACGGCACTATCGTCGCCATTCACGGCGATGTGGCCCTCGTCGACATCGGTGGCAAGTCCGAGGCCATCCTCGACCGCAGCGAGCTGGACGAGCTCGGTACCGGGGACCCCGTCGAGGTGGCCGTCATCGACGTGGGGGAGGAGATCCGCGTCTCCCGCCGGCTGGCCATAGAGGAACGTCTCAAGGAGAAGCTGGCCGATGCCGTCACGGACGGCACGCCGGTCTCGGGCAAGGTGGTCGGCAGGCGCAAGGGGGGCTTCGACGTCACGGTGGCGGGAATCCGCGGCTTCTGCCCGGCGTCCCAGATCTCCGACCGCCGGGGTGAGGACCTCGATCAGCATCTGGGCCAGACGTACGAGTTCCGGATCCTCGAGTACGATCCCACGCGGCACAAGCTTGTCGTTTCCCGTGCTGTCCTCCTGCGGGAGGCCGCGGAGAAGGCCCGTGAGGCAACGTGGGAAAACCTGGAGGTGGGAGCCGTCCTCGAGGGCAGGGTCCGCTCGCTGACGGATTTCGGCGCCTTCGTCGATCTCGGCGGCGTCGACGGCCTGGTCCACGTGACGGAGATCTCCCACCGGCGCATCGGCAAGGCCGCGGACGTGTTGGAGGTGGGCCAGGAG
>JAADFK010000192.1 GCA_013152925.1 Acidobacteriota bacterium | reverse complement strand
GCCCGGCTCCGAGGGGCAGATCATCTGGTCGCTCGGCGTTCCGCAGAGAGCCTTCCGGGCCTTCAGGTATCGCTCGAAGCGGGCGGCGTACCCGGGGCTCGGAGCGCCGGCTCTGCCATCCGACTGGTATCCCTTGAACTCGAGTTTGAGAACGAGGCGGACCAAAGCATAAAAGAGGGAGTGGAACCAGTTCTGGAAGTGTCTCTGGGGCTTGGATCCAAGAAGGCGATCCATGATCCCAGAAAGGACGCTGCGGGCCTTCCGTTCCAGAACTACGTTCTCCTGTTCCAGCGCAGCCAGCTGCACCCCAGACTCCTCGGCCATGGTGCGTGCCACGTCTTCGTCCAGATTACCTCCGAGATGAGGGCGCTCATCCAGTGCTCTGGGGGGTGAGGGCATCTGGGTCTGAGGGTGCGTCGGCTTCTTCCGGAAGGCGTCCCGGGGGGCAATTGTGAGGCCATCCTCGTTACCAAGGTCATCAGTGTCTGCCATTGGGCATCACTTCGGTCCCGACAGCCCGCACGCGGGAGCAGCGGCACCGGTTCGCGCTAACCCTGTTTCCTGTGACGAGCATGTTGACCCTGCCAGTTTCCATCATTCTTCGAGATCCGTTCGTGTGATGGATGGTACCATGGGTTTCGTTCGAAAGCGGGCATTACCTCCGGTCGAGTATCAGGTTGATTGGTTGGTACTTTTTCTTCGAGCTTGGCATGAGGGGAGTAAGCGTCGTGGAGCTTGGTACACTCAACCGGTTCTGGGCTCGAAGGGAACTGGCCTGTGGTCGGAATGTCCTGGTCTTCGGGACGGGACGCAGTGGCACGACGTGGCTCGCCGAGATTATCGCCGCGGGTGGCTTCAAGCTCGTTTTTGAGCCACTCCATCCGGTGGAGGTCCCGGAGGCCAAGGGCTTCCCTTTCCCAAACTACCTCTTGCCCGGCGAGGAGACGGCCTGGCAGCCACTTCTGGAGAGGGTGGTGGCAGGCGCGGTGGTGAACAACTGGACCCTGCGGGCCAACCCTTCCGCCGAGCGTGCCGTCGTCAAGCTCATCCGTGCCAACCTCATGATGGAATGGATGATCGATCGCTTTGACTTCCACCCAGTCTACATTATCCGGAATCCGCTGAGCGTTGCAGGCTCCATGAAGGAACAGGGATGGGACGTGGGAGTGCGTTACGTGCAGCACGTGATGGAAAGAATCTGGGCCAAGGACGGCTCGTCCGAAGGTCTTGAGGAGCTCTTCGATCACCCAATTACCGCGGTGGAGTCCTACGCCATCATGTGGGGCTTCCAGAACGCCATCCCGATTCGCCGGGGCCTGTTGAAGCGGGTATCGTTCATTCGATTCGAAGAGTTGGCCAGGGACCCAGAGGGAGGCATCTGGCCACTGGCACGGCGGATTGGCCTGGAGATGACGCCGGCCGTCCAACGCCAGCTTCACAGGCTCTCCTTCCAGAGGGGAAAGCAGAGCTGGGAGAAGGGCTATGACCCCACGACGGCATGGAAACACTCGCTGACGCCCCGGGAGGTCGAGGATGTCAGTCGCATCGTTCGCTGGTTCGGTCTTGAGGAGTACATGGTCCTTGATTGATTGAATCGGCCGAGGCTTCGCATTCCACCCAGTGCCGGGTTATGGTACCCGTAGAGCTCGTCATGGCTTCGGAGGAATGGTTGGTGCTTCGTACTGGCGGATGGCACTCTTGAGACGGCCCAATATTATTCTCATCACGGTGGATTCGTTGCGGGCGGATGCCCTGGGGTGTGTCGGAGCGTCGAGCGCCCAGACGCCGCACCTTGACGAGCTCTCCCGGTCCGGCCTTGTTTTCTCCGAGGCCATCGCCAACGGTCCGCGGACCCAGGCCTCGTTTCCCTCCATCCTCTGCTCTCTCTACCCGCTGGTGGCCGGCGAGCGGGAGGGTTTGCCCGCCTCGGCGACCACTCTCGGGGAGGCGTTGCAGCGCGCCGGGTATCGCACGGCGGCCTTCAATCCATCGAACCCCTTCCTGACCCGGGAAACGGGCTATGACCGTGGTTTCGATCTCTTCGTGGACTTCTGGGATGTCCACCCGCGACACGGCACCGGGGGACGGCCCAGCCGTCTGAGGAGCTTGAGGCGGAGGATGCACGATGCGCTCGGCCGCCGCGATCTTGGGGCGCTCATGCTCTACCAGGCGGCGCTCCAGGCCGAGGGGGGACAGTACCTCAGCGGCGAGGTGATCGCTGAGCAAGGCTTGGCCTGGGTCAGGGAGCAGGACCGGCCGTTTTTCCTGTGGCTTCATTTCATGGACGTCCATTTCCCCTATACCCCTCTCCCGGGCCAGAGGAGCTGGAGGGACAGGGCGCGCTACCTCGCTGCTCTCGGGGTCATGGTGGCAGGTCACAGGCGGCGGGCTCGCAGGGAGCTCAGGTGGCTGTACGATCGCCGGGTGGAGGCGATGGATGCCATTGCCGGACGGTTCTTCCATGGGCTCCATCGGGAGGGGCTCGGCCAAGGGACGGTCGTGGTGCTCACCGCCGACCATGGCGAGCGTTTTTGGGAGCATCGAGGGTGGGCCCATGGCC
Source organism: Acidobacteriota bacterium (assembly GCA_013152925.1). GTDB lineage: Bacteria > Acidobacteriota > Thermoanaerobaculia > Thermoanaerobaculales > Sulfomarinibacteraceae > JAADFK01. The sequence continues at coordinate 13,991 of JAADFK010000192.1, read as the reverse complement.
CCGATGTCTACGACGAGTTGTTGCGCGTCCCACTCATCCTTCGCGGCCCCGGCATTCCTGCCGGCGGCGAGGTTGCAGAACAGGTGGCATTGATCGGCCTGGCACCGACCATCCTGGAGCTGGCCGAGCTACCGGTTCCGGAGAGCTTCCAGGGCCAGAGTCTGTTGCCGGCCATGGTGGGGGATCGTGAGATCGCCGAGGCTCCGGTCTTCGCCGAGGCCACGCATTCGGGCGGGAGGAGCAGCCGCGTGGGTATCCAGGACCGTTTTCGTATCATGGCGTGCCGGACCCCCTCGTGGAAGCTGATCGCCGACGAGGAGGGCCCGCGGGAGGAGCTCTACGATCTGGTACACGATCCCGGCGAACGGCAGGACCTGATCGCCGAGCGGCGAGATGTGGCGGATGGTCTGCGGCGGTTGCTTCGTGAGCACGAAGAGCTGGTACGCCGTGTGGCGGCCACCTACGAGGGTGACCGTGGCGAGCGCATCGCTGACGGCGATGAGGATGTACGGCGCCGCCTGGCGGCTCTGGGCTACCTGTGAGCGGGTTGGATCCGGTGGCGGGCATGTCCGACGGGGCGGGGCACACTGCGACGGCCGCCGTCCGGGGCGCCGGTTGGGTGGCCCTCGGAGTGGGCGCTCAGCGTGTGGTCCAGACCGGGGCGCTGATCGTGCTGGCCCGTTTGCTCGTCCCCGAGGACTTCGGTCTCGTCGCCGTGGCCATGCTGTTGCTGAGCTTTGCCAACCGGGCCAAGTCGCTTGGTCTTCAAACGGCGCTCCTCCAGTACCGCGGGGACCTCAAGGTCGCCGCCGATTCAGCCCTCATCCTCAACACGGGCATTACCGCGACGGTGCTCCTGCTGATCGTCTTGGCATCGCCACTGGCGTCGCTTTGGTTCGAGGACCCGCGCGCCGGGACCGTTCTGGCTGTCATGGCGCTTCGCCTGGTTCCCCAGGCGGCGTCGGCGGTGCCCTCCGCGCTGGCGGTGCGGGCCCTCCGTTTCCGCAAGCTCGCCGTGATTACCGTGGGCGAGAGCGTGGTGACGGCAGCGGTGGCGGTGATCCTCGCCGCACGGGGTCTCGGGGCCTGGTCTCTGGTGGCCGGATCCCTCAGCGGGTCAGCGGCGGCGGCCGTGGCCTGGTGGTCTCCACCCATGTGGCGCCCCTCCCTCCGCCTGGATCGCGAGGCCTCCAGCGCCCTGCTGGGCACGGGTGTGCGGATCTGGTCGTCGGGTAATCTGGCCTTCGTGATCGATTCTGTCAACCGGTTGTTCATGGGCCGCTTCCTGGGTGTCGCCACCCTGGGGCTCTACGACGTGGCGTCCCGCTTCGTCCATGCGCCGCTCCAGAGCCTCCTGGGGATATCTGACCGGGTGGCCCTTCCGGCCTTTTGCCGGGAGCAGGAGGACCGGGAGCTCCTTGGCCGCTGGGTCGTTCGTTTGACCGGCCTCCTCCTGCTGACGACGGCGCTGACAGCAGGGATCCTCTTCTTCTTTGCGGATGTTCTGATACCGGTGCTGATCGGGTCGCGCTGGGTGTCCGTGGTGCAACCGATCCGGGTGCTCGCGCCGCTCATTCTGTTGTTCCCCCTGGTATCCATGGCACCGGTGTACATCGCCACGGGAAGGACCGGGCTGCTCCTCCGCTTCACGGCCGTCCGGGCTGCGGTGACCATCGCCGGGCTGTACTGGGCGGCCCAGCAGAGCCTCGTGGCGGTCTGTGCGGTGGAGTCGGCGTCGGCCGGTGTGTTCGCCGTGGTCAATCTGTACCTCGTGAGCCGGATCCTCCACCTGGAGGCGCGGCAGCTGGCCCGTGCCGTGGTGCTCCCGGCGGTGGCGCTGGCCGCATTCTCCGCGGCGGCCCTGGTGTTGAGAAGCTCGGGTCTTGGTGAGTTGTTGGGGCCGGCCGTGGCGGGCGGCGTGTTCACTGCGGCGTCGACTGGCGTCTTCGCCGTGGCGGTGTTCCTGCTCCGTCCGGGGGTGGTGGTCGAGGTCAGGGAGCTGGCGGCGGTGGCACTGGGAGCGTCGGCGTTCCGGTAGGCGGGGCGCCGTTTCAGCCGGATGTTCGATGGCAGGCTTCGAGATCACTGGCGTTCCAGTCGAAACGAACCTCGAAACCATCCGACTCCAGGGCCCGGGAGGTGTCCTTCAGATCCTGCTTGAACACGGGGAACTGGGCCGAGGCCTCCACGGGCACCGCATAGCCCCCTGGGGCGGTTGACGAGGTCAGCGTCAGGATGACGCCACCGCCGAAGGTGTTGATGAGGTGCCGGTTCATCTCGAAGGACTCCCTGGTCTGGAGCCAGGGGATCCCGTCGAAGAGGAGGCGGTCCAGGGCGATGTTGAGCTCGTACTCCTCGTCACCCATGGTGTGCTGCCGGATGGCGCCCGAGCGGACGAAGCGTCCCTTGACCCTGGGTGTGCCGATGATGGAGAAGCCCCTGCCGAAACGCTGCTTGAGGTAGCGGTCGAACAGGTACAAGACCACCTCCTCCTGATGCCACGGTGCCAACCCCTTGAGAAAACCGCCGGCCACGTGCTCGATGCCGGCGTCACGGGCCCGCTCGAAGGAGTCCAGCCGGTAGGCCTGGTTTCCCTTGGGACCGGACACGGAATGGAGGCGGCGGTACTGGGCCGGGTCGAAGGTCTCGAGCCAGACAAGGTAGCAGTCGAGCCCGGCGGTGTGCAGTTTCTTGAAGGAATCCGTGTCCACCGGAGGGATGTTGCTGGTGATCATCCCGCCGCCGTTGGAGACGAGCGCATTCTTGAGGATCTCGAAATAGCGAGCAGCACCGTCGAGCCGGAAGCGCTGATCGGCCAGCTCGAAGGGCTCGCTGTGGGCGTAGAGCTCGGGGTCCTGACTGCTCACGAGCTCAATGCTGCGGTAGCCCATGGAAAGGAGCGCCTCCACCTCCCGCTGAAACCCGCTGAGGCTGAGCCGGGTTCCGCCGCCGAGTGAGAAATCACAGTAGGCACAGGTATTCTCGCAGATGCTGGAGAAGTAGAGCGGCGGCAGAAGGAGGATCTGCCGGTCGCCGGGCCGCGGGCAGTCGCGTGCGGTGGCCTTCACGATCTCCGCGTTTTCCGGCCGGGACAGGCTGTGGACGAGGAGGATGATCTCCTTCCGGGAGAGGTCCTCTCCCTCCGTCGCCTTGTGGAGGAGCTCCTCGATACCAGGCGGTGAAAGGAGCTGGGCTTCGCCGTGTGACTCGATCTCCTCGAGGATCCGAGGAAGCTGCTGACTGAACATGGTGACTCCTGGAGCCTGATGATACCAGACGAATTCCACCGGTCAATTCCTGCCAGGCTGGCCGCGGCAGGACCCGGCCACGGTGCTGCTGGGGTTCTCGGGACGGTCAGGGGGAACAGGCAGGCGTGCCAGGAGCTCTCTGCATCCAGCGGGCCCGGGAAGAACGGCCCGGTCCCATGCACCACTCGGCCATGCTCAAGACCCGCGGGCACCGGTGCGGCATTCCCTCGATCCGTCGGAGGCACGCGGGCTCTGCCCGCAATGTGCCGGGCGTGGGCGTCGGCGCGCGGGCTCACCGGGGATGAAGTGGGTGACGGGACAGCCCGCTGTTGATAACCTGTCGGAGATGCTCCAGAGGATGAACCGCAACATGTTCCAGGATTCCCGCGTTCTTCGCTGGTGGCCGAAGAGGTCACGGTGATCGAGGGTGTTCGCGAGCTGGCCGGGTTGCAGCGGCGGCAATGGTGGCCCCGGGAGCGCCTGGAAGCCCTGCAGCTGGACCGGCTGCGGCGCCTGCTGCGGCACGCGGCGGCCTCGGTCCCGTTCTACCGGCAGCTGTACGGTGAGGGTGGCGTCCCGGCCGACTCCATCGGGAGCCTGGAGGACCTCCGCGGTCTTCCCGTCGTTCGCCGCGAGGACCTCCAGTCCCGGCCCCAGGAGGAGCTCGTGGCGCGCGGTACGGATTTGGAACGCTGCATCCGGACCAGGACCAGCGGCTCCACGGGGGTGCCGCTGGAGATCCTATCCAGGCGGCGCGATCGCTCCGTGTTCAACCCCTCGTTCTTCCGCGCCTACCTCGCCTGGGGGCTCAGGCCGTGGCACCGCATGACCTACTTCCAGGCGCGCCCGGAGAAGCTGCAGCAACGATCGTGGTACGAGCCCCTCGGGATCTTCAGGAAGCAGTTGCTCTCCTCCCTCGACGGGCCGGACCACTGGCTGCACGAGATCCGCGCCTGGCGTCCCCACCTGATCCATGGGTATGCGCTGACGCTCAAGCTGCTCGCGGAGGCGGCGGTCCGGCGCGGCGAGACCATCCCGGTTCCCCTGGTGGCCAGTACCTCGGGCGTCCTGGACGAGGTGGGGCGGGATCTCCTGCGGAATGCCTTCGGCGCGCGGATCATCGACATCTATGCCTCCGAGGAGGCTGGTTCCGTCATGGCGTGGGAATGCTCGTGGTGCGAGGGGTACCACCTCTGCATCGACACCGTGGTCGTGGAGATTCTCCGGGATGGCCGGCCCGCACGCCCGGGCGAGGACGGGGCGGTCATCGTGACAAACCTCAGCAACTTCACCATGCCGCTGATCCGCTACGATCAGGGAGACGTGGTTCGCCTGTCCGCGAGAGAGCCTGTCTGCGGGAGGGGGTTGCCCCTGATCGAATCCGTTCAGGGCCGGGCCGGCGACTATGTGGTGCTCCGGTCGGGACGCCGCCTGACACCCCACCCCTTCTTCCTGGTGCTCGACCACGCCCTCGGGGTGGGCAGGTGGCAGGTGGTCCAGGAGACGCTGGACCGCATCGTGGTGAGGACCACCCGGGCCCCCGGCTCGCGGGAGGTGGACGTGGAGGGGATCCGCAAGGGTCTCGGGAAGCTCGTGGGGACAGGTGTCCGCATCGAGGTGGAGGTGGTGGACCGGCTCCGGGAGGATCCCTCCCGGAAGCTCCGCTCGGTGGTTTCGCTGGTCCCGGGGGCCTCCATCGGGCCGGGTTGAGGCAGTCTCAACGTCTGTGGCCGACCGGTGGCGGTGTTGCCGTCACGGCCCGGAGAGCCGCGGGGAGGGAGACCAGGCGCCGGAACGCCAGGAGGGCCATGGCCGGGGCGACCTCCAACCAGGAGAAGCCCGCTTCCCGTCGGTGTCCAAGGAGCCGGCTCCAGTCCAGGAGGGCCCTGCCGAGGGTGGCGGCGGCGACCCCGGGGAGGCCGGCCCGGACGAACCCCGACCACCGGAGCTCCGGGTCGAGCTTCCTCGCCATCACGAAGCTCCTCCCGTAACGCCGGGCCCGGGCGAAGAAATCGCCCGGGCCGGCGGTGGGGTCGTGGAGGACCTCGACGGCCGGATCGTACAGCAGCACGGCGCCCTTCCTGCGGAGTCCCTCCGCGAAGAGGGTGTCGGCGTTGGGCCGAAGGCGGGGGTCGAAGCGCTGGGTGTCGAAGAGCGCGCGGTGGAGGCCCATGTTGCAGGTGGGAAGCGTGGCCACCTCCCTGGGGGTGTCGCCCAGGTACTCGCCGAAGTCCGCGATGCCGGTGAGCCGTTGCCAGAACCCCCCCCGGTGGAGGATGCGTCCCCCGACCACCAGGGTGGACCTCCCCTTGAGGCGGCTGGTCAGGGCCTCGAGCCACCCGGGAGCCGCCACGCAGTCCGAGTCGATGAAGGCGATGATTTCGCCGCCGGCGGCCTCGACGCCTGCGTTCCGGGCCAGCTCTGCTCCCCGGTTGGGTTGCACCACGAGCCGGACTTCCGGAAAGCGTTCCCGGACCATGCCACCGGTGCCGTCGGTGCTGCCGTCGTCCACGACGACGACCTCCAACGGGCAGGATGGAGTCTCCTGAGCGAGGAGGGATTCGAGGCAGACCGCGAGGCGCTGCCGGTCGTTGAAGGCAGGAATGACGGCGCTGACCAGGAATGACGGGGTGGACGAGCCATGCCTGCTCACGCCAGATCCTCCGCAGCCTCCGCGTCGTGTCCCAGGAAGTCTCCGGCGATGAGCCGGCCTGCCCGCCAGGCCTCCTGGCGGACCCTCGGAAGGGTGGACGCCAGGGTTTCCCGGATCGTGGCGCTGTCCGAGAGGAGGCGTTCCACGAGCTCGAGCAGCGCCTCGGCGTCAAGATCTTCCATGGCGAGCACGAAACCCGCCAGGCCGAGCTGCTCCATGATGCCCAGGGTCTTGGGCTGGTAGGCGATGGCCACGACGGGAACTCCCATGGTCAGGGCGAAGATGTTGGAGTGCATCCGGGTGCCCACGAGGCAATCCATCTGCCCGCAGAGCCACTGGAGCTCCTGGGGGGTGAGCTCGGCATCCAACAGCCTGGCGTCCACCGTGCCGTGGAGGCGCCCGAGGATCCTGCGGGCGGCCTGCCGGTCGTCGTCTCCCCGGTCGTCGACGGTCACCTGGGGGAGAAAGATCACCTCCGCGTCGTGGCGCTCCGCGAACATCCGGAGGAAACGCACCATGGAGTCCTCGTAACGCGCCTGGAGCTCGGCTTTCCGGAACCAGCTCCGGACCGTCACGCCGGTCCGAAGGGCCCTGCTGCGGGGTGGAAGCGGGTTGTGTGAGGGCTCGGCGGGCTGGAGCAAGAAGGCGGCATCCGCCACGTGATGGGCCGGCACGGGGAGCGCCCAGGATTGCGTCAGCCGCAGGCTCGACGTTTCCCGTAGCTCAACGAACCGGACACGCCGGAGCGCCGCACGGACGAGCCGGACCTGGGCCGGGTCCGCAAGGGGCCCGATCGACTGGGCGTAGAGGTAGACCGGCTTGCCCAGGGCTTTGCCGAGCATGAAGCTGTGCAGGTGTACGAGGAGCATGACGGTTCCCCTTCGCCTGGCGGTGGTGTAGAGGTAACCGCCGCCGGCCGCCACCACGAGGTCGGCATGCGCGTAGGCTTCCAGGAGGGGGCCGAGCCCGGCGGGCAGGGGGACGGCCAGGCGGAGGAACCGCCGGCACAGGGCGCCGATGACGCTGAACGGCAGCAGGACGGCCAGGAAGAAGAGCCCCTGGAGTGAGCCCCTGCCGGATACTCTAGCCATGAGGGAGTGAAAGGAGGGGACGACCGGAACGGGATACCGCTCCCGGTCGGCAGGATGGTCGGCGGAGGAGATGGTCATCTCGAGGTCCGTTCCGGCGAAGGCCCGGGCGAGGCTCTTCATCATGCCGGAGACGATGGCGCCGTCGCCCCGGTTCCGGGCGCTGTAGGCGTTGGTGATCAGGATACGGACCATTGTTCCGGTCACCGGGCTGCCCGCCCCATCCTCCGGCGGACCGAGGCCAGCAGCATCCGGGGCAGATCCTTCTCGATTTCCCAGCGGGTTCGCGTGTAGGGCGGGCAGGTGTGACACTCTGCACCGAAGAGCGCTTGCTTGCGGTAGCGAAGGTTCCCGGGATCGAAGTAGAGGTCGTACGCGGGGCGCCCTGTGCAGTCACCGATCTCCCGGCTGTGGGAGCAGTAGTAGAGACGGCCGTCGAATCCGAGGAGCAGGCCGCCCATGGCGTAGTAGCACGAGAGGCGCCGCGGGCCGCGGCCCTCAAGGACGCGCACCAGCTCCCGGTACTTCTCCATCTGAACGGCCGATTGGGCGGGGTCTTCGGCCTGGGAGGCGAGAAACCCGATGAGCTCCGGATTTCCCTTGGTTTCGAGGAAGGCGGACTCGAGCCCCTCGGTGAAGAAACGCTGCCGCTGCTCCCCCACAACGAAGCTCATGGGGATCGTTCGCTCGCGCGCCCAGCCCTGGAGCCGGCGAACGCTCTCCAGGTTCTCCGCCAGGAGCACGGTGTTGAAGGAGAAGGTCAACGCGCCCTCTGTCCGCATCCGAAGCAGCAGGCCGGCCGTTCGCTCGATCCGTTCGAAGGATGCCGGAACGCCGTAGATCCGGTCCAGGGTCTCACCCATGCCGTGAACGGAGACTGAGACGTCCAGGAGCACGCCCGCCCGCCGGCACAGGCGGGCCAGCTCGGGCAGGGTGTTCTCCATCCTCCCGGGCAACAGGCCGTTGGTCGTCACGCTGAGGCGCTTGAGCCGGGTGCAGGTCTCGAGAATGGTCGAGGTCAGCTGGATGAGATCCCGCCGGAGGAGAGGTTCGCCCCCGCTGAGCCCGAAGTACTCCATGCGGGAGAAGAGGCGGTCGGCCAGGATGCTTCCCAGGGCCTGTGGCGTGAGCTCTTCGCTGAGCGGGTTCTGGTTCTTCCAGATGCCACACATGGCGCACCGTGCATTGCAACGGTGCGTGGAGATGTAGTGCATCGCACGGGGCAGGGAGGGGGCCGGGCGGAGGGGCTCGAGGAAGTTGTAGCGGAACCAGACGGAAGCCGCCTCACCGGCCAGCGGCAGCGCGCGTCGCAATGTGCGTCCGGGCGTCATGTCACCATGTTCCTGCGGGTCCGGCGGATTGCATGCCATGGAGCGAACCGTCGCGTGAGCTTCTTGAAGAGCATGGGTCCCCCGACCCGTGGCGGAACGGCGACCAGGTGGCTGCCGATGTTCATGCAGACCATGTAGAGGGCCTCGTACAACCGGTTTTGTGGCAACGTGATCAGGCGCGTGACCAGGGGCCGCAACCATGGGAACCAGACGAGAAGCGGGAAGAACTTGTGCAGGTTCTCCACCTGGCGGTGTTCCTTCTCGTCAGGGTATCGAAGGGCCGAGGAGAATCCAAAGCCACCGGTGGAGATCTGGTCGAGGTTGTCCTCCTGGAGCAGCTCCATGTGCTCCGCCATCTGGTGAATCTCCGTGCCGGGAAAGGCCTGGAGGAGGGCTGCCGAGGCGTAGCTCGGGCGGGCCTCGATGTTGAGATCGACGGTTTCCCAGTCGGCCTCCAGGGACCCGCCTGGGATGCCCAGGATGTTGGCGGTGACCAGCTTCAGACCTGCCCCGCGGATCACCCGGGCCGCCTCGAGGATGTGCTCCTTGCTCATCTTCCGCTTGAAGACCTCGTTCCGCAGCCGCTCGTTCCCGGCCTCGATCCCCATCATGATCCGGTGGCACCCGGCCTCCTTGAGCCATCGGGCCATGTCGGCCGTGATCATGTTGGCGCGTACCAGACAGGAGAATGGCAGCCCGATCTCGCGGCGGTACCTTTCAGAGAACTCGTGGATCCAGTCGGCCGACACCGTGAAGACATCGTCCATGAAACGGACGAACCGGCAACCCTCATCCTTGAGGAGCCTGAGCTCCTTCATGACGTGGTCAACGCTCCGGCGGCGTACCACGCGGCCCTTTCCGGCATAGAGCTTCTTGTACGCGTTGTTGTAGCAGTAGGTGCAGGAGTAGGGACACCCCCGCCCCGTCATGACGATGGCGTGGATCGGTGGTTTCCTTGCCGCGCGGAGGAACAGGAGATGATCGGGAACGGGAAGCGTGTCCAGATCGCTGATCAGCGGACGAATGGGGTTGCGGTGGATCGTGCCGCCCCGTTTGACCCAGAGGTTTTGGATCCCGGAGGGGTCCTGGTTCCTCTCGATGGCTTCGGCCAGCTCGGCCAGGGCAAGCTCCCCCTCGCCAACGCAGACGATATCGACTCCATCCTCCTCGATCACTCCGGGGAAGTAGGTCGGGTGGGCGCCGCCGAAAACCGAGAGGGCCTCGGGGAACCGGCGCTTGATCTCCCGGTTGAGAGCGAGGAAATGCGCGGCGTGGGCAGTCGGCGTGCTGTAGGCGAGGATCACCCGGCCCCCCACCTCCTCTCTCAGCCGGGTGGAGACGCTGGCTGGATCTGCCGGTACCACCTCGCTGGGGAATCCACGCTCCTTGAGAAAGGCGGAGAGCACCATGATCCCCGGGTACTGACTGTGTTCCATCTCGATCTGCCGGATCGGCCACAGGATCAGCACGGCTTCACCGCCACGGCGTTGACCCGGGTTGTCACGTACTCGCGAAGCGACCGGGATCGGGTCAGCATCGCCCCGAGCCCACCCGGTGTGTGGAACCGGATCGAAGCCAGTTCGAGGGCTGCACGTGGAAGCATCTCCAATAGTCGGCGGATGGTCATCCTGTTCAGCCCCCACAGATTGATGATCGAGTCGGCATCCATGATACACCGTTCGCGCCGTGCTCCAGTGCGGACCTCCCCACGAGCGACCTTCTGCCGGTGGATTCTCTTCCAGAGCGCCAATAGCTCGGGCTCGGGACACAGGAGATGTGCCCAGGGCAGCTGGACGTGTTCGCTGAGGTGGGCGCCCCAGGGGGAGTTGTAGGGCGGGAACGTCAGGAGAATCCGGCCTCCTGGGCGGAGGACTCGACACAGCTCGATGAGGGCCATGAGAGGCTCATCGAGGTGCTCGATGACGTCGAGGAGGAGGACGAGGTCGAAGGACTCGTCGGGACAGGGAAGAGAAACAACTGATCCCAGGAGGAAGTCCACCGGGCAGCTGTTCTGCGCCGCGAGGAGCCTGGCCCAGCGGAGCTTCTCGGGGTCCGTATCGACGCCAACCACCTGCTCTGCCCCAGCCAGCCGTGCAACCACCGTCCGATCCCCCATGCCGCAGCCCGCGTCCAGCAGACGGAGCCCCGTCGGGTCGTGGTCTCCCGCGAAGCCACGGAGGAACCTGGTGCCCTGGCTCACACGTCGTTGGAGGTGCGGGAGTGGATCCATGCGGTTCCACACCGCAGGCGATGGCACCAGCCACCGGAGGGGCGGGTGGCAGCACAGAGCGTTGAAAAGCCGGCAGGTTGCGAGCTTCATGGAGCTCCCTGCCCTTCCAGGAGAGAGCCGTAGGTGGCGGCGAGCCGGGCGGCGTGGACCTCGGGGGTAAACTGTGCGCGGTGGCGCGCGGCGGCCGCCTGGCCGGTCCGCTGGCGAAGCCCGGGATCCTGGATCAGCCGGAGGATCTTGGATCCGAGATCCACCGGGTCTTTACGATCGAACAGGAAGCCCGTGACGCCGTCGTCCACCAGCTCGGGAAGGCCGCCGATCCTGGTGGCGACCACGGGGCATCCGTGGGCCATGGCCTCGAGGACGGCCACGGGGCAGTTTTCCATCCACAGGGTGGGGAGTGCGACCACGCTGGCCTCGTTGTGGAGTCGGGCGAGCGCCTCCGGCGACACACGGCCGGTGAAACGGAAGCTGTCCGGTGGCAGCCTTCGGCGGGCCGATGCTTCCAGATGGCCCCGTTGTGGGCCGTCGCCGGCCACGACGAGGACTGCCCTCGAGCCGGTTTCCAGGACGAGCGCCATGGCTTTCAGGAGAACGTCGATCCCCTTCTCCCGCGCCAGGCGCCCCGCGTAGAGGACGGAGGGTTGCCGGGGCGGCCGTGGCGAGGATGTCCGGCTGGGAGCACTGGTGAAGTTCGGGATGGTGACGGCGTTCTGAACGCCGAGGTTGCTCCGCATCCAACCGGCCAGATGTTGGGATGGGGAGATGAACAGGTCGACCCAGCGCCTCAGAAGTTGACGATGGAGCGCAACCTTGAGCCAGCGGAGATCGTTGTAGGGGATCCAGGCGGGACCCTCGCGAGCGCCGCGGCAGCTGGATACGAGACACCGTGAATCGAAGCCCGTGGCGCAGGGTTCGTCGCGGGAGGTGACCATCCACTTCCTGGGGCAGACCAGGTGATAGTCGTGAACAGTCATCACCACCGGGATTCCGGCCTTTCGAGCGGCCAGCAGGGGCGTCGGCGAGAGCCGCATCCAGAGGTTGTGGGCGTGGACGATGTCCGGACGGGGCAGGCGCCGAAGGCGTCGGGCCATGGAAACGTAGTACCTCCGACTGGCCCAGCGGGAGATTGCACCATGGAAGACGTGATCGGGGGATCCCAGGGTTTCCAGCTCACAGTGGACTCCCAGGGGCTCCATGGCCTCCACGAGATTCTCGAGGTAGCTCCGGACGCCGCTGATGCCCGAGAGATCGTCGGTCAGATGGAGAACCCTCATGGATCCTCCTTCGTCGCCCCGCCGGACCCAGCGCCGTTCGCGGCACCTTCCACCAGCTCCCGGAAGACTTCGTCGAAACGCCGCGCCACGTGGTCCCAGCAGTACCGCCGCGTGACGAGGTCACGGCCCGCCTCGGCCGTGCGGCGTCGCAAGGCCCCATCCCGGGCCAACCGCACGACCTGATGCGCGAGGTCCTCCGGATCCCCGGGACGGCACAGCAACCCCGTCACTCCATCCTCGATGATGTCCGGGATGCCGCCCACGCGGGAGCCGATCACCGGCGTGCCGCTGGCCAGGGACTCGAGGAGCACGACCCCCAGACCTTCCACCCGTTCCGAGGGGAGAATCACCATGTCCGCCGATGCGAGCCAGCGTGGGATCTCCGCGTGCGGGACCCTCCCGACGATGCTGGCCGCTCGGGTGATCCCGAGCCGGTCCGCAGCCCGCCGGATGTTCTCCTCCTCGGGTCCGAAGCCGATCAGGGCCAACCGCACGGAGGGCATGGATTGCAGGAGAATGCCCAGAGCCTCCAGCAGGGCGACGATCCCCTTGTCCCTGGAGAAGCGGCCCAGGAATAGCAGCTGGGGATCTCCGTTTCCCATCCGGTTCCTGAGCTCCGGCGAGGCCAGCTCCTTCCCGTAGTCTTCGGGATGGACTCCCATGGGGATGATCTCGGTGCGGGCGCCGGGATGGATCCTGAGGACACGGATCCGGGTGCCCCGGCTGTTGACGGTACACAGGTGCGCCCGCTCCAGGACGAAGCGGTTGGCCGTCTGGAAAAGAATATTCTGAAGGTAGACGTCACTCCCGTGGGCGCTGACGACGATGGGCCGGTGCCGGACACCGCCGGTCAGCACCCCCATCAGTCCGCTGCTGACAAGCCAGTGGCAGTGAACCAGGTCGGGGCGGAGCCTGCGGACTTCCAGCGCGACAGCGGCGGCCTGGGCGGCCAGGAAGAAGGGCAGATTCACGCGTGCGGTCCAGCTCCGGCGGAGGTTCGGGAGGATGCCGCCGTTGTAGCAGAGCCGTTGAAGGCCGGGGGGCCGGAAGTAGGGGAACCTCCGGATCGTCACGGGGCCGTCGTCGTCGAGGAGAGGCGCGCCCGGCGCATGTGGGAGCAACGCCGTCACCTGGTGTCCGAAACGTGCGAGCCCGCGGTTGACCTCCTGCACGTAAGCCGGCTCCCCGTCGCCTGGAGCGAGAGGATGCGTCGTGGCCACGCTGAGGATCCTCATGGAGCGTTCCCCTCCCTGGGTTCGGTTTGTTCGGGGACGGGGGGTCGTGTGGCCCAAGCCGGGTGCTCCGGGAGGGGGAGGAGAGCTTCGGGCATGTTCCCGTTCGGCAGATTCAAGGGCGCTCCTGGCTTTCACACGCAAGGATTCCAGAGCGAGTATAGCAGCGAGCTGCTGTCCGCAGATGGAAGGGACCTGCCGGTGCGGGCGTCAGGGCGCCATGTTCCGTGCGCGGCGGCGTTCTCCTGCGAAAGAGGCAGTTGAAGGTCTGCCGTGAACATCGTGCCCTGCAAGCGCTCGTCCAGGTACGCCGTCCTGCGTCCGCCGCGACGGCGTCAGGAGGATGATCAGGGTTCAGCAATCCCGGGTATCCTCCAGCCGCTGCCGGTAGAGGGAGGGGTTGACGGCCCGGGCCATGGCCTCCACGTCCAGGCGACGGTCCAGGAAGGCCGCGATCTCACGAGCGGCGCCGAGGGGATTCTCCACGACGTCGTGGTACCAGAGCTCCAGAACGCGGAGCTCAGGGCGCAACCTGAGGATCGTCTGGACGTGGATCAGATGATCGCGGTAGGCCGGCGACAGGGTGCCGGCGTTTGGATCCTCCGCCTCTCCTCTTCGGGCCAGCATGACGTCCTGGGAGGCGAGGATCTCACCGAGACGCCGCCTCATGAAGATGACCTCGTACGGCGTGCCATGAGGAAGGAACCGAAGGTGGTAGGAGATGATCTTCACGGCCTTGCCCGCCGCGTGATCGAGCCAGGAAGTGTCACCCGCCTCGGAAAGGGTCTTGACGATCTCCAGCTCGAAGTATCCCTCGGGATTGTCCTCGTCGGCACGGCGCCGGCCGTCGCTGAGGATGGGGACACCACCGGCAGCCAGCATCTTCATGGCCATGGAGGTTCCCGAGCGGGGCAGTCCGCTGACCACGATGA
>JAADFK010000191.1 GCA_013152925.1 Acidobacteriota bacterium | reverse complement strand
ACGGCCTCGATGGTGACGGCGGCCTCGTGGCCGATCATGTCGGTGGAGACGTTTTGCCGTTCGCTGTAAACCACACCGCTGTCGGGGAGCTCGGCGTACTGGCGGTAGATCTCGTTGAGGGTCTCCCGCCGGATGACGCTGTCGCCGCGATCGTCCAGCTCCGTCTGGAAGGTGCAGTTGAGGATGATCAGGGAGGCCGTTGGGATGGGGACGCGAACGGAGTCGGCGATGAACCCGATGTCCCGGATCGTGGGGATGACGTGCTCCAGGGCCCGGGCGGCCCCCGTGGAGGTCAGGATGATGTTGTTGAGGGCCGAACGCGTCTTGCGGAGGTCCTTGGCGCCGGCCTTCGGCACGCTGTCGAGCACGCTCTGGCTGTTGGTGGCCGCGTGGATGGTGGACATGGCCGCCGTCAGCATGTTCCGGGTCAGCTCGTGGTTGAGCAGGGGGAGCATCATGTGCGCCAGGGCCGTGGTGGTGCAGGAGGCGGCGGACACCAGGCTGTGGACGCCGGGGTCGAAGGCGTGTTGGTTGATGCCGTGGATGAACATGGCGGCGTCGTCGGGCCAGCGCCCCTCGAGGCCCTTGACCTTGAAGGCCGCGCTGAGCACCACGGCGCGGGCGCCGGCCTCCAGGTGACCGCGCAGGCTCCCCCTGGGGTGATCCGAGGGGGCGTTGGGATCGAGGAAGGCGCCGGTGGTGTCCACCACCAGGTCGGCGCCGTGGGCGCCCCAGCCGATCTCCCGTGGGTTGCGGTGCTCCGTCAGGATCTCCACGCGGGTCCCCTCGATGTCGAGGACCGGGGGGGAGGACTGGACAACCCGGATGCAGCGCACCGGCCCCTTGTTACCGTGGAGGAAGACCCCCAGAGCACCGTAGGTGCTGTCGTTTTCCAGGTACTGGACGATGTCGTCGACGTTGCGCCCCACCGGCCTGCCCACGTTGACCACGAGGCGGCTGAACCGGCCTTCGGACACCTCGTTCCAGACGGTCAGCTTGCCGATGCGGCCCAGCCCGTTGATACCAAGCGTCGTCTCGCTCACGTGATGCCTCCCCTGATGCTCGCACGCCGCGCCATGGTGGTCAGAACCTCGTGGCGGCCCTCGTAGACGTTCCCCAGGACCCCGTCGATGGACACCATATCACCAGTCTCGACGCTACGGTCGCCGATCCTCGCGCGGCGCTCTCCCTCGACCATCACCAGGTCGTGGCAGTTGACCACGCAGACCTTGCCCAGCCGCTTGGCCGTGATGGCGGCGTGCGAGGTGGCGCCGCCGCGGGAGGTCAGCAGCCCGTCCGCCTGCAGGAGAAGCGGGATGTCTTCGGGCACCGTGTCGGGCCGAACGAGGATGACCGGGAGCTTGGGATCCTCCTCCTTGAGCCGGCGGATGTCCTCCATGGTGAAGGCGATGGCGCCGCTGATGGCGCCCCCCGAGACCCCGGTACCGCGGGTCAGCAGGCTCGCCACCAGCCGCTCGCTGCGGGCGAAGACGGCGGTCCGTTCCTGGCGCAACAGGCGCAACGGCCGCGTTTGCAGCAGGAAGAGATCCTGTGCCTCTCCGGACTCGAAGGTGAACTCGATCTCCTGGTGTTCGAAGCCCTCCTCGAGGATCAGCCGCTCGGCGATCTCGCGGAGACGGGCATAGATCTCCGGGAAGGCCGTCTCCAGGGACAGGGGCTCCCGGCGCTGCCGTGTCAATCGTTGCTTCTCGCTGATGGGCAGGGGGTGGACCAGGCCGGCCACCACGTCCTCGCCCTGGGAGCACCGGGTGAAGTCCCCGTAGAGCTCGACGCCCGTGTGGGCCGACCACGGGTCCCGGGTGAAGACGACACCGGAGCCCGAGCCCGGGCCCAGGTTGCCGAAGACCATCCGTTGGACAATGACCGCCGTCCCCCAATCCTCGGCCAGGCCCAGCTGCTGGCGGAAGAGGCGCGCCCCCTCGGAGCTCCAGGACCGCAGCACGAGGAGGACCGCCTGAAGCACCTGCTCGACGGGGTCGTCGTCGGGCAAGACTCCGCGCGCCGCGGCCAGATCCCGGTAGCTTGCTGCCAGCGACCGCATCTGTTCGGCCGTGAACTCGATCTTGCGTTCGATCCCGTGCCGCTCCTTGTACTCCAGCATGATGGCGTCGAAGGCGTCGCGTTCCACGCCCTGGGACATGGCGACGTTCTGGATGAAGCGCCGGTAGGAGTCCCAGGCGGTCCACGCCGAGGCCTCGTCCCGGGCCATGGCCTGCACGATTGCCTCGTTGAGCCCCACGTTGAGGATCGTGTCCATCATCCCCGGCATGGAGAATGCCGCGCCGCTGCGGACGCTGAGCAGGAGGGGCCGCCCGGGGTCACCGAGGCGGCGCCCGGTGGCGGCCTCGAGATCGTCCAGGGCCCGGCGGATCCGCCGCCGGGTATCGTCCATCAGGGCGCCGTGCCCCAGGGCGGGCAGGATGCGGAATAGCTCGGTGGAGAGCACGAACCCCGGCGGTACCGGCAGTCCCAGGGCGGCCAGCCGGCGCAGCCCGGCGCCCTTGGCTCCCACGAAGAGGGGGTCCGCGCGAGCGCCGGGCTCCCCATGGATCGGCTGGACCAGGCGATCGGCGCGGTAGGTCAGCACGGCGGCACAGGCGGCGCGGCTCAGGGTGTCGGTCATGGTCCTCAAGCCGTCGTGGACGCGGCTGACGAAGAGGTCCAGCTCCTGGACGCCGTAGATGGCGGCCACGGTGGAGCGCAGGAGCTCCTCGCCCAGCGCGCCCTTGGCCTCGAGCAGCTCCTGCTCGGGGAGTTGCCGGTCCGCCAGGAGATCGGGGAGAATGCGCTCCAGGTTGCGCTCGTGTGGGGCGATGAAATTGACCTCCACGGAGCTGCTCAGGGCCTCGGAGATCATCTCCAGCAGGTTGAGGTACTGGCCCACGGAGAGGTTGCCCCAGTCGAGCACCTCCTCGAGGAGCCCCACCTGCTCGGAGAGGTTCTTGACCCTGAGGCCGGCCACGCGCAGCGCGCGGAGAATCTCGTGCATCAACGAGGCCGCCCGCAGCAGGGTATCGCGCGTCATGAACCCGGAGGGGAGCTCGGCGATACAGGCCTCCAGGTGGGTCCTCAGGTAACGCATCAGGCGCAGCATCAACCCGAGGGCGTCGAACTTGGCCTCGTGGTAGGTGCCGTAAACCGAGGGGATGCCCACGGCGATGTGCCGCTTGTAGTAAAGGTTTTCGAAGGGCTCGGTCCGTTCCGGATCCGTCACCACGGCCTTGAGATCCTCCAGGATGGTGTGGCCGTGGTGGAGGATCTCAAGGTGGTCCCCGCCGGCAACAGCGGTCTCGAAGGCCAGGCGGTGCTCATGGGGGACCAGGTTGGCGCCATCCAGCTCCTGGAGGGTCTCCGCCGGATCGTAGTCGTACTTGGCCTTGAGCAGGTGATGGCACCGCACGAGCAGCAGCGCCCGCTCCCGGTGGACCGGGTCCACGGACCCCAGGGCCCCGAGCCCCTCGGCGAAGGCCTCCACGGGCAGGGTGTCCAGGTCCTTCTCCGTCAGCCCCGCCGTTCTCTGGAGCCCGGCGAGGGCCTCGTGGGCCCCCTTGAACCACGGGTCGTCCGGCGAGAGGCTGCGCCTGAGCGATTCGGGGATAAAGGGATCGAGGTGGGAGGGATCGCCCGTCCGCCACCAGGCGTAGACGGCCCGCGTGAACTCCACCAGCCGGCTGTTGCTCTCGGCGTGGGCCTGTTTCCTCAGGAAGTGGATCACGGCGTCCTGGCGGTAGGCGATCTGGTCGATCCGCGTTGAGACCTCCCGGAGCTCGCCCTCGGAGCCCACGGCGCTGAAGAACACCGGCAGGTGGCGTACCAGCTGGAGCACCAGGCTGAACGACTCGGCGACGCCGCCGTTGAGAAGCTGGGAGACGTCCCGCTGGAAGAGGTCCGTGTCGTTGACGAAGACGCCCCGGAAGTGGAGCTGGATGGCCAGGGCGGAGAGCAGCCGCTCGAAGCGCCGGGGGTCGCTGCGGATCACGGCGAGCCAGGTCCGCAGGCAGACCAGGTGGTAGGGGTTGACCTCCACCTCCCATTCCTCCGTGGTGCCCCGGATGCCTGGGGGCTCGAAACCGGTGGCGATGAAGCGGTCGATGAAGTGCTCCACGAGCTGGAAGTCCCCGCGCCGGGCGATCTCCTCCCCCAGGCGGGTGATCCCCTCGAAGAGCCACTGCTTCTCGCGCTGGTCATCGGCCTTGAGGCAGCCGGTGATCAGGTCCACCGCCCGGGAGACCTCCCCGGAGCTTCCCGAGGCGCAGAGCTGCTGCAGCGCGAAGTAGAGCCGCCGGAGGACCTCGCGGCTGCGGTACTGGAGCTCGGGCTCGCCGAGGAGATCCACGAGGATCGTCACCCGGTCGATCAGGCTGGGCAAGGTGTCCACGGCGGCGAAGAATGCGTTGAGGAGCTCCTGGGGGCTAGGGACCTCGAGCAAGGTCTGGGGCGGCGGTCCTTCGCCGGCCGGGATTCTGCCGTCCTCCAGGTTCCGCCGGAATGCCGCGAGCTCCTCCAGGGAACCCAGGGGGGCGTCGCCCCAGGTGACGCCGGGGATCGGACGCTCGAGGATCCTCTCCCAGTCGGCCATGGCTTCGGCGCAGAGGGTGCCGTAGAGAGCCGCGGCCCGGGCGCCGGCCGGCGTGTCCGGGCCCAGCTTGGCGGCCAGGCGGCGAACGAGGCCCCCGTGGACGAGCAGCGCGGCGGGATGCCGGCCACAGACCTCCTCCAGGTTGGCGACGCCCTCCTCGAGGAGGCCGGAGTACGCCTCGCGGTAGGGGGAGCCCGCCAGCCGCTCCAGGAACTGGATGTGGGTCCTGGCCAGGGCCTGCACGCTGGTCTCGTCCTCCAACGCGGGATAGAGCTCGGTGAAGATCGCGTCGAGGCGCGCCATGCACGCCCTTCGCTCTCCGGAGCCCTCGTAATAGTGAAGCATGCCACCGGTCAGGTCGCGGAGATCCTGGGCGACGACCCGCGGGTTGCGCAGGGGATGGTGGAGCTCCTTGAGCATCCGCTCGGCCAGCTGGCGGACGCCGAAGTGCGAGGCCACGGTGTCCAGGAGAATGCGTTCCTGGTCCGGGATTGCCACATCGGCCCGGGTCAGGGCCAGGTTGGCGTCGAGCGCCGTGGACACGAAGGGCTTCCCGGTCGGATGCATGGCGTCCCCTTCCCGGCCGGGGCCGGGTCTCCACTTATACGACGCGCGGAAGGGGGTGTCAAAAACGGGACATTGCCGTCGCCGGGAACCCCGCGTGGCCCCTATTTCCAGTAGTACAGCGCCGAATCGCCCAGGGCGTCCTCGATTTCCAGAAGCCGGTTGTACTTGGCCAGACGTTCGCTCCGGCTGGCCGATCCAGACTTGAGGTGGCCGCCATCCATGGCGACGGCAAAATCCGCCAGGAAGGAATCCTCGGTCTCACCCGACCGGTGGGAGATGAAGTAGCGCCAGCCGGCGTCGCGGCACATGCGTACGGCCTCGATGGTCTCCGAGACCGTTCCGATCTGGTTGAGCTTGATCAGCGAAGAGTTGGCCGTGCCCTCGGCGATGCCGCGGGAGATATACCTCGTGTTGGTGACGAAGATGTCGTCGCCCACGACCTCGATCCTGTCGCCCAGCCGCCCGGTAAACCGCCGGAACCCCTCCCAGTCCTCCTCGGCCAGCGGGTCCTCCCACAGGATGATGGGATACTTCGACACCCACGTTTCAGCCAGGGAGATCAGCTCGTCGCTCGTCATGGCCCCGGCGCCCGACCACCTGAGGTCGTAGTTGTTCTTCATGTCGGTGGAAAACGAGCTGGCCGCGCTGTCCACCGCGACGGCGATATCCTCGCCCGGCGTGTACCCCGCCCGCTCGATGGCCTGGATGATGGTCTCGATGGCGTCCTCGTTGCTGTCGAGGTTGGGGGCGAAGCCGCCCTCGTCGCCAACGCTCGTCGCCAGCCCGCGAGCCTTGAGGATCCCCTTGAGCACGTGGAAGGTCTCCGCCACGTACCGGAGCCCTTCGCGAAAGGTGGGCGCGCCGATGGGGACGACCATGAACTCCTGGAAATCGACGCTGTTATCCGCATGGGCGCCGCCGTTGATGATGTTCATGCAGGGGACGGGGATCCGGCGGGCGCCGGCGCCGCCAAGGTACTGGTACAGCGGCGTATGCTGGGAGTGTGCCGCGGCGCGTGCCACGGCCATGGAAACTCCGAGGATCGCGTTGGCGCCGAGCTTGCCCTTGTTGGGCGTGCCGTCGAGCTCGATCATCCGCCGGTCGAGCAGTGCCTGCTGGTAGGCGTCCATGCCGGCGACGGCCGGAGCGATGGTGTCATTGACGTTGGCGATCGCGCGAAGCACGCCCTTGCCGCCGTACCGTTTGGGGTCGCCGTCCCGAAGCTCGAGGGCCTCGTTCTCACCGGTGCTGGCCCCCGATGGGACCGACGCCGAGGCCGTGGTGCCATCGTTGAGCTCCACATGGACCTTGACGGTCGGATTGCCGCGGGAATCGAGAATCTCGGTCGCACGAACACAAGAGATCGTCACCTTCATGGCTCACCCCCCGGCGCCCATCATAGTCCCGTTCGTACCGTGACAGGTACCCCACGTCCCCGACCAACGGAACGCCGTGCGCCGTGGGCCTGGCCCTTGGGCCTGTTGCGCTCCACCGCGGGCGGGGGTCTCCGCCGGCCGGCCCTTCAGGGGCCCAAGGCGCCCGCGGTCTGCCGGCTCGCCACCGCCACGGGGCCCTCCCTTCGGCCAGTGAGACTCCGTGATGGGGAGGAAGTTCCCTGGCGCCCGTTGGGGAACTTCCGGCCCCGGACGGGGTCCAACTCAACAGGAGGTCACCATGAAGCAGCCAACACCACCGTCCCAGGCGCCGCCGGCCGCACCGGCCGGTCGTTTTCCCTGGCTGGCCCCGGACGAGGAGGACCGCCGCCTGCTCCAGGCCGCCGTGCTCCTGGCCGTGGCGGTCCATCTGTGGCTCTTCGCCATCGCCTGGCCCAGGCCGCGGCAGGCGGCCGGACGCCGTGATATCCGGGACACCATCCATGTGCTCCGCCTCCGGAACCTCCGCGTGGAGCAACCGAAGCCCCCCGAGGAGATCCGGGTACCGCCCAGGGTCATCCACGTTCCGGGCGTCGCCAACGGGCCTCCTGAAGTGGTTGAGAGGACACAGCCTCCGCCACAGGTGGACTGGGCGGGGTACGTTCCTGGAGGACCTGCCGCCGCCGCCGCCCGCCGCGCCCCGGCCGCCCCGGGTCGTCGACGTGGGCGAGATCGAGGCGCCCCGCGTCCTCGAGCGCGTCCAGCCCGTCTACACCCGGGCCGCCATCGCGGCGCGGCTCGAGGGTCCGGTCATCCTGGAGCTGGTGATTGCCGAGGACGGCAGCGTTGAGAACGTTCGCGTCCTTCGGAAGCTCCCCCTGGGGTTGACGGAGAGCGCCGTGGCCGCCGTGCGCCGCTGGCGATTCGAGCCCTCGGCCCTCAATGGCCATCCCATCAGAGTACGGTACCGCCTGACCGTCCACTTCCAGCTCCAGTAGTGGGGGGGTGGAGAGTGAAGAGTGAGGAGGGGGGGCGGGGTGCCGCAACGCGGCGAAACGCGGTAGACTGGTCGGGCCCCGGCACGGCGGCCGATGGTGCCCGCCCGGCCGCCTGCGGGGAGCGGGAAGCGGAGGCCGTTGCATGTTCTCTCCCGGCTGGCGCGAGGAAGCTCTATCGGCTCTGAACGACGGGTTCGACATCATCGTCATCGGCGGTGGAATCTCCGGTTGCGGCATCGCCCTCGATGCCGCGCAGCGGGGCCTCGGTGTGCTGCTCATCGAGCAGGGCGACATCGCCTCGGGCACTTCCTCGAGGTCCACCAAGCTGGTCCACGGGGGGCTGCGCTATCTCAAGCAGATGCAGTTCCGGATCACCCGCCTGGCGTGCCGTGAACGGGACCGCATGCTCCAGCTGGACCCCCACCTGGTGCGTCCCGTCCAGTTCCTCTACCCGGCCTACGAGGGCGACCGGACGCCGGGATGGAAGATCGACCTGGGCCTGTGGATGTACGACAAGCTGGCCCAGATCCAGGACAAGCACCACCGTTTGACCGCCGGTGAGGTCGCCGAGCTGGCGCCGGGGCTGCTGACCGAGGACCTGGACCGGGCGCTTCTCTACCGCGACGCCATGGCCGACGACGCCCGTTTGACCCTGGCCGTGGCCTCAACGGCTGCCGCCTTCGGTGCCCGGTTCCTCAGCCGGTGCCGGGTGATCCGGGCCGTCAGGAACACGGAGGGGCGCGTCACCGGCGTCAAGGCCCGCGATCTGGAGAGCGGGAAGCTCCGCACCATCAGGGCCCACGTGGTGATCAACGCCGCCGGCGTGTGGGTGGACGAGCTCCGGGCTCGGATGGGATTCGAGGAGCGGCATCTTCGTCCGTCCCGCGGCAGCCACATCATCCTGCGGCGCGACCGGCTGCCGCTCAAGGTCGCCATCGCCGTACCGGCCCCGGACGACGGCCGGCCCATCTGCTTCATTCCCCATCCCGAGGGTGTTCTCGTGGGCACGACGGATCTCTACCACGAGGGGCCGCTGGACGATCCCAGGCCCACCCGGGGAGAGATCGAGTACCTGCTCCGGACCATCGCCTCGGTGTACCCGGAGAACCCCCCCGGGGAGGCGGACATCGTCGGCGCGTTCGCCGGGCTCAGGCCGATTCTCGACACCCACGCGGAGGATCCCTCCGAGGCCAGCCGGGAGGAGGATATCTGGGAGGAGGACGGCCTGGTGTCGGCGGCGGGGGGCAAGCTGACCACCTGGCGCGTCATGGCCGAGGAGGCCGTGGACGCGGCGCTCGGGCTGCTCCCGCCGGAACGGGCGCGCCGCGCCGCACCGTCGGCCACCGACGGGTGTTCGCTGACGGGTCTCGCGCCGTCGACGTACGCGGCCCGGCTCAAGGAGTTCTTCGGCATGCCGGAGGCCGTGGCCGAGGCCATGGTGCGGCGGCTCGGCGCCCTGGCCTGGACCGCCGCCGCCGCGGCGCGCCGCGAGAAGGAGCTGACCCCCCTGGCGCCGGGGCTGGATCTCAGCCTCGCCGAGGCCAGGGCCTGGATACGCCACGGGGCCGTCCTCCACGTGGAAGATCTCCTCCTCAGGCGCGTGCGGATAGGTATGTGGGATCCGGACGCGGCTCGGGACGTGGCCTGGCGGCTTCGCATGGTGTTCCAGCGGGAGCTCGGCTGGAGCTTTCTCCGGTGGAGCGAGGAGCTGGAGCGCTTCGAGGAAGCCCTGGAAGCCTGGACCCCGGAGGGCGCTGGGTGAGGATCCGCCCGGGGGAAACGGAGCTCGAGATCCCTGGCGATACCATGTACAGCTTTCACGGGGTCAGCAACAGGATCGTCTGGGGGGGTCAAGGTCGAGGGCGAGATTCCCAGGTGGCCCGATGTGAACGACAGCTGGCCCCTGGACATCCGTCCAACGGCTTCCGGGGAGAGGACGGCATGGACCGGTTGAGGATCGAGCTCGATGGTGGCCGGGGCTGGGCGCCGCCGGGTGGCGAGGTCGCCGGCGCCGGAGGCAACAACCGCCGCCCGGGGGGCGGCGGGGCGGGTGATGAAGTGGCGCGCCGGAAGGGACTCGAACCCCAAACCTTCTGATCCGTAGTCAGATGCTCTATCCAATTGAGCTACCGGCGCAGCTCGGGATGGGCATGATGCCACAAGAGCCCTCGTGATGCAAGATCGGTCGTGGCACGCTGCGAGGTCTCGCGCGGAACCTGCCGAGGCTGGAAACATGACCGGGGGGTGGTGCGTATTAGCATGTGAAGGAATGAAGGAGGCTGCAGTGGATCCGATTCTCCAGCTCGAAGGGTTGCGGAAGAACTACGGGGATCACGTGGCGGTGGACCGGCTGTCCTTCGATGTGCCCACGGGGTCGATCTTCGGCCTGCTGGGACCCAACGGCGCCGGCAAGACCACGACGATCCGGATGATCATGCGGGTGATCCTGCCCGACGCCGGACGGGTCCTGCTGAACGGCGAGCCGGTGGATGACGACCGGCGGCGCCTGATCGGGTACCTGCCGGAGGAGCGCGGGCTCTACCGGAAGATGAAGGTCCTGGACCATCTGGTGTTTCTCGGGACGGTGCGGGGGGTTCCGCCGGGCGAGGCCAAGCAGCGAGCGTCGGCCTGGCTGGAGAAATTCGGCCTGGGCGACTGGGCGACTCACAAGGTGGAGGACCTCTCCAAGGGGATGCAGCAGAAGGTGCAGCTCATCGGGACGATCCTCCACCGGCCCCGGCTGCTGATCCTGGACGAGCCGTTCTCCGGCCTCGATCCCATCAATGCCCGCGAGCTCAAGGACCTGATGCTGGCCATGCGCGAGGAGGGGGTGACCATCGTGCTCTCCACCCACGTGCTGCCCCAGGTGGACGAGCTGTGCGACCACATCTGCCTGATCAACCAGGCCCGGCCGATCCTCGTCGGCAGGCTCGACGAGATCCGGGAACGGTTCGGCGGCAGGACCTGGGAGGTGGAGGGAGGCTTCGGCCGGGAGGAGCTGGAGCGCCTGCCCCAGGTGGAAGCGGTGCATTCCCTCCGCAGCCGGTACCTTCTGGACCTGCGGCCGGACGCGGCGCCACGGGAGCTGCTGGCCGCGCTCTTGGAGCTGGGCGAGGTCACCATGTTCGCCCGGTTCGTCCCCGATCTCGAGAACATCTTCATCCGTGCCGTGGAGGAGGATCAGAGCCATGCTGCATAGGATTCTGGCGATCGTCCGGCGTGAGTACATGGAACGGGTGCGGACCCGGGCCTTCTGGCTCTCCACCCTGCTGGTACCGCTCTTCTTGGGGGCGGTGATGGTCATTCCGGCCTGGCTGGCCGCCCGCGGGGGAGGGACCTTCACCGTGGCCGTCCTGGATCTCTCCGGGCGCTTCGCCGGACCGGTGGGCAAGGAAGCGCAGAAGCTCGTCAACGCCGATACGGAGAAGCTGCACGTCACCATGGTCGACATCGCGCCCGGACCCGATCCCGCCGCAACGCGGGAGAAGATCAAGGGCCAGGTGCAGGCCGGGACGTACGACGGCATGCTGGTGCTGCCGGAGGGCCTGCCCGACGAGGGACAGCCGGAGTACGTGGCCCCCAACGTGGCGGCCTTCAAGCTCCTGTCCATCCTGGAACGCTCGGTCAACAAGGCGATCATCGCGGACCGCCTGACGGCGGCCGGTCTCGATCCGGCAAAGGTGTCCAAGCTGACGCGCCGGGTCGATCTCAAGACCCTCAAGCTCGGCAAGAAGGGCGAGGAAACGCGGGATCAGGGCCAGGGCTTCCTGCTCTCCTACGGCTTCGTGATGATCATGTACTTCAGCGTCCTCATGTACGGCGTCTACGTAATGCGGGGCGTTCTCGAGGAGAAGGCCAACCGGATCGTCGAGGTCATCATCGCCACCGTCCGCCCCTTCGAGCTGATGCTGGGGAAGATCCTGGGGATCGGCGCCGTCGGCCTGACCCAGTTCCTCCTCTGGGCCCTCGTCCTCCTGGCCCTGACGGCGCCAGGTGCGGCGGCGGCCATCGGGCTTTCCGGCGTCGAGCTCCCGACCCTGCCCCCCATTCTCCTGGTCTTCTTCGTCGTCTTCTTCGTCCTGGGTTTCCTGCTCTTCGGGACCCTCTACGCCGGGATCGGGGCGGCTTTCGACACGGAGCAGGAGGCCCAGAACTTCCAGATGGTCGTGACGCTGATCCTGGTCGTGCCCCTGGTCCTGATGATGCAGATCATCAACCAGCCCAACGGGGCCCTCTCCGTCGTGCTGTCGCTGGTCCCCTTCTTCACGCCGATGCTGATGTTCCTCCGGATGACCCTGACCACGGTGCCGGCGTGGCAGCTGGCCTCCTCCATCGTGCTGATGCTGGCCGCCATTGTCGGCGCCGCCTGGATCGTCGGCAAGATCTACCGCGTGGGCATCCTGATGCACGGCTCCAAGCCCAAGCTCAAGGACCTGGTGCGCTGGTTGCGGGAAGCCTGACCGGAACGGCCCGTCGAAGCTCCTCCGCAGGATGGAATGAACGAGCCCAGGCGCCGTGGTGACGGCGGCGGGTTTCTTCACCGTGGCTTCAAACCTCCGGATGAGGGTACGAGATCCCGGAACGAATTCGGGTACACTGGGACCGGTCATGTCGCAACAGGATCGTACCGTGGACGCGCCGGCCGGGCGGGAGGCGCCGGAGGCCATCCTCCGGGCGGGCGCCGTGGATGTGGGCTCGAACGCCATCCGTTTCCTGGCGGCCGGGGTGGTTGATGGCGTGCTCGGTCCTCTTGAGGCGCGCCGGGCTCCGGTGCGTCTGGGCCACGAGGTCTTCCTGACGGGGCGGCTGACGGAGAGCTCCATGGAAGCCGCGGTGGAGGCCCTGGCCGGGTTCGCGGAGCTGGCGCAGGAGCTCGACCTGGACCGGGTGCGCGCGGTGGCCACCAGCGCCGTCCGGGAGGCGGTCAACGGCCGGGATCTCGTGGAAGCGGTGCGCGAACGCTGCGGGCTTGAGCTGGAGACGATCAGCGGCGCCGAGGAGGCCCGTCTCGTGCACCTGGCCGTGCGGGAGCGCGTGCCGCTGGGCGACGACCGCTGGATGCTGGCCGATCTCGGCGGCGGCAGCGTCGAGGTTTCCCTGGTGGACGCCTCGGGCACCCTGTGGAGCGAGTCCCACACCATCGGCTCGGTGCGGCTCCTCGAGGAGCTGAGCCAGGCGGGGACGGAGCCGGGGCGCTATGCCCGCCTGCTGGAGGAGTACGTCTCGGTGCTGCGGCTGCCCATTTCCGCCACGCGGGACATCGCCGGCTTCATCGCCACGGGAGGCAACGTGGAGAGCCTGGCGCGGCTGGCCGTCCCCACGGAGCCCGGGGCGGTCGCCCACGTCCCGCTCGAACGGCTGCGGGCGGTCATCGCCACGCTGGGCCGCCTGTCGTTCCGGCAGCGCGTGGAGGAGCTGGGGCTCCGCGAGGACCGTGCCGACGTCATTCTGCCGGCGGCCATGGTCTACGAGCGGCTTGCGGCGCTTTCCGGCTCCGGCACCCTGATCGTTCCCTTCGTCGGGCTCAAGGAGGGCATCGTGCTCGATCTGGCGCGACGGCCGAGCCGCAGCAACGGCGGTGACGACGCCGACGACAAGGCTCCATTGGAAGCTGCCCTCACCCTGGGGCGCCGTTACATGTTCGACGAGGATCACGGCGTTCAGGTGGCCCGGATGGCGGCCTCCCTCTTCGACCAGCTCCAGCCGCTCCACGGCATGGGATCCGGGGATCGCCGGCTCCTGGTGACGGCCGCCCTGCTCCACGACGTGGGCCAGTTCATCTCCTACAAGCGGCACCACAAGCACTCCCTCTACCTGCTCGCCAACTCGGAGCTGCCGGGCTTCTCTCCCCAGGAGATGCTGCTGGTGGCCAACCTGGCCCGCTACCACCGGAAGCGGCATCCCCACCCGGACCACGCAGAGTACGCGGCCCTTCCGCCGGCCGGCCGGGACCGTGTGCGCCGCCTGGCGGCGATCCTGCGCCTGGCCGACGCCATGGACCGGGAGCACACGCAGCGGGTCCATTTCGTCACGGTCCGGTTGCGCGAGAGTGGTGTGGAGCTCGCGATCAACGGGGAGGGCGACCTGCTCCTGGAGAAATGGGCGCTCAAGAAGAAGTCCGGGCTTTTCGCCGAGGTCTTCGGCCGCCGGGTCCGGATCGGCAACTGAGGGAGGTGGCATGCGCGCGGAACCGACAGGAACGACCGGGCTTCCGGGGCGCCTCATCGCCGTGGAGGGACTCGACGGCTCGGGGAAATCGACCCAGATCCGGCTGCTCCACCAGTGGCTCGAAGGGCTTGGCCTCAAGGTCTTCTTCTCCGAGTGGAACTCCAGCGTCCTGGTCAAGGACGCCACGCGCCGCGGCAAGAAGCGGCACCTGCTGACGCCGACGACGTTCAGCCTGATTCATGCGACGGACTTCGCCGACCGCTACGAGCGGCAGATCCTCCCCATGCTCCGGGCGGGCTCCATCGTGCTCTGCGACCGGTACATCTACACGGCCTTCGCCCGGGACGGCGTCCGGGGCTGCGACCCCGGCTGGCTGCGCCGGCTCTACGGCTTCGCCCGGCACCCCGACATCACCTTCTACTTCCGACTGCCCCTCCAGGTCTCCCTGGGCCGGATCCTGGAGGGGAGACCGCGCCTCAAATACTTCGAGGCCGGGATGGATCTTGGGCTGTCGCCGGACATCTACCAGAGCTTCCGCCTCTTCCAGGGGGGCGTCATGGAACAGTACGACCGCATGGCGGACGAGTTCGGCCTGACGGTCATGGACGCCACGCGGACCATCCACCGGCAGCAGGAGATCACGCGGCGGATCGTCGCGGAGAGGATCGACCTGGCCCGCTACCGCCTGAGGAGGAGACGATGAACGTCAAGCGATGCTTCGGTCAACCGCCCGCGGGCGTCGACCCGGAGAAGCTCCAGGGGGCCCTGATCGTCGTCGAGGGCCCGGACTCCTCGGGGCGCAGCACCCAGATCGAGCTTCTGGCCCGCTGGCTTGGCGAGCGGGGGTATGCGGTGGAGCAGGTGGGGCTCAAGCGCTCCCGCCTGGTGGCGCCCTCCCTCGAGCAGGCCCAGGAGGGTAACGTCCTCTCGCCGCGGACCATGACGCTCTTCTACGCGACGGACTTCTACGATCAGTTGGAGAACCGCATCGTGCCGGCGCTGAAGGCGGGCTACGTGGTCCTGGCGGACCGCTACATCTACACCTTGATCGCCCGGTCCACCGTACGCGGCGCCGACCCCGACTGGCTCCGCTCCCTGTACTCCATGGCCATCGTGCCCGATGCCGTCTTCCTCCTTCGGGTGAGCGCGCCCCGTCTCGTGGAGCGGACACTGACACAGCGGGCCTCCCTGGACTACTGGGAATCCGGGATGGACCTCGGCCTTTCCAGGGACTGGTACGAGAGCTTCATGATCTACCAGCGGCGCCTGCGCGCCGTCTTCGCCGGGCTCCAGGACGAGTACGATTTCCAGGTGATCAACGGGAACCGCTCCGCCCGGACGATCCAGCGGGACCTGCGATTCCGGGTCGAGGCGCTCCTGGGCCGCCTCTTCGGCGGGGAGCACCTGGCGGAGGGAGATGACGATGGCCAAGCAACCGGCGTCTGAGAAGAAGCCCCCCCGGCGGAAACCCACCCGCCGCCAGCTGGCCACCGGTGAGCTGGTCGATGAGCTGGCCGCCCTGCGGGGGATCACCGCCGACATCGTCGACCATGTCCGGCTGGAGCTCGAGAGTGGGCTGATCGAGCTGCGGCGCACGGTCACGTCCGACGCGCAAGGCCGGGCGGCGAAGATACCGGTGCGCAACCTGGAGGCCGCTCTGAAACGGATCCGGGCGCTGCGCGTCAAGCCGGAGAAGGGGCGGCTCAAGGACCTTCGGCGCCTGGCCGCGCTCCTGGACGAGCTGGACGAGCTCCTGACGGGAGGCCGCTGAACGGCGAGGGGTCTGGCGGCCGGGTGCTAGACTGGTTCCCGAGGCAGAAACGAGCGGTTTTTCTGCGTGGGCTCGAAAGCCGGGCGCTCCACGGAGGCCCGTGGCGGTGCAGCCGCACGGGGCAATCCGAAGGCTGGCGCAGGGACGGCAACAACGCGCCGTTTCTGGCCGGGAACGAGACCCGGCCACTGGAGGTGGCATCCATGGGCGGTTCAGGCTGGACAATCCGGCGGGCGGCGATCCTGGCGGTGTCGATATGGGCGTGCGCGCCTGGCGTCCTGGCTGGCGCTCAGCGGCTGGAGCCGTGGAAGATCTTCTACCTCAACGGAATCGGCGCCGAGGCCCAGCACCAGTACGGCCGCGCCTTGAGGTTCTTTGAGGAGGCGCGCAAGCTCCAGTCGCGCCCCATCAAGAACGAGTGGTTCGCCCAGTACGGGCGGCACGACTACGACCCGCCCTACCACATCGCCAGGTGCCTGGTGAAGCTCGGCGGCGAGCCCGAGGTCATCGAGGCCTGGATCAGGGCCTCCAGGCGGGGCGGGGTGACGCCGCCCGAGGCCCTGGACGAGGTTCTCGACGATCTCCACCGCCGCCAGGGAACGCCGATCCCCACGAGAGCCCCCACCCCCACGGCCACTCCGGCGCCCCCGCCGCCCACGGCGGCTCCCCAGCCGCCGCCGGCTTCGCCGGCCGCTTGACGACCGCACGGCCGTTGTTATAATGACCCCCCTTTCGGGGCTGCTGGGGCGTCGTCCAATGGCAGGACATGCGGCTCTGGACCGTAGAATCGGGGTTCGAATCCCTGCGCCCCAGCCAATAGCCCCGGGCTCTTGCCGCCACCCCCTGCTGCGACCGCGGATGCATCCCCCATCACGACGTTTCTCCCGGCGCCGCCGCCTGCGACCTGTCCGTGGCACGCGCTGGCGGCGCCCTGCGCTGGAGGGCATCTCCACGGTCTCGCGACGAAACCGTGTGGAAGAGCCGGGATGGGGGGCGGAACGTCGCGTTGAGCGACGGGTGGCTGGCGGGGTTGGTCCGGGGGGAGCTGTCCGCGATCGTGGGGGAAGCGGTCAGCGGTGGCGGCGGTGGACGATGACGGCGCCGCCCTCGGCGACGACACGGACCTTCGAGGCCGTGGCTTCGTTGGAGATGGAGGGGCGGCCGCCGGCGGCCAGGGAGACGCGACGGACGGGCCAGCGGACGCCGTCGAGGGTGACGAGCACGGCGGGGTCGAAGCTCCAGAAGGACCAGATCTCGCCGGGCGCGGCGTCGAGCTCGACGGTTCCCGAAACGGCGATGGTCCAGGAAGCCGCGTCCCGGAAGGCCAGGTTCGTGCCGCGGGCCAGCCGCCACAGGAGTCCCAGGTTCCCGACCTCATGGTCGCTCCTGCCCCCGAGGGCGCCCAGGACCGTCAACCGCCGGACACCGGCCTCGTCGAAAGCGTAGATGAGGGCCTTTTCCAGATCCGTGCGATCCTGGTCGGGACGGGAGACGAGGCGGGCTGGACCGACCCAGGCCGCCGTTTCCGGGGAGATGGAATCCAGGTCCCCGATGACGGCCCGGGGCATCAGTCCGATGCGCGCCAGGGCGTCGGCGCCACCGTCGGCGGCCAGCAGGGGCTCGCCGGCGGCCGCCAGGGCCGCCAGCTCCGGCGTCCATGCCACGGGCCCGTTGGCCACGAGAACGGCGTGCTCCTTCATGACACACCATGGTACCCAAGTCCCGGCTCTGCTGCGCGGGCCGGGAGCCCGGCGCCCCGTCAAACGAACGGCGCCTTTCGGACGGCGTGAGATCCTTCCCCGTTCGATCCTCGGCCCGTCCTGCGGGTCCTGCACCGCGAAGGCGTCTCAACGGGCCGCTCACGACGCTCCCAAGCTCACCACCGCCGGTGAACGCCAACTTCCCGGGTGCCTTCAAGAGGCGCCGCTGGACGCCGGTGATACACTCGGGCAACGTTCGGGGACCGGACATGGGAGGCGAAAGGGCCCGAAGGGCTCCCACGAAGAGAGGGTACCGGGACCCGGTGGGAGGTGTTGCGGGATGCCGATGAAGGGTTCGAGGGTCTGGATCCTGGGAGCCGTGGCGGCCGTCGGGCTGTTCCTCGGTCTCCCCGCGGCTCACGCCCAGCGCCCCGAATGGAAGCAACAGTATCTCAAGGGCCTCGAGCTCGAAAACCAGGAACGGTACCGGCCCGCGGCGGAGCGTTTCGCGGCTGCCGAAGCCCTCCACCCCCGTGCCGAGAAGGACGTGGACTTCGGCGACGCAGGACGGCTGGACTACGATCCGTACTACCACGGGGCCAGGTGCCTGGCGCTGGCCGGCGGCTCCCTGGCCATCGTCCGCCGTCTGGCCCGCAAGTCGGCCAACGCCGGCGTGACGCCGCGCGCCACCCTGGAAGCGCTCCGGGACGAGATCCTTCACCATCGCGGCGGCTTGGGCGGCCGGGCGAGCCCGCCGTTCTGGGAAAACACGCAGCCCCTTCGGCCTCCCCGAAACAGGCCCCCCAGAGACCGCAGGCCTCCCGGCGAGCGTGCCGCGGCGAGGCCGGCCGATCTCCCGGTTCCGACAAGGCCCCCGCCATCGCCGTCCCCCACCTCCACACCCCGACCGGCCCTGGCCGCCATCGATCTGGGAGAGCTTCCGGCCGGCGTGGTGGTGAGCGTCGATGGCAGGGGCTATCCCGCCGGGACCCGCCGGATCCTCGTTCGGCCGGGCCGCCACCGCGTCGATGTGGCACAGGGGAGCAGCCTGGTCCTTCGGACGTCGGTCCAGCTTCAGGCGGGGGATGTCCTGCGACCCGTGGTGCCGGCGGCGCCGGGGGGTGGCATCCCAGCCGCCACGCCATCCCCCTCGCCAACCGCCGCACCCACACCCACAGCGTCTCCCAAGGGCGTTGCTCCTCCGGCGGCTCGCTACGGTCGTGTTCTCCTGCTCCTGCTCGGTGTGTTGGTGCTGGCGGGGGTCCTGCTGGCCGTTGTGCTCCGGCGGCGGCACGCGCCAGACGATGCGTTGGAGACGACGCCGACCCGGCGGATGACGCCGGTGGAGAGCCTCTCGGCGCCGCGAGGGTCCTCTCCCCGTACGGCCATGGCGGGGCGGACCTTCGGCCGCTACGTGGTGGAGGAGCGTCTCGGCAGCGGCGGCATGGCCACCACCTACCTGGCGCGCCGGCTGGCCGATGGCCGGGAGGTGGCCCTCAAGGTCCCCCACGAGCACTGCCTGGACGACGAAAGCTTCCGGCGCCGCTTCGTCCGTGAGGGACGTCTTGGGGCACAGCTCCACCACCCGAATATCGTGCGCATCCTCGAGGCCGGCGAGGAAGGTGAAACCCCCTACCTGGCCATGGAGCTGGTCCGCGGAACAACCCTGAGAGATCTGCTGCGCACCGCCGGGGAGCTGCCGCTGGACACCGCCCTGGACCTGGCGCGCCAGATAGCTGAGGCTCTGGACTACGCCCACTCCAAGGGTGTCATCCACCGGGATCTCAAGCCGGAAAACCTGATGATCCTTCCCGACGGCCGCCTGGTGGTCATGGACTTCGGGATCGCGCGGGTGGAGGGCGGGGCGGGACTGACGGCCACGTCGGTATTTGTCGGCACGCCGGCTTACGCGGCGCCCGAGGCCATTGCCGGGGAAGCTGTGGACCACCGCTTGGACCTCTATGCCCTGGGGATTCTCCTGCTCGAGATGCTCGAGGGCGGTCTCCCCTTCGCCGGTGCAAGCCCGCTGGAGCAGCTGCAACGGCACCTGGAAGGACGGCTGCCCGAACGCGAGGAGCTCAACCGGCAGATTCCCGATGATGTCTGGGAGCTGGTTAGGGGCCTGACGGCGCGGGACCGGGACGAGCGGTTCCCCGGCGCCGAGGCCTTCCTCGTCGCCCTTCGCGACGTGCTCCGCCGGCGGGAGCTCGACCAGTCGCCGTCCGCCTGAGGCCGGCCGGAGGTTTCCCAGGCCAAGGGCGGGGCCGGCCAGGACCCGGCACCGGCGCTTCGTGGTACACTTTGCAGGAAATGAGGCAAGCTCCACCGGGCCTTTCGGGCACGATCTACATTCCCGACACCTCCGCTCTCATCGAGAATCCCGATGGGCTGGACCAGGTCCTGACCGACGGCAACGTCGTCGTCCTGCTGCACCAGGTCGTCGAAGAGCTGGGGCGCCTCCAGGCCTCGCGGTCCAAGTCCGACGGCGTGCGCCATGCGGCGCGGCAGGTGACCCGGAAGATCCTCGATTACCGCAACCGCGAGCTGATCCACCACCACATGGAGGATCTCCTCAGCGACCGGATCAACGGGTACAGCTTCCGGCCGACCCCCGGTGGCGGTATCCTCGCCTGGGAGCCCGACGGCGAGACCATGCTGCCCTACCCCGACAACTCAGGAGATAACCTCATCCTTGCCGGTGCCCGCAGGATCGCCCAGGTGGCCGCCCAGTCGGCCGAGCGGTCGTACCGGGTCGTGGTCATTTCCGAGGACTCCAACGTCCTGCTCAAGTGCGATGCCGTGGGCATCGAGGCCGAGAACTTGCGCTACGGCAAGGTGGAGCTGGAAAGTATCGACCAGGTCTACACCGGCAACCTGGAGGTGGAGGTGGAACCCGAGACCTGGGGCCGCTTCCTGGACAGCGGCGACCCCGGCGAGCGCTCCCTGCCCTTGGACGTGTTGCCCGGGACGGTGCGGGAGGGGGCCCTGTGGAACGCGGGTGTCGTCCTCCACTGCGGCGAGCACGTGCTGCTGACGCGCGTGGACCTGGAGACGGAGCGGTTGCTCGACCTCCGTCACGCCCAGTACTGGGACCGGAAGCGCCACGTCTACAAACCACGCTCCATCCTCGGTATGACGCCTCGCGATCCCTTCCAGACGCTGGCCATCGAGTTCATGCTGGACCCCACCGTGCAGCTGGTGGTCCTGGACGGCCCCGCGGGCTCGGGCAAGACCCGGCTGATGATGGCGGCCGCTCTCTACCTGCTCGTGGGCCAGCCCACTGCCCTTCGCTTCTCCTCGCGTTCGGCTTCCCTGGCCCCCGAGCTGGGCTACGACAACGGGCTCATCATGCTGCGGCCCGAGCACGCCTCGTCCCAGTACGAGATGGGCTTTCTGCCCGGCGACTACGAGGCCAAGCTGACCCCCTGGCTCGAGCCCTTCTTCCAGGCCATCCGCTCCCTGTCCCACCTGAACGACCACGACTTCCTCGAGGAGCTCCAGGCGACGGCGCGCCTCCAGATGCTCTCCACCTCCATGCTGCGCGGCCTCGACATCGAGCAGTCGCTGGTCACCGTGGACGAGCTCCAGAACGGCGATCGCCACCTGGCCAAGACCCTGATGAGCCGCTTCTGCGACAGCTCCAAGGTCATCCTCGCCGGCTGCCTCGACCCCATCCAGATCGACAACCCCTACGTGGACTGGCGCTCCAACGCCCTGACCCGCATCAAGGAGACCTACAAGGGCTTCGGCCCCCAGGTCGCCCAGGTCCGTCTCGCGAACAACTACCGCGGCCCCATCTCCAACCGGGCGGATCAGCTTTGATCGACGGCGTGGACCGGAGGGCACCCGAACGCGGAGGATACGAAACGCGATCACCGGAGGCCCCAACGCCCTTCGCTTGGGATCAAGGAGCCCGCCCCGCCGCCCTGCGCTACAATCCCCCTCCGCCGCAGGCGCGGCCATGGAGGGTTTGATGGACAATGAGATGGTGGTCAGCTTTCCCGGGGGCAAGCGGGTGGACGCGCACTACAACGGCTTTCACATCGAGACCGACCAGAGCCCGAAGTACGGGGGCGGGGGCCGGGCGCCGGAGCCCTACGATCTCTTCCTGGCCTCCATGGCCACCTGCGCGGGGATCTACGTGCTGAGCTTCTGCGAGCGGCGGGGCCTGGCCACGGAGGGGTTGCGCCTGGTGCAGCGCTGGTTCCGGGACGGCTCGGGCCGTCTGGACCGCATCGTCCTGGACGTGGAGCTGCCGGAGGGCTTCCCCGGGAAGTACCACAAGGCTGTGATCCGGGCGGCCCAGCAGTGCACGGTCAAGAGGACCCTGGACTACCCCCCGCAGCTCGAGGTCCGGGTGGTCGGCGCGGAAGACGGCGAGCCGGCGCCCAAGGCCGGTGTGATGGTCCCGACCCTCGGCGACTGAGCTCTCGGGAAGGAACCGGAACATCACGAGGCGCAGTTGGAAGAGACCGGCGCCGGCCGGGGTCCAGTATGCTCAACCCACAACGTTCACCGGACATTGTCGGGAGGGGCGGGTGAGCTCGCCATCGGCGCCTTCGCGTTCCCCCCGGGGCCCTACCCGTTCCCGGGCGTTCGTTTTCCTCACTCCTCACCCTTCATTCTTTGCTCCCCGCCCCCACCGGAACGCGGCCAGCTCCTCGAGGTTGCCCTTCTGGCCGTGGATCGGGGAGGGCACGATGCCGAGGAGCTCGAGGCCGAAGGCCTGGAGGGCGGCCACGGTGTCGTCGATGACGAGGCGCCGGACGGCCTCCTCGCGGACGATGCCGCCCTTGCCCACCTGGTGGCGGCCGGCCTCGAACTGGGGCTTGACCAGGCAGACCAGGTGGGCGCCGGGCTCCAGGTGGGGCAGCAGCGGGGGTACCACCAGGCGGAGGGAGATGAAGGCGACGTCGGCGACGGCCAGCTGGACCGGAAAGGGGAGGTCCTCCGGACCGAGGTGGCGGGCATTGACCCCCTCCAGGACGATGACCCGGGGATCGGTCCTGAGCTTCCAGTCCAGCTGACCCTTCCCGACGTCCAGGGCAATGACCCGGCGGGCGCCCCGGGAGAGTAAGAGATCGGTGAAGCCCCCGGTGGACGCCCCCACGTCCAGGCAGTCCAGCCCGGACGGGTCGATGGCGAAGGTGTCCAGGGCGGCCTCGAGCTTGAGAGCGCCGCGGGAGACCCAGGGGTGGTCCGGCTCGGCAAGGTCGATGTGTGCCTCCGGGCCGACCTGCGTGCCGGCCTTGGTGACGGGCCTCCCGTCCACGCGGACCTTGCCGGCCAGGATCAAGGCCTGGGCCCGGGCCCGTGTCGGCGTCATGCCGAGCTCGGTCATCCGCTGGTCGAGGCGCCGCTTCTTCGCCTGGCTCATGGTGCGGGACGCTCTTCGATGGGAATGCGAACCAGGCGGTTCTCGAAGGTCTCGGAGGCCAGGAGCCGGCCGTCGGGCAGGAGCGCCATGGCCGTGATACTGGGCAGCTTTGTGGCGAGGCGGACCGCATCGTGCTTGCCGGCGGGATCGAGAAGCCAGAGCTCGCCGGGCCCGGGCGCCGAGGCCAGAAGGCGGTGCGGGCCGAGCTCGAGCAGGTAGCCCTCCTGCTGGCTCCCGTCGCTCCAGCCGGGCATCTGGAGGGTCCGCACGGTGGCACCGCTTGTCAGGTCGACGAGGGCGACGATTCCCTTCTGGGGAACGGCCGCGGCCAGCGTGTCACCGAGGATGGCCAGTCCCACCACGGGACCGTCCAGGGCGACGAGGGTCCGGGGTTTCCACGACGGCGGGCTCGCCTGCAGGATACGCCGGTTGCCGGTGTCGGCGATCAGCAGGCGGCCGTCGGGCGCCCA
>JAADFK010000190.1 GCA_013152925.1 Acidobacteriota bacterium | reverse complement strand
GCACGGTCACCGACGATGGCGTCGAGATCCAGGGCGACCACCGGGACCGGATCCGCCTCCTCCTTCAAGGGAAGGGCTGGAGGGTCAAGGGGTGAGAAGAAGGACGGAAAGAAGATAGGCGATGGAGGGAGGGGTGCCGGGGAGTGTTCTGGTCGCGGAGCCGAGCACCTTCCGCGGCAACCCGGGTGCGGGTGGTGCGATCACGGCACGCCGGCGAGACGTTCCGCCCGTGCTCCGGGGCGACAGCCGACGGCGCCGGGGAGGGTCCGAAACGGCCATGACCTCGCTCTGGAGGCCCCTCTCGAATCATCCGGCTGCGAAAACGGCGTGCTGACAAGCACGTCCGAAAGCGCTACAATCTCGTGCCGGATCGGGATGATCCAAATACTTTCGCGAGGACGGACCATGACCACATCGACCATCAGCTGGACCAAGACCGACGAGGCGCCGCTCCTGGCGACCTACGCATTCCTCCCTATCGTGCGTGCCTTCACCAGGGGCACCGGTATCGAGGTCGAGCTGCGGGACATTTCGCTGGCCGGCCGGATCATCGCCAACTTCCCCGACAACCTGTCGGAGGACCAGAAGATCCCCGATGACCTGGCCGCGCTCGGAGAGCTGGCCCAGAAGCCCGAGGCCAACATCATCAAGCTGCCCAACATCTCCGCCTCCATTCCCCAGCTGGTGGCCGCCATCGAGGAGTTGCAGTCCAAGGGCTACGACATCCCCAGCTTCCCCGAGGAGCCCAAGACCGAGGAGGAGAAGGCGCTTCGTGAACGCTACTCCGTCTGCCTCGGCTCGGCCGTCAACCCCGTCCTGCGCCAGGGGAACTCCGACCGCCGGCCTGCGGCGGCGGTCAAGCGCTACGCCCAGAAACACCCCCACAAGATGATGAAGCCGTGGCCCAAGTCCGGCTCCAAGGCCCGCGTGGCCTACATGAGCGAAGGGGACTTCTACGGCAGCGAGACGTCCATGACTCTCGACGCCCCGACCGAGGTCAAGATCGAGTTCGTCGGCACCGACGGCAGCGTCACCACGCTCAAGGAGGGACTCCCCCTGCTGGAGGGCGAGGTGATCGACACGGCCGTGATGAACGTGCGGTCGCTGCGCACCTTCTACGCGGAGAAGATCGAAGAGGCCAGAGCGGATGACGTCCTGCTCTCGCTCCACCTCAAGGCCACCATGATGAAGGTCTCCGATCCCATCATGTTCGGGCACTGCGTTTCCGTCTTCTTCAAGGACGCCCTGGAGAAGCACGCCGATGCGTTGGCCGAGATCGGCGCCAACGTCAACAACGGACTGGCCGACGTGCTCGAGAAGCTCGACCGGCTGCCGGCGGAGAAGAAGGCGGAGATCGAGGCCGACATCGCGGCGGTGTACGAGAAGCGGCCCGCCCTGGCGATGGTGGATTCGCGGCGCGGCATCACCAACCTCCACCGCCCCAACCTGATCATCGTCGATGCCTCCATGCCCAACATCGTCCGCGACGGCGGCAAGATGTGGAACGCCAAGGACGAGCTCCAGGACACCCTGGCCATGGTCCCCGACCGCTGCTACGCCACCATGTACGAGGCGATCATCGAGGACGCCAAGGCCAAGGGCCAGTTCGATCCGGCCACCATGGGCAACGTCTCCAACGTGGGCCTGATGGCGCAGAAGGCCGAGGAGTACGGCTCCCACGACAAGACCTTCGAGGCGAAGGCCGAGGGCACCATCCGCGTGGTGGACGCCTCCGGCGCGGTGCTCCTCGAACAGCGTGTGGAGCCGGGCGACATCTTCCGCATGTGCCAGGCCAAGGACGAGCCCATCCGCGACTGGGTCAAGCTCGCCGTCACCAGGGCGCGTGCCTCGGGCTCGCCGGCCATCTTCTGGCTCGACGAGAACCGCGCCCACGACGCCGAGATCATCAAGAAGGTGCGGAAGTACCTGCCCGAGCACGACACCACGGGCCTCGACATCCGGATCATGAAGCCGGTCGATGCCATGAAGTTCTCCCTGGAGAGGGTCCGGCGCGGCGAGGACACGATCTCCGTCACCGGCAACGTCCTCCGGGACTACCTGACCGACCTCTTCCCGATCCTCGAGCTGGGAACCAGCGCCCGCGTGCTGTCCATCGTGCCGCTGCTCAAGGGCGGTGGGCTGTTCGAGACCGGCGCCGGCGGCTCCGCGCCGAAGCACGTGCAGCAGTTCCTGGAGGAGGGCCACCTGCGGTGGGACTCCCTGGGCGAGTACTGCGCGCTGGTGCCCTCGTTCGAGATGATTGCAGAAAAGACCGGCAACACCGCCGCCAGGGTCCTGGCGAGGACCCTCGACCAGGCGGTGGCCGCCTATCTCGAGAACGGCAGGCTGCCATCGCGGAAGGTCAACGAGATCGACAACCGTGGCTCCACCTTCTACCTGACGCTGTACTGGGCGCAGGCGCTCGCGGCCCAGGACGACGATCCCGAGCTCAAGGCGCGCTTCGAGCCCGTGGCCCGGCAGCTGGCGGAGAAGGAGCGCGTCATCTTCGACGAGCTGATGGCGGCCCAGGGCAGGCCGGCGGACGTCGGCGGCTACTACCTGCCCGACGACGCCAAGGCGGCCGGGGAGATGCGTCCCAGCCCGACCTTCAACGCCATCATCGATGGGATGAGCTAGCTCCCGTCCAGAAACGGCGCGTCGGTGCGATCCCGGCGTCAGCCTGCGGATTCCATTGTGCGGCGCACCGGGGTCCGGCTCGGTGGAGCACGGCTTCACTCCGGACGGCGTCACGATACTGTGCACGATGGCGTTCGTTCTGTTTCCGGGCCGGCGCGGAGGTGGAACGCCAGGCCCGTCGCGCCCGGCGAGCAACCACGATGGATCAAGGTGGCCGGCGGGATGATCCAGCCGCGTTACCTGCAGCCTGAAGTCCTGGCCCAGTCCTCGTAGCGCCTGAGGTCCTCGCCAGCCTGCTGACCGCCGCGGCCGACGAACACTCTCCGGGCCCTCCGCGCCTCGGCACGCGCCCTGGTGCGCTCGCCCGTAGCGCAGAGCGCCTTGGCAAGCGAGAAGCGGGTTTCGGCGGTCTCCAACGGGTCGGTGAGGACGTTCTCCCGGATCCGAAGCGCCCGTTCGAATGCCGCCGCCGCATCGCGGTACCTCTTGAGCTCGTACAGAATCACGCCCTGCGAGTTGAAGGCGTAGGCGGTGTACGGGTGATCGAGACCGTACGCTCCCGCCAGGACGCGCTGGGCCTCACCGGCTGCGTCGAGGGCGTCCCCGAGCCGGCCCATCCGGCGCAGGACGCTGGTGCGGTTGATCTGGGTCAGCCCCACCTGGGGGTGGCCGGGTCCCCACCCGGCGCCGACGATCTCGAGGACCTTGTCATAGGTGGCCAGAGCCTCCTCGTTCCTGCCGCGTTCCTCCTGGACGTACGCGATGTTGTTGAGCACCTGGCCCAGGAGCGGGCTCTTCGTCCCGTAGGCGGACTCCTCGATGGACAGGGCCCGCTCGAGGATCCCCACGGCCTCGTCGGCACGGCCGCCCTTGGAAAGCGCCGCCCCGAGGCTGACGAGCGGATCGGCGACGAGCGGATGCTCGGGTCCCAGGTCCCGCTCCCTGAGCGCCACCGCCTTGCGGTAGAGCTCGATGGCTTCATCGTAGGCGCCGGTGGAGAACAGCACATCGGCCAGCTTCTCGTTGGCCACGGCGAGCTGGACGGCGGTGCCCCCGGCCTCTCTTGCCTCCGCCAGGAGCCTCCGCTCGAGCGCGAGGGCGTCCTCATAGCGGCCTGCCTGCTGGAGGATCGTGACCCGTGTCTCCTGGATGGTGCGCCGGAGGGAAGCTCCGTGGAGCAGACGTGAGGCCCGGGCCTCGGCGAGGTCCAGCCACCAGAATGCCCTCGTTGTGTCCGCCCGGACGGTCGTGAGGCTCCACGCCATCCTCTCGGCAGCCATCGAGGCCACCCTGCTGGCGCCGCCCCGTTCCGCCACGACCAGGGCCTTCCGGAGCAGCGGCTCGGACATGCCGGTCTCACCGAGAGCGGTGCGAGCCTTGCCTTCCAGCAGCAACGCCGAGGCCAGGAGCGGTTGATACTCCACCCCCCCAGCCTGGACAAGCTCGGCGGCCAGCCTGGCGGCCGCATCGTAGCGGCCGGCGGCGTGAAGGGCCTCGGCCCGGGCGAGCTCGGCCTGCCCTGCCTTCACCGCCTGACGGCGTACGGGGTCGGCGGGGAGCGGATCCTCGCCGAGCAGCTCGGCAGCGGAGGTGCAAGGCTCGGGGTCCGGGAGCCCGCGCAGTGCATCCAGGCCGGACACGGCGAGGCCGGTGTCCGCAGTTTCGAGCAACGAGACGAAGGCATCGGTTTCGGCGAGCCGGAGCTCCAGGCAAGCCACCTGCCGGTCGAGAACCTCCGGCGATACCTCACCCCTCAAACGCGAGGCCGTGCAGGCCCGTGTGAAGCAGTCCACCCAGTGGGCGCCCCGTGCGTCGAGGGCGCGTCCGACGCGCTCCGCCAGGACGCCGGCACCAGGAAGCCCGGTGGCGGCGAATGACGCTTCGATCCGGGCCATCCTCCTGGGGTTCCAGACCGCCTGGAGACGGTCGGTTCCACCGCTGCACAGGGCGGCCCTGCGCCGCCGGATCTCCATCGCCCCAAGAATCAGAGCAGCCGCCAGGAGCGCGATGCCGCCGGCGAGGGCCCATTTGCGGCGAAGGGTGGCGGGATCGTGCCCCAGCTCGGCAAGGAGGGACCCCATGTCGGGGAAACGATCGGAGGGCCGCGGGGCCAGGCCCCGGGCGATGGCTCGCCGAACCCGGGCGGGGATCCTGGGTGAGGCGGGAACGCCGATTCCAGAGCTGGAAGCGTGTTGGATCGCCCTGGAGAATCCATCCCCGGGCAGCGGGTGCTCTCCCCACAGGGCCTCGTACAGTGCGACGCAGAAAGCGAACTGGTCGGACCGGGCATCGGCCCGTCCCTCGAGGACCTGCTCGGGCGCCATGTACCGTGGCGTTCCCACGATGGCGCCAGGCTGGGTCAGGGGCGTGGCCGGACCAGCCATTGTGGTTGACGGCGCCGCGGTCGTGGCGTCGAAGGCCCGGGTCTTTGCGTCGTCGAGCCCTTTCCATTCCACCGGGCGGGCCAACCCGAAGTCCACCACCCGGGCCCGTCCGTCCCGCCCCACGAGCACGTTGCCGGGTTTGAAGTCCCGGTGAACCAGGCCCGCCCGGTGGGCGGCCGCGAGCCCCTGGCCGGCCTGGAGGAAGACCCCGACCACATCCCGCCAGCTTCTCTCGGACTCCACGAGCCACCGGTCCAGGCTCAAGCCCTCGATGAACTCCATGGCGATGAAGGTGTGACCGACGTGCTCCCCCACATCGTGGACCGCGACCACGTTGGGGTGGGCGAGCTTCGCCATGGCCTGCGCCTCCCTGAGGAGGCGCTGGCCGGACCGCTCGTCGCTGTGACCGTGCAGCACCTTGAGCGCCACCTTGCGGCCGAGCTCCCGGTCGTAGACGGCGTAGACCACCCCCATGCCGCCGGAGCCGATCCGCTCGAGGACCACGTACCGGCCAAGCGTGGCGCCGGGGCTGAGCCGATCCAGGGCTTGGGTGGGCCGTTCCTGCCCGCCACCGCCGGCTTCAGTGGGCTGATCATCGTCGTGCATGGTCTGGTTCCAGTGTAGCTCACATGGAGGTGGTTTGGCCCGTGCGGACGGAGCCGGGGAGGTGGGGGAGCCTGTGGCCACCCGCAGGGACGTGCGGCACAACGAGTCCAGCGAACGGGCCGGTGGAGGGGCACGTGGGAACGGCACCGCCTGCCGACGCTCGCAGGGCGGCGGCCGTTCGATGCCCCGAGCCCCTGCACCGCCTTGCGTTGCGCGGTGCTCGGGTGGACCCGGCACACCGCTGGGACTGGCCGGCGCACGGCTGACGGCGGTGAGCCAGGGCAAGGGCGTTGTGGGGAAACAAGCGGCTGCCGTAGAATGTGGCCGTACACGAAGGA
The DNA here is from genome assembly GCA_013152925.1 of Acidobacteriota bacterium. Lineage (GTDB taxonomy): Bacteria > Acidobacteriota > Thermoanaerobaculia > Thermoanaerobaculales > Sulfomarinibacteraceae > JAADFK01. Next base: position 41,881 of record JAADFK010000190.1, on the reverse strand, counting down.
GAGGTCATGAGGAAGAGCTTGCCGCTCGTGGTATTCCTTGTTCTTGCGGCGGTGTCGCTGTTCTCCCCGGCCGTGTGGGCCCAGGTGGCCTCCCCCGGCACCGGCGTCCAACCCATCGACGAGTGGCCCCGTGACATCGAGGTGGACAACGCCATCGTCACCATCTATCAGCCCCAGCTGGACCGGTGGGGCGACGTTACGGTGGACTACAGGGCGGCCGTCTCGGTCCAGAGCCCGAAAACCGCCGAGCCGGTCTTCGGCGCCGTCTGGGTGACGGGCCGCTACGACGTGGATCGCGACGCCCGGACGGTGAGGATTCTCGATATCAAGGTGCCCAGGGTCAAGCTCGACGGGGCCTCGGAGGGGAACAAGAAGAAGCTGGCGTCCCTGCTCGAAACGGAGATTCCCACCTGGGATCTGGTCTACGACCTGGACCTGGTGATCCCCTACCTCAAGCTGGTTGAGGAGCAGACCCGGGAGGCGGACGGTTTCAACGACAGGCCACCGAGAGTCCTCGTTCGTCACGAACCCTCGGTGCTGATCTTCGTGGATGGCACACCGCGGCTGGAAAAGGTGGAAAACGCCCCATTCGAGAGGGTGTCCAACACGCCCTACGTCATGGTCAAGTACGAGGGAACCTTCTGGCTGGCCACCGACAAGGACTGGTACTCGGCCAGGAATATCGAGGGCCCATGGCGGCTCCAGAACGTGCTCCCGGATCCCCTGAAGCAGCTGGACAAGCAGCTCAAGGAGGAGCAGAAGAAACAGCAGGTGCAGCAGGAGGCGGCCGGAGACACGGGAGAGCAGGTCCCCTCCAAGCCGGCCGAAACCAGGATCCCGAAGGTCGTCGTCTCGCTGGTACCCGCCGAGCTGATCTTCATCGACGGCAAGCCCCAGCTGAAACCCCTCGGCGAGACGGGGTTGTCGGAGGTCAGCAACACCGACTCCGATGTGCTCTACGACAACGGGGCGAAGCAGTGGTACGTGCTTCTTTCCGGACGCTGGTTCACGAGCCCCGACCTGGACCGGGGCCCCTGGACCCATGTGGCCAGCGACGAGCTGCCGGCGGGCTTTGCCAACATCCCGAAGGGCTCGGAGGTCGGGTATCTCCGGGCCAGCGTGGCCGGGACCGAGGAGGCGCAGGAAGCGGTCCTGGAGCAGGTGATTCCCAACACCGCCGCCGTCAGGCGGGATGCTCCGGCACCGGAGGTCACGTACGACGGCCAACCCAAGTTCGAGCCCATCGAAAAGACGAAGATGGTCTATGCCGTCAACACCTCGTCCGCGGTGGTCTACGCCGCCGGCAGGTACTACCTCTGCGACCAGGGGGTCTGGTACGACTCGGCGTCGCCCACGGGACCCTGGACGGTTTCGATCACCATTCCCGCGGAAATCTCGCAGATCCCGCCCTCCTGCCCCATCTACAACGTGACCTACGTCAAGATCTACGACACCACGCCCGAGGTGGTCTACGTGGGGTACACCCCGGGCTACACGGAGAGCTTTGTCCACCACGGCTGCGTGGTCTACGGCACCGGCCACTACTACCGTCCCTGGTGGGGTCCCCACCACTACTACCCCCGTCCCGTGACCTACGGCTTTCACGTCCGCTGGAACCCCTGGTACGGCTGGAGCTTCGGCTTCAGCTTTGGGACGGGTCCCTTCCACTTCACCATCGGCCACGGTCCGTGGGGCGGGTGGGCCGGCTTCGGCGGCTGGTTCGGTCCCGGCTTCTTCCGTCCCTATCCTGGATTCGCCATGCGTGCGGGCTGGCGCGCCGGCTACCGGCACGGTTACTGGCACGGCAGGCTGGATGGCCGGAGACCCCGGCCCACCCCGTACGCCAGGAACAACATCTACCGTAGCCAGGCCAACCGGGCCCGGATCGCCCAGGGCGCCGGAACGCGGACGGCCCGTCAGCCGCGGACGGCCAGGGGCAAGCCAAACAACATCTACACGGACCGGAACGGCAACGTGTACCGACGGACGCGTGACGGCTCGTGGGAGCAACGGAACAGGGGTTCCTGGCAGAAGACGACCCGGCCCGCGGTCCCCGGCCGTCCGAGCGGAAGCACGGCGCGCCCGTCGGCCCGGCCTTCCACGGGACCGCCTACGCCGGGCCGGCAACCGCGCTCGCTGGAATCGGACTACCGCGCCCGCCAGCGCGGCAACCAGCGGATCCAGTCCCGGCCTCCCAGCTACTCCCGCTCCCACAGCCGGGCTCCCAGGGCCTCGCGGGGAGGATTCGGCCGCCGGAGATAGGCGGAAGGCGATCCGGCGCTGGCCGGCCGCGGCGGGCGCCGCCGGCGGTCACTCCTGGAAGAACAGCGTGTCCAGGCGGTGTTCGGCCAGAAGACGGGCGTCGATGAGGTCCCAGCGGCAGCCGGTCCAGGTGTAGAGCTGGCGGCCGCGAAGGAAGGCGGCCTCCATCTGCCGTTGGAGCGCTTCGCGGGCCATGGCGGCCGGGAAGATCATGCGGACGGGCACGTAGCTGGTGAAGATGATGTCGTCGGGCGTTGCGAGGCGGCCGTCGGGTCCGGCCGAACGCAGCTCGAGGCGGAGGTAGCCGAGGTTGTGGAAATCGGGCCGGCCGGCGGCGAAGAAGCTCCTCCACAGGCCGGCCTCGAGATCGGCGTGAACCTGCGGGTCCGCGTCGGCATCGAAGCCCCGCGGGAGCTGGCGCGTGGTGACCTTCCACGGCCGTCCCCAGCCGTCGACGGCCTCGATCCGGTAGAAGGTGGTGACCGCATCCGGCGCCAGGGCGGCGTCGGCGGCGCCGAAGAGCAGGGGGAGCCAGCCCCGGACCGCCATGGTGGAGTACGGCGCCAGGGTTTTCACCCAGTCGCCGTCGAAAGAGGGTGGCTCCACCTCGCGGACGGTGTAACGGGCGGCGGCCGAGGCGATCTCGTGGGCACGGTGGATCGTGACGAGGCTTGCGGCACGGCCGCCGTCGCCCAGGGTGATCCAATGGAGGGTCGTCGGGAGGTCGGGTCCGGGGCCCACGAGGACCCAACGCCACCAGCCGAGCGCGAGGAGGCCGGCGAGACCGCCCCAGAGGAGGATACGGGCGAGGATGGTGATGGGTGGGCGCTTGCGGTTCCGCGGAAGGGCCGTGACGGGGTCCCAGCCGCAGTGGGGGCAGATCACCGACAGCCCCAGCTCGGCCCCGCAGGAGGGGCACCGCTCATCCACCGTGGTATTCCAGCCAGGCGGTGCGCGCGGCGCCAAGGACGGCGGCGTCCGGGTGTCCGAGCACGATCCCGGGCGGCGGGTAGCCGGACCACGCCTGTTCCTCCACATGGCTGCGGATCTCCTCGAGAAGCTCCGGCGCGCCCCGGACGACGCCGCCCCCGAGGACCACGACCTCCGGATCGAAGAGCACGCTCAGGTTCCAGGCGAGAGTCCGCAGGGCCTCGACGGCCTCCTCCCAGACGGCGGCGGCCGCCGGATCCTCGTGGCGGGCCATGCGGATGACGGCGGCCGCGTCCAGCGGGGCGGCGCCGAGGCCCCGTTGCGCCAGCAGGCGCCTGGCCCGCTGCGCCAGAGCCCTGCCGCCGGCGTAGGCCTCGAAACACCCCAGGCGGCCGCAGCTGCACAGCTCGCCCCCGGGTATGAAGGTGGCGTGCCCGGCCTCGGTCGCCAGGTTGTGGCTTCCAGACAGGGGATGTCCGTTGAGGAGGACGCCCGCGCCGATGCCGGTTCCGACGTAAAGAGCCACGAGGAGACTCGGCGTCTCACCGAGGGCGCTCCACTCGCCGGCGGCGGCCAGGCGCACGTCGTTGTCGAGGATGACCAGGACCCCGAAAGCGTCCTCCAGCGAAGGTCCAAGGGGGATGTTGCGCCCCGGGATGTTGGGCGAGCTGCGGACGACGCCGGAGCGTCGGTCGATCTGCCCGGCCATGGCAACACCGATGGGACACCCGGGCCGGTGGACGGCGGCGACGGCGTCGGTGACGGCGCCGAGGATCATGGTGGGATCCTCCGGCGGCGTCGGGCGGGTCGCCTCGTCCTCCACCCGGCCGCCGGCGATCCGGGCCGCCCGGATCTTGGTGCCTCCGAAGTCGACGCCCACGGCGGTCCAGCTCATGGCGCGGATTCCGGGCGCCACCAGGGAGCGAGGCGACCCGTGTAGGCGCGCCAGGCGGCGTCCACGTCGTCCATGCAGGCGCCGCCGAGCGTCTCCAGGAGGGCGTCCGCAAGGACCAGGGCCAGCATGGCCTCGACGATCACGGGCGCCGAGGCCACGGCCACCGTGTCCGAGCGCTCCCAGTCCGTGGTCCGGGGCTCACCGGTCGCCAGGTCCACCGAGGGCAGTCCCCGCCTCAGGGTCGAGATCGGCTTGAACCAGGCGCGGACGATCAGGTCGGCCCCGTTGGTGACGCCGCCCTCCAGGCCGCCGGCGCGGTTGCTCGGCCGCTCGAGGCCGGACGGTCCCGGCACGATCGGGTCATGAACCGAGGAGCCCTCGAGGGCGGAGGCCTCGATACCGGCGCCGATGGCCGCGGCCTTGACCGAGGGGATCGACACCAGGGCCTGGACCACGCGGCCGTCGAGCTTGCGGTCCCAGTGGACATAAGATCCCAGCCCCGGCGGCAGGCCACGGACGGCCGCGCCGACGATTCCGCCGAGCGTCTCGCCGCGTTCACGCACCTTCCGGATGAAGCCCACGAGCTCCTCCTCGCGGCCGGGGTCGACGCTGACCAGGGGGGAGCCCGGGTCCACCTGGCCCAGGAGGTCCCAGTGGGGGGGGCCGTGGTGCAGCTCGTGGGGACCGATCCCAAGGACGCCAGAGCGCAGGGCGATGCCGTAGCGTTCGAGAAGCTGGGCACAGACGGCCCCGGCGGCGACCCGGGCTGCCGTCTCCCGGGCGGAGGCCCGTTCGAGCACGTTGCGGAGGTCCTCCGTCTGGCCCGTGCCGAGCCCCCCCGAGAGGTCGGCGTGGCCGGGGCGCGGGGCGGTGACGCGGCGCGCGGTGGCCGCGGCAGGGTCGAGCTCCCACGGATCCATGACCGCGGCCCAATTCTCCCAGTCGCGGTTGGCCACGTGGAGGACCAGGGGGGAGCCCAGGGTCCGGCCGCCCCGCAGGCCGCCGGTGACCTCGACCCGATCGTTCTCGATGCGTTGCCGGCCGCCGCGGCCGAAGCCGTGCTGCCGGCGGGCCAGCCACCGGTCGATGGCCTCGCGGTCGAGCTCGAGGCCGGCGGGCAGACCCTCGAGGATCACCGTCAGCCGCGGCCCGTGCGACTCCCCGCCGCTCAGGAGCCGGAGGCGTCTCATGGCTCGAGTCTCGAGGAAAGGTGATACGCGCCGGTCATGGTCCCAGGATACGCATCCGGCCGGCGGAGCGCCAGTACGGGAGGATGGGGAGGCCGGTTTGGCCAGGCGCGGCGCTCTTGCTATGATCCGCGCGTGCGGTACCCGCTCCGGCATGTCGTGGCGGCCCTGGCCACCATCGTGGTGGCGGTACCGGCCGTTTGGGGTGGCCAGCCCGCCCGTGAACGTCTGACCGTCCTCCACACCTCGGATCTCCACGGCTCGGTGCTGCCCTTCGACGACGCCAGGAACCGTCCCGCCGACGGGTCGCTGGCGCAGGTGGCGACCCTCGTGAAGGGGATCCGGGCGAAGGCCAGGGGGCCCGTCCTGCTGCTGGATTCCGGAGATACGATCCAGGGGACGCCGCTGGAGCAGTTCGTGCACGTGCGGTGGGGCGAGCCCAGCCCGACGATTGCCGCCATGAACGCCATGGGCTACCAGGCCATGGCGGTGGGCAACCACGAGCTCAACTTCGGCCTGGAGGTGCTGCGCCGGGCGCAACGCCAGGCGCGCTTTCCCTTTCTCTCGGCCAACACGGTGGAGGCGGGGACCGGCGCGCCGGCCTTTCCTCCCTACGTGGTGCTCCAGGCCGGCCCGGTACGGGTTGGGGTCCTGGGGCTGACGACGCCGCGTATCCCCGGCTGGGAGACGCCAGAGCATTACAAGGGCCTCCGGTTTCAGCCCATGGACGAGGCGGCCAGGCACTGGGTGCCCATGCTGCGTGGCCGGGAGCGCTGCGACCTCGTGGTGGTCCTGGCCCACACGGGCTTCGAACGGGATCCCGAGAGCGGGGAGCCGGTGGGCGGCGACGAGGAGAACTTCGCCTGGCGGCTGAGCGAGGTGCCGGGAATCGACCTGTTGTTGACCGGGCACACCCACCGGAACATCCCGCCCCGGCAGCTCCACGGCGTCATCGTCTCCCAGCCGTCGAGCCACGCGAAACGCCTGACCCGTATCGATCTGGAGCTCGAGCGGCAGGGAGGGCATTGGCGGATTGCCTCGTGGAAAGGCGAGAACCTCGGCGTCCGCGGGGTGGCTCCCGATCCGGCCATCGCCGCCGCCGCAGCGCCGGCCCACCGGCGCGTGGTGGCCGCCCTGGACGGCCCGGTGGGCCACGTGACGGCGCCGGTCAGCGTCCGCGGTTGCCGTCTCGGGGATTGCGCCGCCCTCGACCTGCTCCATGCGGTGCAGCTCGAGGCCTCGGGAGCCGACCTCTCCCTGGCCTCGCTGTTGACCATGCGCACCCCGGACCTCGCCGCGGGACCGGTCACCTGGCGCTGGGTCTACGCGCTCTACGTGTATCCCAACACCCTGGTGGCGGTTCGTCTGACGGGCCGGCAGGTCAAGGACGTGTTGGAGCATGCGGCCCTGTACTACGCCGGACTGGACTGTCCGGGGGGCAACGGCTGCCGGCTCCTGACCAATCCGCGGATTCGCGGGTACAATGTGGACACCATGGAGGGGCTGAGCTACAGGATCGACCCCACGCGTCCCGCGGGCCACCGCGTGCGGGATCTCCGTTTTCAGGGCCTTCCCCTGGACCTTCACGCCAACTTTACCGTTGTCTGCAACAACTATCGCGCGGCCGGGGGCGGGGGCTTCCCGCACCTGGCTCAGGCCGAAGTCGTGTGGAAGAGCAGCGAGCAGATGAGGGATTTGATCGGCGACTGGCTCGAGCGCCACGATCCGTGGGTTCCGCGGGTCGACGGCAACTGGTGGATTGCCCCGGATCTCGTGGGGCCATTCCCCTTGTCATCGCCTTCCGGTCCGACTAGAGTTTCGCCATGACGTGGCGCTGGTGAGACGCCGCGGGATCGTATCTGGAGGAAATCGGGGGATTCCCCGGGAGGAGGAAACAGTATGGCTGGTTTGCGAAGGTGTGTTGTGTGGACCCTCGCCGTCCTGTTCGTGCTGGCGCCGGTGGTGGTACGGGCGCAGTCGAACGTGGCGACGGGACAGATCATTGGTGTGGTTTCCGACAACCATGGGGTGCCCCTGCCGGGCGTCATGGTGACGGCGGCCAACGTGGACACGGGCTTGAAACGGAGCTCGGTGTCGGATGACAAGGGGTTGTACCGCCTGGACTTCCTTCCCTCTGGGAAGTACGACATGACGGCCACGATCGATGGTTTCCAGCCGGTGGCGTACAAGGGCATCAAGGTGACCCTGGGTTCCTCCATCAAGCTGGACTTCGTGCTGACGCCCTCGAAGATCAAGGAAGAGATCGTGGTCACCGCCGAGGCGCCCATCGTCGAGACGACCAACCCCAACGTGGCGGCGTCCGTGGGGAGCGAGGCCATCGCCAATCTCCCGCTCAACGGCCGCGACTTCCTGGACTTCGTCGCGCTGACGCCGGCGTCGATCCCCGACAGCGTCGGACGGGTCCACATCGGTGGCCAGCGCGGTATCCAGAACTCCTTCAATATCGACGGCGCCGACGATCAGTCGGGCTTCTTCGGCGAGGAGCGCGGCGGCACGCGCCCGCCCTTCACCTTCTCGCAGGCGGCCATCAAGGAGCTGCAGGTGGTGCAGTCGGAGTATAGCCTCCAGTACAACTCCTCGGGCGGCGTCATCAACGCCATCACCAAGTCGGGAACCAACGAGCTCCACGGCGAGGTGTTCTGGTATGCCCGTCCCGACAGCTGGGTCAGCGATTACGCGGACAAGCGGACGACCGCCGATTTCAAGCGGAACCAGTTCGGCTTTGCCTTCGGTGGCCCCATCATCCAGGACAAGCTCCACTATTTCATCTCCTACGACGGCCAGCGGCTGGACCAGCCGACCAACCGGTACTTCCGCGGCTTCCCCACCGACCGCACTGCGGAGTGGGAGGCCCTGACGGGCCTGAGCTACGACAAGGAAGTGGGCACCGTCAAGCAGACCAACGATCAGGACGTTACGCTGCTCAAGCTGGACTGGCAGGCCAGCGTCAACCATCTGGCCACCTTCCGCTGGAACTACTCCAAGAACAAGGGTGAGAACCTGACCAACAACTACTCGACCTCCGGCTGGTCCAACAACGGCTACGAGCAGAACAAGTTCAACTCGCTGGTTGGCACCTTGAACTCGGTGATCGGCGAGGACATGGCCAACGAGGCGATCTTCCAGTACTCCAAGGAGGAGCGGCCCCGTACCGCCAACTACACCGCCATCCCCGAAGTCCGGCTGGGCTCCCGCTACGACGCGACCTTCGGTCAGAACAACTTCCTGCCCAACTTCCTGACCGAGACGAAGACCCAGATCGTCGACAACTTCACCTGGTTCGTCGGTGACCACACCCTCAAGGCGGGGATCAACTTCACCTTCGCCAGCTTCGACGACGGCTTCTTCCGCTACGGCGGCGGCCAGTACTACTACAGCTCGTGGGACGACTTCTTCGACGACAACGTATTCCGCTACACCCAGGCCTTCTCGGACTACGACGGCAAGGTCAAGTTCAATACCAACTACTACGCCGGCTACATGCAGGACCAGTGGCAGATCACGCCCAACTTCAACGTGACCTTCGGTCTTCGCTATGACCTCCAGGCCCACGACAACCCCAAGGAGACCAACCCGCTGTACCCGTTGACCGGCCAGATCCCCGACGACGACAACAACTATGCGCCCCGGGTGGGCTTCGCCTGGGACATTGCCGGTGACGGCAAGCAGGTGCTCCGCGGCGGCGCCGGCTACTTCTACGACTCCACGCCGACCCTCCTGGACGCCAACGCCATGCTGACCAACGGCGTCCGCGTCGTCCGCGTCGAGCTCAACTGCTCCAGCACGCCGGGATGTCCCTCCTGGCCCGACCGTATCGGGTCCATCGGCGACCTCCCCGAGGCCAAGGCCTCCATCTTCGTCTACGATCCCAACTTCGAGAACCCCGAGACCAAGCGGGTTTCCCTGGGCTACGAGCGCGAGGTGGCGCCGGACTTCTCCGTGGGCCTCGACCTGATCTACTCGAAGACCGACAAGCTGGAGCGCAAGCAGGACCAGAACATCGCACCGGACGGGGGAACCACCATCGATGGCCGCCCCCACTACAGCAAGTGGTACTACGGTGTGAACTACCCGGACCTTGGCAAGATCATGATGTTCAAGTCCGACGCCAAGGCCAACTACCGCGCCATCGTGCTCAAGGCCCGGAAGCGTTTCTCCCACAACTGGTCCCTGGACGCCTCCTACACCTATTCGCGCTCCCGCGACCAGGACTCCAACGAGCGCTCGGTGTCGTCGTCCAGCTCTGGCTGGCCCGAGGACCAGTACAACCTCGGTGCCGAGTGGGGCCCCTCCAACTACGACGTCAAGCACAAGTTCGTCGCGTCGGGCACCGTGCTGCTGCCCTACGACTTCACCGTCTCGACCATCATCTTCATCCGTTCGGGCTTCCCCTTCACGGCGACCGACGGCCGCGATCTCAACGGCGACGGCTACTACCGTGACCGCGCCACGATCGACCTGGGCAACGGGGTCTACAAGCACTACAGCAGGAACACCGAGCGCCAGCCCTGGTTCCACAACGTGGACCTGCGGATCTCCAAGATCTTCCGTTTCGCCGGCCACTACCAGGCGGAGATCATGCTGGACATCTTCAACCTGCTGAACAACGAGAACTGGTACACCACCAACACCCAGCTCGTGGGATGGGATTGGAAGAATCACGAGGCGTACATCCGGGATGACTTCGGCAAGAAGCGCCATTCCGGCGATCCGCGCCAGTTCCAGCTGGGCGTCAGGTTCCGCTGGTAGACTCGATCAGCTGCTGATTCAGGGCGGGGCCTCCGGGCCCCGCCGTTTTCGTCTACCATGGGGCGATGGAACGGATCGAGGTCGCGTCCGAGCGGGGTGCCTACCGGGTGCTCGTGGGGGAACAGATCCTCCCCGAGCTGCCGCATCTCCTGGAGGAGGCTCGGGCGGGCCGGGGATGGCCGGTGGTCACCGATGCCACGGTCGGCCCGCTGTGGGGGGCCACGGCGGCGGCCCGCCTGGGATCGGACCCGCCGCTGGAGCTGCCGGCCGGGGAACCGGCGAAGCGGTGGCCGCAGGTGGAACGGATCTGTCGCTGGCTGCTGCGCCGTGGCGCGGGGCGGGGAGCGTTCCTCGTGGGCGTGGGCGGGGGGGTCGTCACCGACATGACGGGGTTTGCCGCGGCGATCTTTCTGCGGGGGATCTCCTGGGCCGCCGTACCGACGACCCTGCTGGCCATGGTGGACGCTTCGGTGGGCGGCAAGACGGGCATCAACCTGGACGAGGGCAAGAACCTGATCGGCGCCTTCTGGCCGCCCTCCCTGGTGGTGGCCGACGTGGACACCCTCTCCACCTTGCCCCTGCGGGAGCTCAGGGCGGGCCTTGCCGAGGCGATCAAGACGGCGTGGATCGGTGACCGGTCCCTGCTCGAGCTCATTCCGGACGCCGTGCGGGGGTACTCCAAGGGCCGGGCCGAACGGTGGATCGCCCTGGTGGCCGGCTCGGTCCGTGTCAAGGCGCGCGTTGTCCGGGAGGACGAGCGCGAGGCCGGCGCGCGGCAGGCCCTCAACCTGGGCCACACGGTGGCCCACGCTCTGGAGGCCGCCACCGGCTACGAGCGTTTTCTTCACGGCGAGGCCGTCGCCTGGGGGCTGCGTGCGGCGGTGCGGCTGGCCCGGAGCCGCGGCGTGCTCTCGGCCGGGGCCGGCCGGCGGCTCCTCGATGCCGTTGCCTGTCTGGAACCGCTGCCGCCGGTCCACGACCTCGATGCCGGGACCGTCCTGGCCCACCTGGCGGTGGACAAGAAACGGGACGCCGGAGGCATCGCCTGGGTCCTGCCCACCGACGAGGGTGTCGTGCTGAGACAACGGATCGAGCCGGCGGAGATTCTCGAGGTCCTCGGCGACCTGCAACGCCACGGCTGACCGGAATCGGGGTGTGGTGGAGCGTCTACAGGCTCTCCACGAGGCGGACGATCGTGAGCGGTTTCTCCACCACGGCGGCGTGACCGGCGCCTTCGAGGACGGTGAGCCGCGCCCCGGGGATCGCCGCCGCCAGTGCCTCGGTGCGCTCTCGTGGGATGAAGCCGTCGTGCCGGGCCGCCACCACCAGCGTGGGGCAGCGAACGGCGGCCAGCTCCGGTCGCAGGTCGACGTGCTCGATGGACGCCATCAGGGCGTCGAGATCGGTGAGCCAGCGGTCGGGGAGCTCCTGGATCCGGGATCGCCGGGCGGCCAGTGCTGCCGCATGCCGCCGGCGGAACTCCTCCGAGAAGGCCGCCGGGTGCATCACATCCACCAGGTGGCGCCTGTCGCCGGAGCTCAGGGCCTCGCGGCAGGCCGCCCGCCAGCGTTCCACCTCCTCCTGCATCGCCCGGTCGATCCGGTCCGCCGCGGCCACCAGGATCAGGGAGCGAATCAGCTCGGGCCGGCCGGCCGCCAGCATCACCGCCACCAGGGCGCCGAAGGAGGTTGCCAGCACGTGGGCCGGTGCGGCGTCCAGGATCTCGAGGAGCGCCGCCACGTCGGCCACGTGTCCCGCGAGATCCGCGGGCGGGGGGCCGGGCGAGCCCAGCTGGCCGCGCAGGTCACAACGGATCACCCGGAACCGACGTGCCAGGGGCCCCGCCACGGGCTCCCATGCGGCCATGGTCATGGCGATCCCGTTGAGCAACAACAGCGGCTCGCCGGTTCCATCGACCCGGTGGTGCAGAATCCCGCCGGAGCTCAACGGCCTTCTCCCTCACGGGCCAGCCGCCGGATGAGCCCGGCGCGTTTCACCTTGCCGTACGCCGTCCGCGGGATCTCGCCGACGAGGACGAATCGTTTCGGGATCTTGTAAGGGGCGATCCGTGTCTCGAGGAAGGTGGCCAGCTCGTGGGATGAGGGGCTCGTGCCGGTCCGCGGGACGACCAAGGCCACCCCGACCTCCCCCCAGGTGGGGTGGGGGATGCCGACCACTGCCGCCTCGGCGACCGCGGGGTGCTCCCCGAGCGCCGACTCCACCTCGGCCGGGTGGATGTTGACGCCGCCCGAGATGAACATCTCCGTGAGCCTCCCGGCGATGTAGAAGAAACCTTCCCCGTCGCGCCGGGCGAGGTCGCCCGTGTGGAACCAGCCCTCCCGGTCGTACGCCGCCGCCGTGGCCCCGGGATTGCGCCAGTAGCCGGACGAGAGGTGGGGACCGCGGAGCAGCAGCTCGCCCACCTCGCCGGCGGGAAGCTCGTGGCCGTCAGCGTCCACGATGCGCGCCTCGGTGAACATCAACGGCTTGCCGATGGAGCCGGGGCGTTCCCAGGCATCACGGTCGGTCATGGCAAAGCAGTTGACGCCGGCCTCGGTCAACCCGTACCCCTGCCGGAGCACGACGCCGCGCTCCCGGTAGCGATCGATCAACGAGGGCGGCAGGGGCGCGCCGCCCGAGATGAGCCAGCGAAGGTGAGAGAGGTCCGCCGTCCGGAAGGCGGGGCTGTCGGCGAGCATCTTCCAGATGGTGGGAACGCCGAGGACCACCGTGCACCGCTCGCGCTCGATGGTGGTCCACACCTCCTCGGCGTCGAAATGCTCGTGGAGGACGATGGTCCCGCCCACCGTGAAGATGGGTATGAGAAACGCGCCGAGCCCCCCGGCATGGTAGAGCGGCGTGAAGATGGGGCTGACGTCGTCTGCCGTGAGCTGCCAGCAGACCACCGTGTTGTAACCGTTCCAGGTCACCATGCGGTGCGGGATCATCACGCCCTTGGGGTTGCCGGTGGTGCCGCTGGTGTAGAGCAGGCAGTGGAGGTCCTCGGGGGCGGGCCTCACCCCCTCGAAGGCGCCGTCCCCCTGCGCCGAGAGCAGCGCCCCCGCCGGCCGGTCGCCGTTCAGCGGCTCGTCCAGCGCCACCCATGCGTCCAGCTCCACTCGCTCCTTGAGTCGGCGCACGGTGTCCGCCAGCCCGCCGTCGTGGATCAGCACGCGCATCCCCGAATCGCGGACGATCTGCTCCAGCTCCGGCGCAGCCAGGCGGGTGTTGAGCGGCACCAGCACCACCCCGGACTTGCCGGCGGCGAAGAAGACGTCCAGGAAGTCCACACGGTTGCCGCACAGCAGCCCGGCCGTCTCGCCCGCCGCCAGGCCGAGCCCGCGCAGCAACCGGGCCCACGCCGTGGCCCGGGAGTCGAGCTCGGCGTAGGTGTACCTGCGGCCGCTCCCCGCTTCCACGAGGGCGGTCGCGGTCGGGGTCAGCCGGGCCCGTTCTCCGAGCAGATCACCGTGGAGCACGGTCCGGCTCCCGCAGATGTCGGGTGTGGCGTGAAGAGGCGGGGGAGGGACGGGTCGTGCGACACCCTCCGGGGATGGCCGGTCTGGGCCGGTCATCGTGGCGGGACCGGAGCGGCGGCGGCTCCACCGGACGCTTCACGGCCGGATCGCCCCCATCCGGAACGCCACCGCCGCCTGGTTGTAGCCGACGCCGGAGCCCACGAGCACGAGCAGGTCGCCCGGACGGACCTTCCCCTCGTCCACCGCGTCGTCCAGCGCCATCCCCACGCAGGCCGAGCCCGTGTACCCCCATTTCTCCATGATCGTGTGGGTTCGCTCCATGGGCAGGCCGAGGTCTTCCATGACCAGCTCGATGGAGGGCCGGCGGACCTGGGTGAAGATGGCGAGATCGATCTCGTCGATGGAGAATCCCCCCTCGGAGGCGAGACGGCGGACCAGCCTCGGCCATCCCTCGTGATTGATCTCCGGGGGGAAGCGCTCGAGCATCCGGACCCGCGTGCGGCCCTCTCGAACGGAGGCTTCCGAGGCCGGCTCGGCGGTGCCGCCGGAGTAGATCCCCCAGTGCCGGTGGTACGCCCCGTCGGCCCGGAAGGCCGAGGCGACGAACCCCGGCCGGGAGGACGGGCGCAGCACGGCGGCGCCGGCGCCGTCTCCGTAGAAGAAGATCAACGGGTCCAGGGGATCGGCCAGCTTGTGCATGAGGTACACGCCCACCACCAGCACCGTCTGGATGGAGGGGTTCGTGGCGATGATCCCGGAGCCGATGGCCAGGCCCGTCGGAAAGGAGGCGCAGGCACACCCCACGTCGAAGGTGCCGGCGTTCACTGCGCCCAGCTTGTGCTGGAGCACCACGGAGGTGGCGGGCGTGATGTAGTCCGGAGAATCGGTTCCCAGGATGATCAGATCCACGTCTTCCGGCTGCAGGCCGGCCTTCTCCAGCGCCTGTCGCGCGGCGGGAAGCGCCACGTCGGAGGTGGCCCAGTCCTGCGGCGCCCAACGCCGTGTCCCGATGTTCGAGGCGGCCTCGAACGTGTCCACGACGCCCGGCACAACAGGATCGAAGCGCCGGCGGAGCTCGTCATTGGTGACCTCACGCTCCGGGACGAAGCGTCCGGTGGATACGATCTGTGCACACCGCGTCATCGTGCCTCCCTCCTCGTGCCGGCCGTTGGGGGATCCCCTGCTCCCACGCTCCCGGCGAGCCTTGGCCCGTCTCCCTCACGTTCCGACCACCAGTCCTCCATCCACCGAGAGTACCGCACCCGTGATGAAGGAGGCGGCGCCGGAGGCCAGCCACACGTAGGCGTTGGCGACGTCCGCGGTTTGCCCCATGCGCCCGATGGGCGTGTGGGACACCATGGAATCGAGGACCTTCTGCGGCATGGAGGCGAGGATCTCGGTCTTGATGAACCCGGGCGCCACGGCGTTGACGCGGATCCCGTACCGGCCGAGCTCGCGGGCCCATGTCCGGGTCATGCCGATGACGCCGGCCTTGGTGGCCACGTAGTTCGTCTGGCCGAAGTTTCCGTACAGGCCCACCACGGAGGATGCGTTGAGCACAACGCCGCCCCCGCGCTCGATCATGGAGGGCACCGCCGCCCGGGTACAGTTGAAGACGCCGCGCAGGTTGATGCCGACCACGGCCTCCCACTGCTCGTTGCTCATCCGCCGAACGACCGTGCCGTCCTTGAGCTTGACGAGCTGTCCGTCCCGGACAATCCCGGCGTTGTTGACGATGACATCGATCCCGCCCCATCGATCGACGATCTCCCGAGCGGCGCTGTCCACCGCTGCCGTGTCCGCCACATCGACGGCCAGGAACGTCCCGTGACCCCCGGCCTCCTCGATCTCGGTCAGTACCGCGCCGGCGGCTCCCTCGTTGACATCCCATACCGCAACCCGGCAGCCTTCGGCGGCAAAACGGCGTGCCGTTTCCCGGCCGATGCCCGCCGCTCCCCCCGTGACGATGACCGCCTTGCCCTCGAGCCCTGTCTCGATCATGCAACCTCCTCGTTCTTTCTGGAAAGGAAGATGGGGCGCCGCCCCCCTCCTCGCCTTTCGCTGACTGCTTCCATGGGTTCTGTGGCACCGTGGGCGCCTAGAACCTGTACCTCATCCCCAGCTGGATCTCGCGCGGATCGAGGGTCGCCCGGTACTTCCCGAAATTGGGGTTGGGCACGTAGGAGCGATCCGGATTGGCCAGGGTGGGTCCGGAGAGGTACTCGAATTGATCCACGGAGTTGACGTCGTAATTGGTGGTATTGAAGACGTTGAACGCCTCGATGATGATTTCGAGCTCGCCGTCCCCAACCTGGAAGGTCTTGGTCAGCCGCAGGTTCAGGTTGCTGTAGCGGGGGCCGTCCTTATCGTTCCGCTTCACGCCGGCGGGCCGGTCCGAGTTCTTGCCGTCGCCGTTGTAGTCATATCCCAGGAGGTGGTTCCACGGCTGGCCCGAGCCGTACTGGTAGACCGGCGCCAGTGTCAGGCCCCATGGCAGATGGAAGATACCGGACAGAACGAAGCGGAAGCGCTCGTCGTTGCGGCTGCGTCCGTACTCGGCGTCGATGTCCGCCGGGTCCGAGGGGTAGCCGAAGGGGAAGTCCGGGCTGAAGTCGTCGGAGATGTTCTTCTTGCTCGCCACCGTTACGGAAGCGGTGATCATGTGACCGCCGGGGATGAATCCGTTGAGGCTGGCGATGAATGCCGTGTACTTGGAGCGCCCCTCATTGGTGTACGTGTTGATCTGGTTCCAGGCGGGGTTGAGCCTGACGGGGTTCGAGTTTCCGCCGAAGTTCGTGTCACGGACGATGATCTCCTCCCGGCCCTTGGCATAGATGGCCTCGAGATCGAGGTACAGTCCGGTATCACCGAGCTGCCGGGTCACACCGAGGCTCGCCTGGGTGGCCTCGGGAGCCTTGAGGCTGGGTGCCAGGAGGGTGCTGTCCGGCGGGAGAGGAATGCCGGTATTCTGGGGATCGTCGGGGTCCAGCCAGTAGGCGGGCGGCAGGCCCAGGACGAGACCGTTGAGGTTCGACCGCAGGATCCTCCCCGTGACGCCGTTCTGCTGGAGCTCGGCGAAGGCCGGCACCAGGAGGTAGCGTCCGGTGAACAGGCCGACGCCACCGCGGACCACGGTGCGGCCGTTGTCGGCGGGATCCCAGGTGAAGCCGAAGCGTGGCTGGATGTTGTTCGTGTCGGCGTGCCGCTTCTCGGGTTCCAGAGGATGGGTGAAATCGGGGTTGTTTCCCTTGGAGTCGTAGTCGTAGCGCAGGCCGAACGTCAGCGTCAGGTTCGGCCGGACCCTCCACTCGTCCTGGACGAAAGCGTGGTAGAGCCTCGTGTCCTTGTTGACGTCTGCGGAGCCGGTACCGTACGCGTAGACGAGCGGCAACGAGCGGTCGTCCGTCAGGTAGACGAACAGGCCGGTGGGGTAGAGGGGGATGTCGGACTCCTCGTCGATCCACTGGATGCCGCCGCCGATCTTGAGGTCGTGGGCGCCGCCGGCGCCGGCCAGGTGCCAGTTGTACGTGTCGTTGATTCCGTAGTAATCGCCGTCGCCGAGAATGCGGCCGACGATGTTGGCTCCGATACGGAGCGTCGTCCCCGAGGAGAACCATTCGGAAACTGCGTTGGAGTTCAACGGCTCCACGTACTTCCGGTTGCCGGCCTGGACCCGGAGCTCGTTGAGCCTGTCGTCCGAGATGACCCACGTGTGGCTGAAGATCAGGTTCCAGTTGTCCCGGTTGAGGGACTGGCCGCAGGAGATATCACACACGCCGCCGACCCGGAAGTTGTCCTCCCGGTGCTTCTCGTAAACGAACGTGGCCCGCAGCAGCTGGCTGGCCGTGGCCTGGTGATCCAGAGTGGCCAGGCCGAGGAGCTCGGTGAATGGGTGATCGTAATCCCTGGCCAGGTCGGCGAAGGCCCCGCCCGGGCGGAAGAGGGTGATGTTGCTCTCGTCGATGTACTCCGAGGAGAGGAAGTAGTGCGTGCGGTCCCTGACGATGGGGCCACCGAGGGTGAAGCCGACCTGGTACCGGGAGAAGTCCTGGTTCCCGGATTCCAGCGCGCCGGTGGAGCGCAGGGAATCCGAGCGGAAGAAACCGAAGGCCGAGCCGTGGAGCTCGTTGGTTCCCGACCGTGTCACGATGGACAGGGCGCCGCCTGCCGAACCGCCGATCTCGGCATCGAAGCGGTTGGTGATGACACGAAACTCGCGGATGGCGTCCTGGCTGAAGCGGGTCCTGGCGAGGCCCAGGGCCTGGTCGGTAAAGTCGACACCGTCCACCATGATCGTCGACTGACTGGCGTTGCCGACGGAGCCGATGACGGGTCCGCCGCTGATGAACCGGTAGCCGCCCCGCTCGCGCTGAACCGACGGGGCGATGAAGGCCAGCTTCTGGAAATCGCGGTCCGGCGTCGGGAGCTGCTCGATCTGCTCCGGGACGATGTTGGTGGACGTGTCGGACTTGTAGACGTCCACCAGGGGCGCCCTGGCGGTGACCGTGATGGTCTCGCTCATGGTGGGCCGGAGGCTGATGACCAGGCGCGCGGTCTGGCCAACCCTGAGCTCGAGCCCCTTCTGGTCCACGGGCGCAAAGCCCTCGAGCTCCACGTGCACATCGTACGTGCCCGGTGGAAGCGCCGGGATCGTGGCGACGCCGGCAGCATCGGTCACCGCCACGCGCTTGAGCCCGCTGTCCACGGAAACCACGCGGATCGTCGCTCCCGGTAACCCCACCCTGTTCTCGTCCAGGGTCGTGATCTCCAGCCTGCACGTGTTGACCTGCGCCTCCACCGGAGCGGCTCCGGCGACGATCATCACGGCCGCCAGGCCTGCGATTCCCAAGTTTGCTACGGTACGCACCGCTTTCTGGAATGAAATCCCTCCTCGCATCATGCTCTCCTCCCAGACGTTGTTCCGTCCTTGTCCGTGGCCACACGTGGACGGTGGCCGTCGTCGCGTGGCAGTACGCCGTACCGGAGGATGCGAATGAACTCATCCACAACCTCCTTGGATCCTCTCCCCAGGTGCATGGGCACACCGAAGCATTTCTCGACGGTGAAGAAGTAGAACAGCCAACGGCAGGCCGTCATCACCGCAACCATGGGGTCGATGTCTCCCAGCCGACCTTCCCTCTTGGCCTTGGCAAAGGAATCGGCGTAGGCCTCCTGGAAACGGTCGGCCATGGTTTCGTAGAACGTCCGGATGTGCTCGCCGCGAAACTCGATGACGTCCACGTAGATGAGGAGGATCTCTTCCTGGTGCTGATCGACGATCTGCTCGATGGCCGAGGCCGCCAGCTCGAGATCATCGGGAAACTGTGCCTGCCGGAAGACCTGGTTGAGCGGAAGATCGGGGTCGAGCAGGGCCTCCCAGTAACGGTCGATGAGCCGCTGGAAGATCGCCTCCTTGTTGCCGAAGTGATGGTAGACGTTGCCCACGGAAACGCCGGCCAGCTCGGCGATCTCACGCACCGAGGTTGCTTGAAACCCCTGTCGTGAAAAGAGATGAAGGGCGGCGTCGAGGATCTTGGTTTCTGCTGCCAGGCTCTTGGCCCGTTGTGTTTGTCCCATGGCCCGCTCCTTGTCAAAAACAAACCGAACGTTCGTTTTGTTTTATAGGATCCGTCCTGATCCGGGAGCTGTCAAGCCGCACTGCGGCACGAGAGCCCCCGTATCCAAACGGCGAGCCGTGCGATGCCGTGTTGGCATTCGGACAGTGTGGGGTCTTCCGGTGATCTGGATCCGGATACCGGCTTCCGGCCGGAGGCGATTTGGGATAGGATGGGTGGCCCATGAGCGCCGAGATCGCCACCTCTGCACCGATGTCCCAGGATGCCGCCCTTCGCTTTCCCCACGAGCCGGAAGCCGAGCGGGCCGTCCTGGGAGCGGTGTTGCTCGACCCGGCTGCCCTTCTCCAGGTTCTGGACAAGCTCCGGCCCGAGGAGTTTTACCTGGAGTCCCATCAGCTGATCTTCGAGGGCTGTATTGGCCTGCACGAACGGGGACAGGCGGCGGATCTTCTGACCCTGACCAACCATCTCCGTGAAGATGGGCTCCTGGAACGGGTTGGAGGGGCATCCTATCTGTCGTCCCTGGTGGACACGGTGCCAGACGTGGCCAACGTCGCCCACTACGCGGAGATCGTGCACGACAAGGCGGTCAAGCGGCGGCTGATCCGGGCAGCCCAGAGCATCCTGACCACCTGTACGCTCGATCAGGGCGAGGCACGCGAGGCCGTGGAAACCGCCCAGCGGGACGTGTTCCGCATCGCCGAAGACACCCTGGCTGGTGGCCTGGTCCACGTGCGCAAGCTGGCGCGGCACGAGGTGGAGATGCTGGAGGCGGCCGGTGAGCGCCGCTCGGGCGTCACCGGTATCGAAACGGGGTTCACGCGGCTGGACGAGATGACCCTGGGCCTTCAGCCCAAGGACCTGATCATCCTGGCGGCGCGGCCCTCCATGGGCAAGACATCCCTCGGCGTCAACGTCTGCACCCACGCGGCGCTCAGGAACGGCAAGCGGGTGGCGGTGTTTTCCCTGGAGATGTCCGCCGAGCAGCTGGTACGGCGGATGCTCTCGTCGGTGGCACGGGTCGATCAGAAGCGAATCAACTCGGGCTACCTGATGCGTTCGGACTGGCCCAAGCTGACCCTGGCGGCCCAGTCCCTGGAAGACGCCCAGATCTGGATCGATGACACGCCGGCGATGACCGTGCTGGAGCTTTCCGCCAAGGCCCGCCGCCTCAAGCAGGAGCACGGCCTGGACCTGGTGCTGGTGGACTACCTGCAGCTGATGTCCGGCGGGGGGCGGTTCAACAGCCGGAACGAGGAGGTTTCGGCCATTTCGCGGGCCCTCAAGGCGACGGCCAAGGAGCTGGACGTTCCGATGCTGGTGCTCTCCCAGCTCTCCCGGCAGCCCGATCGCCGTGGTGGTGACCACCGCCCTCAGCTGAGCGATCTGCGCGAGTCCGGCAGCATCGAGCAGGACGCCGACGTGGTCCTGTTCATCGTCAGACCTTCGGTATATGATCAAAGCGTGGAAGACGATCGACTCGCCCAGCTCATCATCGCCAAGCAGCGGAACGGTCCCATCGGCGAGATCAAGCTGGTCTTCCAGCACGAGATCACCCGTTTCGAGAACGCCGAGCTTTCCCGCGAGGAGACCGAGGAACAATGGTAGCGGCCACAGAGAGCCGGGACCCGGGTCTGGTTTTCCGCTGGCTCGACAGCATCGGCCGGTCCTCGGTGGAGCTGCTCGAGGAGTTGGGCCGCTTCTTCTACGTCCTGACCCAGGCTTTCCTGTGGACCCTCCGGCGCCCCTTCGATTTTGCGGAATGGCTGCGCCAGATGGTGCGGGTGGGCTACGATTCCATGCCGGTCGTCCTGCTGACCGCCATGTTTACGGGGATGGTGATGGCCCTCCAGACCTACCGCGGCTTCGAGCGCTTTCACGCCGAGGGGTATGTGGGCTCGGTGGTCGCCCTCTCCCTGACCCGGGAGCTGGCGCCGGTGCTGACGGGACTGATCGTTGCCGGCCGCGTGGGATCGGCCATCGCCGCCGAGCTGGGGACCATGCGGGTGACGGAGCAGATCGACGCTCTCTACGCCATGGCGGTGGAACCGGTGCAGTACCTGGTGGTGCCGCGCGTGGGGGCGTCCATCCTGATGCTGCCAATCCTGACCCTGGTGGCCGACGGCGTCGGCGTGCTCGGCGGCTGGTTCGTTTCCGTGGGGCTCTTCCACGCCAATCCCGTCCAGTACTGGCACAGCACGTTCCAGTACCTGGAGGTCAACGACCTGACCTCGGGCCTGATCAAGGCTGCGTTCTTCGGCATGATTCTGGCCGGAACCGGGTGCGCCAAGGGCTTCTACACAACCGGCGGCGCCGAGGGGGTCGGCCGTTCGACAACCGCCGCGGTGGTGATGGCCTCCCTCTCGATCCTCCTTTCCGACTTCTTCCTGACGAAGATCCTGTTCTGAGGCCGTGATGCCGCAAGGATCCCCCATCATCAGCATCATCGGCCTCACGAAGGCCTTCGGGGGCAAGGCCGTTCTCCGTGGGATCGACCTCGAGATCTTTCCCGGAGAGTCCCTGGTGGTGCTGGGGGGGTCCGGCGCCGGCAAGAGCGTTTTTCTCAAGCACCTGATCGGTTTGCTGCACCCTGACGAGGGCCACGTGGTGGTCGACGGCGTCGACATCACTGTGGCCGAGCCGACGGTGGCCATCGGCCTGAGGAAACGCTTCGGCATGAGCTTCCAGGAGGGCGCCCTCTTCGATTCCATGTCGGTCTTCGAGAACATCGCCTTTCCCTTGCGGCGGCACTCCGGCCTCGATGAGCGCGGGATCGCCGGGCAGGTTCGGCGCTGTCTCTCCCTGGTGCGCCTGGAGGGGATCGAAGACCGGTTCCCCGCCGAGCTCTCCGGTGGGATGCGGCGGCGTGTGGGGTTTGCCCGGGCCATCGCGCTGGAGCCCGAGATCCTCCTCTTCGACGAGCCGACCACCGGCCTCGATCCCATCAACACCGCCGCCATCGCCAACGTCATCAATCACATGCGGCACGAAATGAAGGTGACGGCCGTGACCATCACCCACGACATGGGTCTGGCCTTCCGGATCGCCGATCGCCTCGCGATGATCAAGGACGGTGTCATCATCGCCCAGGGAGATCCGGAGGCCTTCCGGAACGATCCGGACCCCTACGTTCAGGCCTTCCTCAAGGGGGAGGTTCCGGCCGGTGAGGAGGTTGTGACATGACGCCTGCCGCAAAAATCGGGCTCTTCGTGCTGATGGGACTGATCGTCCTCGGCATTTTCATCCTCAAGATCGAGGATATCCCCATCGGTGAACGTGGCGATCGTCTGACGGTCAGGGCGGAATTCCAAACGGTTTCCGGCATCGACCGGAAGGCCGACGTTCGGATCGCCGGCGTTCGCGTCGGCAAGGTCAAGGACGTGGAGCTGGCCGGTGGGCAGGCCCTGCTGACCCTCTCGCTCGATCCCAGCGTCGAGCTCCACCGGGGCGCTTCCGTCCGTGTCTCCAGCCTGGGCATGCTGGGGGACAAGTTCGTCGAGGTCGTGCCGGGCGATCCCAACGCGCCCCTCCTGCCACCGGGTACCGTGCTCCACGGCACCTCACCGCCGAGCTTCGACGACGTGCTCAAGGTGGCGACGGATATCGGTGCAGACGTCAAGCAGGTCACGCTGGCGCTCCGCGAGTCCATCGGCGGCCAGGTGGGCGCCGAGAAGCTGACCGAGATCGTCGACAACATCGACGAGCTGACCGCCACCCTCAAGGTGTTGATTCAGCAGAACCAGGGGAACGTCAACGCCACCATGGAGAACTTCAAGGACTTCTCCACCACCCTCAAGGTGGAGCTGCCCCGTATCGCCGAGAAGATGAACCGGCTGGCCGACTCGTTGCAGGGGGTGGTCAACGAGGATCGGGGCGACCTTCACGCCTCCCTGGCCAACATCCGCGATCTCTCGGGACGCCTGAGGACCTCGGCCGACAACCTCAACGCCATCACGACCAAGATCGCCAAGGGGGAGGGCTCCATCGGCAAGCTGGTCAATGACGAGACCACGGTGGACAACCTCAACGACACGCTGACCTCCATCAAGGACGGGGTGCACACCATCGAGGACCGGCTCAAGATGAAGAGGTTCCGGCTCGACCTGGGCTTCAGCGGCGAATCCCTGGGCCGCGTCGGCGAGAGCCGGGGCGTCTTCGGCGTGGACATCTGGGAGACCGGAACCCGGCGTTTCTTCCGGGTCGAGGGAGTCCATGCGCCCTACGGCAGACGGCGGGTCACCACGGAGGACGTCACCTACTTCTACCCCGACGGCAACGAGGCGAGCTTTACCCGGCAGACCATCAAGACGGATGATCGTTTCACGTTCAACCTCCAGATCGGCTACCGGCTCTTCCCGAAGACGATCGTGCGGGCCGGCGTCTTCGAGGGCCAGGGTGGCATTGGCATCGACCAGGGCTTCAACCTCGCCTCACACCCCGCACAGCTGATCCTGGAGGCCTACGACTGGGATCGGCCGGAGAAAAACGCGCCCCATCTCCGCCTCCAGGGACGCTTCTTCGTGACCCAGAACATCTTCCTGTCGGCCGGCTGGGACGACCCGGCTTTCTCGGAACGCCAGTCCTATACCCTCGGCGCCGGCATCCGCTGGGGTGACGAGGGCATCAAGGAGCTGCTGGGCCTCGCGGGAGCTGCGTTCTGAGGACGCCACGAAGGGCGACCCCGGTGTGAAGGAGGGTGAGCTCTTCTTCTGCGCCGAGTGCGGCCACGAGTCCCGCAAGTGGCTCGGACGGTGCCCCGGATGCGGGGGCTGGAACACCTTCAGAAACCGGCCGGCCCCGGTCAAGCCGTCGCTCGGACCGGCGGCGCGCGGCGCCCGGCCGATCCCGGTCACCGAGGCCGCCCGGGCCTGCCACGACCGGACGCCCACGGGGCTGCCCGGAGTCGATCGTGTGCTGGGCGGGGGCCTGGTGGAGGGCGCCCTGGTGCTGCTGGCCGGAGAGCCGGGTATCGGCAAGTCGACCCTCTTCCTGCAGGTGGCCGGGGCGCTGGCCTCGCCCGGGCGGCCGGTGGTCTACATCAGCGGGGAGGAGTCGGCCCAGCAGGTGGCGCTCAGGGCCCGCCGGCTGGGACTTGCCAGCGAGAGCCTCCTGCTGCTTCCAGAGACATCGTGCGAGGCCGTCCTGACCCACCTGGAGCCGCTCGAGCCGCGGCTGGTGGTCGTCGACTCGGTGCAGACCATGGTGGCGGACGGGGTTGAATCCGTGGCGGGCTCTCCCAGCCAGGTGCGCCAGGTGGCGGCGCGCTTCCAGTGGCTCGCCAAGGTGCGCGGGATCCCCGTCGTCCTCGTGGGACACGTCACCAAGGACGGCGCCATCGCCGGGCCCAAGCTCCTGGAACACCTGGTGGACGTCGTCCTCTCCCTGGAGGGAGAGCCCGGACACGACCTTCGCGTCCTGCGGGCCGTGAAGAACCGCTTTGGGACCGTGGCCGAGCTCGCGCTCTTCTCCATGACGGGCAGTGGGTTGGAACACGTGCGGAACCCTTCCGCCTGGCTGCTGGAAGACCGGCAGTCGGGGGCGCCGGGCTCGGCCATCGCCGTCGCCCTGGAGGGCACGGTACCCCTGCTGGTGGAGGTCCAGGCCCTGGTGGTACCTTCGGCTCTGGGGACTCCCCGGCGCGTCGCTCACGGCCTGGACGGATCGCGTCTGGCGCTGTTGCTGGCCGTTCTCGAACGGCGGACCGGGCTGTCCTTCGGTGACCGGGACATCTTCGTCAACGTGGTCGGTGGCCTCTCCCTGCGGGAGCCCGGGCTGGACCTGGCCGTGGCGGCGGCCGTGCTCTCCAGCATGATCGACCGGCCGCTGCCCTCGGATGCGGTGGTCTTCGGTGAAATCGGGCTGCTGGGGGAGGTCCGGGGGGTCAGCCGGGCCGCCGAGCGGATCCGGGAGGCGGCGGCCCTGGGCTTTGCGCGGGCGTTGCTTCCCGAACGGGATACGGGAGGAACGGCGGAGCTCGAGGCCTCGGGTCTCCGTCGCGTCGAGGAGCTGCTCCGCGTGCTCTCACCACCGTCCGGGTGAGCCGGCGGGGAGGCGAGGCTCCGGGCTCACTCCGCCTGGCGGGCCGTGTCGAGCACCTTCTCGATCGTCGTGAGCAGGAGGTCCCGCCCGTACGGTTTCTGAAGGAAAGCGTCCGGGGCATCGGTTTCGCGATCCCATCCGCCCTCGCTGTAGCCGGTGGAGAGGATGATGGGGATTCCGGTGGCCACCTCCCGGAGGCTTCTCATGGTCTCGATTCCGCTGGGTCCGGGCATGGTCATGTCGAGGATCACCACATCGATGGAGGCGTTGTCGCGCCGGAAGATCTCGAGGGCCTCGACGCCATCCACAGCCTCCACCGCACGATAGCCCGCCGAGGTCAGCATGGCCACTAGCCCGCGGCGCACGGCCTCGTCGTCATCCACCACGAGGACGGTCGCCGACCGGCTCTGGTGCGCCCTGGATGCCGCGCCGCCCGCGGGAGCCGCCGTATCGGTCGTGGCCGGCAGGAAGACTTCGAACGTGGTCCCGTGACCGGGGGCCGACTCCACACGGATCGTGCCGCCATGGTCGCGGACCACACCGTAGGCCACCGCCAGGCCGAGACCCGTACCCTTGGCCCTGCCCTTCGTCGTGAAGAAGGGCTCGAAGATCCGTTTCCGGGTCGCCTCGTCCATGCCGCGACCGGTGTCGGAGACCGTCATCCGGATCCACGTGCTCACGACGGGCCGTCCGGAGACGATGGCGGCACCCGTCTGATCCATGGGCGGGCCGGAGTTGGCTGTCCGGATGGTGATGACACCACCCTCCGGGAGGGCGTCGCGGGCGTTGACCAGAAGGTTGAGAAGGATCTGCTGGAGGCGGCCGGGGTCTCCCTCCACCGGCGGGAGACCTTCGTCGAGCTGGCGGTGAACGATGATGTTGGGGTCGACGCTTCGTTCGAGAATCAGCAGCGTATCGTTGACCAGAGCGTTGAGATCGACGAGCTCGGTCTTGCGGAGAGATCCACGGGCGAACTCCAGGAGCTGGCCGGTCAGCCGGGAAGCGCTCTCCACGCTGGCCTGGATCTGCTCGGTGTACACACGCTGCTCGGCGTCCTCCAGGTGCAGCTCGAGCATCGATGCGTTGGCCATGATGGCCGCCAGGATGTTGTTGAAATCGTGGGCGACGCCGCCGGCCAGATCGCTCATGCTTTCGAGACGCTGGATCCGGACCAGCTCCTCCCGCATCTTGTGTGCCTCGGTCTCGTCGTGCAGGATTCCCCGGATCAGGACGGCCTCGCCCTCGTTCCGGGGCGAGGCCGTCATGGTGGCCGAGGCCCGGACGAGGAGCGGTGTGCCATCCAGCGCTCTGAGCCGGAGCGGGTAGTCCCGGACCGAGCCGTTCCGTTCCAGCAGCCCCAGGAAATGGTGGCGTTCCGCGGGGTCCTGGTACAGATTCTCGACATCCACCCGAAGCAGCTCGGGGCGATCCCCGGCGCGGAAGAGCTGTACCATGGCCTCGTTGAAATCGACGAAGCGTCCATCCGGCGTTGTCAGGTAGATGGCATCCATCGAGGTCTCGAAGATATCCCGGTACCGCTCCTCCGAGGAGCGGAGACGCTCGTGAGCGGAAAGCGCCTGGCGAGTCAGGCCGGCGATGGCTCCGGCGAACAGCAGGCCGGCGAAGAGGAGCCCCAGGTACGCCATCTGACGTTTGATGGGAATTGCCGTCTCGATGGGAAACACGTAGAGCTTCCTGTTGGTGGTGCCGACGCTGACCGTGGCGGCCGGGATCCGGGTTTCCCACCCCTGGAGAGGGTGGCGACCGTTGGAGAACAGGAGCCGGTTCCCGGCGGTGATCCGGACGGCATAGTTCTGAAGCACGGAGGGGCCGAGGACCCGCCGGACCAGCGGGTTGATGCGGAACACGGCGTTGAGATACCCCATGTTCCGTCCGTCCTCCCGGATGGGGAAATAGGCGGCAATCCCGAGACCGCCCTGGTAGAGGGTGATAGGAGGGGTCAGCTGGTCCTGTCCCGTTCGCTCGGCCTCGACGAATGTCTCCCGGGCCGTGGGATGAAAGTGGAGGTCCTTGCCGACGGCGGCACGGTTCGGCCCGGGTGGAACCACCCAGCGGATGATGCCGCGGGAATCGATCCAGTTGATGGCGAGGAAACCGGGAAACTGGTCCAGGAGAGGCTGAACCCGGCGGCGGAACGACTCCGGATCGGTGAAGGGTTGAAGGAGCCACTCGACCCGTAGCTGCCGGACGAGGGCCAGGCGGACGCGGACCGCTTCCTCCATCCGGGATGCACTCTGGGAGGCAATGACGCGGCACTGTGTCTCGAGGATCTTCTCCCCGTGCCGGGCGTTCATCAACCACACGCCGGTGAACCCCCCCGCAAGAAACAGGAAGATTCCCAACGGAATCCAGACCTTCATGGCTGATTCCCGAGAGCTCATCAAGAGGCATTGTAACCGGCGCCTCCTCTCGAGGCCCTCGTGGAACCTCGGGCCGCGGCCGCAGCAGAGACCCCTCTCACCACCGAAACACAAAAAAGTTGGCGCCAGATCCGCCGGGAGGTGGATCGGCGGACCGGCGCCAAATGCGAAGGGTCGTAGAGTGGCTCTCAGGCCTTCGTCAGAATCTATCCCCTTTCACCCCTGCCCTCGCCCGGCGGGCGTTGCTCAGTCCATCTGTTTCCTCAGGATGGCCGGAATCTCGTACTCGTCGCTGACGTTGATGCCGTACTCCGGGTTGGCGCCGCCGGGCACGAAGAAACCGCGCCGCCCGGTTTTCGAACGCTCCTCCTCGGCCGGCGAGATACCGAGCTCGGGCGCCTGGGCCGGCAGCTGGCTGGCCTCCTGCTCCACCTGGAAGCCGGTGGCGATGACGGTGACCTTGATGTCGTCGGTCACCTCGGGATCGATGACGGCGCCGAAGAGGATCTGGGCCTGCGGATCGGTCCCCTCGGTGATGATCTCGGCGGCCTCGTTGATCTCGTTGAGCGTCAGATCGTCGCCACCCGTGATGTTGATCAGCACGCCACGGGCGCCCTGGATGGAGGTCTCTTCGAGGAGCGGCGAGGCGATGGCCTGCTGGGCGGCCTCCACGGCCCGGTGCTCTCCGGAGGCGACGCCGATCCCCATGATGGCGTGACCCATCCCTTTCATGACGGTACGGACATCGGCGAAGTCCCGGTTGATCAGGCCGGGGACCGTGATGATGTCGGCGATCCCCTGGACCGCCTGGCGCAGCACGTCGTCGGCAATGCGCATGGCGTCGGTGAAGTTGGTCGTCCGTTCGACGAACTTCAGGAGCCGATCGTTGGGGATGGTGATCAGCGTGTCCACGTGCTCTGAGAGCGCCAGGATGCCCTGCTCGGCCACGTTACGGCGCCGTGAGCCCTCGAAGCTGAACGGCTTGGTCACCACGGCGACGGTCAGAGCACCTGCCTCGGCCGCCATCTGGGCGATGACGGGGGCCGCGCCGGTCCCCGTGCCGCCGCCCATGCCGCAGGTGATGAACACCATGTCGGCGCCGGTCAGCAGGTCGTAGATCCGTTCGGTCTCCTCCAGCGCGGCGCTGCGGCCGATCTCCGGGTCGGCACCCGCCCCGAGGCCGCGGGTCAGCTCGGGCCCAAGTTGTAGCTTGACGGGCGCGTGGCACCGCGCCAGGGCCTGGGAATCCGTGTTGGCGGCGATGAACTCCACACCGGCCAGCCCGGCCTCCATCATGCGGTTGACGGAGTTGCCCCCGCCACCGCCGATGCCGACGACCTTGATGCAGGCCGGAGAGGCCATGTCGTCGAGGAGAATCATCCCCTCTTCGGCAGCCTCGCCTTCCGCTCCGATTCCGGCGTTTGCGACTCCCCTATCCAGCTCGATCATCTTCCACCTCCTATTTCAAAAAGCTCGTTGAGAGCGTTCCGCAACCAGGAAAGGATACCCGTTTGACCTTCCCGGCCGATTGCCGATCCATCGTTGCCGGCCCGGTGCTCCTCGAGCGCCAGGCCGCAGGCCACGGACCATTCCGGGCCCGCCACGGGTTCCGTGGAGCCCGTCAAGCCGCGAGGCGTGCCGAGGCGCGCCGTAAAGCCGAAGATCTCCTGTGCCAGCTCGGTGATCCCGATCAGCCGCGCACCGCCCCCGGTCAGCACGACGCCCGCCCGCGGCGTTCGCTCGACCCCCTGGCCGATCATCTGCCGGTGCACGCGGACGAAGAGGTCCCGGGCCCGCTCGGAAAGGATCTCCGAGACGAAGCCCCGCTCCACGAGGAAGTGGCCCTGCTCGCCGATGGCCGGCACCTCGACACCGCCGCCACCGGCGCCCGAGCGGGTGGGTGTGGCGCCGACCTCCCGCTTGACGCGCTCGGCGGCCTCGGTCGTGGTCTTGATCAGAACGGCCAGGTCGTTGGTAAAGAGCCGGCCGCCAACCGGGATGGCGCCGGAGGCGACGGCCACGCCGTCCGAGTAGGCCACCCACTCGCTGGAGCCGTAACCGAGGTCCAGGAGCAGGCAGCCGAGGTCCCGCTCGTCGTTGGTCAGGACCGACTCGGCGGCCGCCACGGGCTCGTAGGTCAGGCGTTTGACGACGATGCCGGCGGTGTTAACGGCCTGAACCACAGCCTGGGCGTGGGTCTTGTGTGTGAAGAGCACGTAGGCCGAGGCGTCCAGGCGTTTGCCGGGCATGCCGACGGCGGTCCGCAGGCCACCCTGCCCGTCGACGGCGAAGCCTGCCGGGAGGATGGAGAGGACCTCGTAGTCGTCGGGGATGTTCATTCGCGTACAGGCGCGGAGCGCGCGCCGTTGATCCTCGGAGCACACGGTGCTGGCCCGCCCGGTGATGGGGACCGAGGCGGTGGCGCACATCCCGGTAACCGGCGTGCCGCCGAGGCCGACCACGGCCTGTTCCACGGGAAGGGAGGACATGGCCTCCGCCTCCTCCGCTGCCTCTCGTACGGCTTCGGCCACGGCGCCGAGCTCGGAGATGACGTCCTTCCTGGCGCCCTCGTGGCGGGCACGCCCGGAACCGACGACGCGGATCCGGCCCTCGTCCTCGATGGCCACGACGACGGAAACGGCGGCCGAGCCCACGTCGATCCCCACCAGGGGGCTCAGCTCGTTCATCCTTGGCCTCCCACGACGGCCCGGTCGTCTCGCCGCAGATCGGCCCAGCGGCCGGGCGTCTGGCCCCGGCGCAGCCGCGCGGTCCACCACGCCTCCGCACGGCTGCCGGCCGGCCTTACGTGAAGGACGGGACCGTCCAATCCGGCCTCGCGCCCGGCCAGGCGGACTTCCAGATCGCCGGGGAGAATACGTCGCACGACGCGCACCTGGCGCCCTGTTTCCGCCGCGAGGCGCTGGGCGATCACGAGGCCCTCCCGGAGCCGGTTGGCCTGCGTTGGGAACTGCTCCAGCACGGGTGGGGCGGGACCCTCCAGGCGGCCTCCGGGGGTGCCGTCCGGTCCGACGGCGTGCCAGCCGCGGCCGGTGGCGAAGCTGCCGGCGACCGGCGATGGATGGACCGCCACCACGAGCCGGCCCGGCAATTCGAGGCGCGCCTCGACAGAATCGACGCCCGGCCACACCTCGGCCAGGCGGCGCACGCCGTCCAGCGAAAGAAGCACGATCGGTGTACCGGAAAGGCTCCGGAGGGAAACGAGGGCCGCCTGGGGAAGGCCGCGACATGCCGACACGGCCACCGATTCCACCCGCCAGCGCAGCAGGAAGACGGCCGCCAGCGCCCCCATGGCCAGGGCTGCCAGCACGCGGCGGCGGACCCTCCGGTGCCGCCGGACGGCGACCGGCCGCAGCTTCACGGGGAAGGCCAGTGGCTGGCTGCTCATGGGCCCTCCTCCAGCCAGCGGCGCGCCAGCCGGTCCACGTCCCCGGCGCCGGCCGTCAGGAGCACGTCCCCGGCGGACAGTATCTCGCGAAGCCGGTCCATGCCCCGGTCGAAGCCGTCGACGGCCTCCGCCAGCCCACCGGCCGACTCCACGGCCCGCGCCACCAGGATGGAGTCGACACCGGGGATGGGCGCCTCCCGGGCGGGGAAGATGGGCAGGACGATCACCAGGTCCGCCGCCGCCAGGGAGCGTCCCAGCTCCCGGGAGAACTGTTGGGTCCTGGTGTACAGGTGTGGCTGGAAGACCACGACCAGCCGCCGTCCGGCGAAGCGTTCGCGGGCGGCGGCGATCACGGCCTCGAGCTCCGTCGGGTGATGCGCGTAATCGTCGATGACCGTGATCCCGCCGGCGTCACCCAGGACCTGAAAACGCCGGGCGACGCCGGAGAAAGCGGCGGCGGCAACGGCGATCTCCTGAAGCTCCACGCCGAGGTCCAGGGCGACGGCCGTGGCGGCCAGGGCGTTTCGGACGTTGTGGATCCCCGGCATGGGGAGCCGGAGCTCGCCGAGCCGCCGTCCGCCGGCCCGCACCGCGAAGGCCGATCCGCCACCCTCGGGCCGGATCGATTCGGCGCGCAGCCAGGCGTCCGTTCCGGTACCGTAACCAAGCACGCGACCGCCGGCCGCCCGGGCGACGCGGGACGCCCCCGGATCGTCGGTACAGACGACGAGGGCCCCGTGGAACGGAAGGCGGAGGGCCAACTCGACGAAGGCCGCCTCCAGCGCCTCCACCGTTCCGTAGACCTCCAGGTGCTCCGGTTCCACGTTGGTGACGATCAGCCAGGCCGGGCGGAGCTCCAGGAAGGAGCGGTCGTACTCGTCGGCCTCGCAGACCATCACGGGGCCGCAACCGCGCCGGGCGTGCCCGTGGAAGGCGGGGACGAAGCCGCCGGCAACAACGGTCGGGTCAAGGCCGCAACGGCTCAGGATCCATCCCAGCAGCGCCGTGGTCGTCGTCTTGCCATGTGTCCCGGAGACGGCCAGGCCCGTGTGGCCGCGCATGACTTCTCCGAGGAGGGTCGCGCGGCGGACCACGGGGATCCCTGCGCTCCGGGCGGCGGCAAGCTCTTCGTGGTCGGAGGGGATCGCAGCACTGTAGACGAGCGCGTCGGCGCCGGCCACGTGGGACAGGGAATGTCCGGCGCTGATCTGAGCGCCCAGGCGCCGCAGCTCCTCGAGGCGTTGGCCGGGATGGGCGTCGCAGCCGCTGACCACCCCGCCGCGGGCCAGATGGAGCTCGGCCAGCGCGGCCATGCCGACGCCTCCGGCGCCCATGAAGTGGAGGTGGAGGCGGTCGAGCCTCATGGCAGGCACCTCCCCACGGCCAGGAGGCGCCGGGCGATGCGGACGGCGGCCTCGGCGCGGCCCACGGTGCGCGCGGCAGCGCCCATGCTCCTCAGAGTGGACTCATCGGCCAGCAGCCGTTCCAGGACCCGGGCCAGCGACTGTGGCGTTGCCTCGGCCTCGGTCAGGACCACGGCGCCGCCCGCCCGTTCCAGGGAGCGGGCGTTGTACTCCTGGTGGTTGCCGGCAGCGGCGGCGAAGGGGATCAGCACGGCGCCGCGCCCGACGGCCGCCAGCTCGGCGACGGTGAGGGCGCCCGAGCGGGCGACCACAAGGTCGGCGGCGGCCAGGGCGTTCCAGGGCTCCGGAATGAACGCCGTGACCTTCGCCGTCAGACCGAGGTCGCCGTAGGCCGTCCGGACCACGTCCGCCCACCGGTTGCCCGCCTGGTGGTTGACCACCGGCAGGACGCCGCGGTCGGCCAGGATACGCAAGGCCCTGGGGACCAGGCGATTGATGAACAGCGAGCCCTGGCTGCCCCCGAGGATCAGCAGGCGGCGCGGCGTCTCGGGCGCCACATCGGGCATCTGGAAGAACTCCCGGCGGACGGGGTTGCCCGTCCATTCGGCGTGAAGGGAAGGGAAGGCGCGGACGGCGTCGGCGAAGCCGCAGCAGATCAGGTCCGCCCACGGCGCCATGGAGCGGTTGGTCCAGCCGGGAACGGCGTTCTGCTCCTGGAGAACCCAGGGGATTCCCAGGAGACCCGCGGCCAGGAGGCCCGCGCTGGAGGCGTAGCCGCCGACCCCGAGGACGGCCACCGGTTCCAGGTCGAGCAGCGTCCGGACGGCGGTGGCCACGGCGGCCGGCATGGTGACGGCGGCGCGGGCCGCGGCGGCCTTGCCCCGCCCGCGAACGCCCTCCAGCCGGACCTGGGTCAGGGGAATCCCTCGCTGGCCGACCAGCTCCTCCTCGAGGCCGTGACGGGCCCCCAGCCAGTGGGTCTCGACGCCGAGGCCGGCAAGCTCCTCGGCGACCGCCAGGCCGGGGAAGATGTGCCCCCCGGTCCCGCCTCCGGCGATCACGACGCGCGGCGTCATGCGCCGACCTCCCGCGACAGGTTGAGCAGCAGACCGAGCGAGGCCATGGTCACGACCAGGTCGGTGCGTCCGTAGCTGATGAGCGGCAGCGGGATGCCCTTGGGGGGCGCCAGACCGAAGCACACCGCCGCGTGGAGCAGGGTCTGCAGGGCGAAGGCGAATGTCAGGCCGAAGGCCAGGAGACCCAGGGACCGTTGCTCCTGCCGCCCGGCGATGGCCAGTCCCCGCCAGACGATGACGGCGGCGATCAGCAGGATGAACCCGACCCCCAGGAGGCCGAGCTCCTCCCCGGCGATGGCGAGGATGAAGTCCGTGTGGGGTTCGGGAAGGAAAAAGAGCTTCTGGAGGCCGGCGCCATAGCCGCGGCCGGTCAGACCTCCGGAGCCCAGGGCGATCAGGCTCTGGCGGGTCTGCCAGGCGGCGGCGGAAGCGGCGTCCGGATCGAGGAAGGCACGGATTCGAGCCAGGCGGTAGGGCTCGGCGAGGACGGCGACGATGCCGCCGAGAAGCCCGACGGCTGCCGGAGCGGCCATGTACCGTGCCGGCAGGCCGGCGACCCAGGCCATGGTGGCGGCGACGGCGACGAGTAGGGCGGCCGAGCCCAGGTCGGGCTCCAGGACGATCAGCAGCGCCGTGACGCCGATGGCGGCGCCGAAGCGCAGCAGACGGCGCACGGGCCAGCCCTCGCCGGCCGCCCGCGCCAGCTCCACCGCGGCGAAGAAGATCACCGCCACGCGGGCCAGAACGGATGGCTGGATAGAGAGGCCGCCGAGGCTCAGCCATCGGTGCGTGTGGGCGATCTCGGGGCTGACGAAAGCCGCCGCCAGGGCAAGCCAGGCCGCGGCGAGGCCGGCCCAGGCCAGCCGCTCATCCTCCAACAGACGCCGGCGCAGGTGCATGGCGGCCACGAGAACGGCCAGGCCGGTGACGGCGGCGGCCGCCTGCCAGAGGACGAACCAGGTGCCCGGGCGGTTGTACCGTTCCTCGGCGATCAGCCACGAGGCCGAGGCGACCAGGGCCAGGCCGAGGACGGTTTGAACGGCCGTGGCGGCGATCAGGATGCGGTCGTAGCGCTGCTTCAGCGGCATGGGACCCCCTCCTTGGCCGCCAGGGCGGCGAACAGGTCGCCACGCTCCGCGTAGCCCGTGAACTGGTCGAAGGAGGCGCAGGCCGGCGCCAGGAGGACGGTTTCACCGGGACGGGCATCGGCGCGTGCGGACTCGACGGCTCGTTCGAGCGTGCCGCAGCGCTCCAGGGGAACGGTGTCCCCGAGGGCCTGGGCGATGAGCCCGGCGTCCCGCCCGATCAGGTAGACCTTGCGAGCCGCCCTGTGAACGGCCGGCGCCAGGATGGAGAAGTCCTGGCCCTTGCCCAGGCCGCCGAGGATCAGGAGGACGGAGCGCTGGTCGTAGCCGCTCAGCGCCGCCAGGGTGGCGCCCACGTTGGTGGCCTTGCTGTCGTCCACCCACCGGATACCGTTGTGGTCGGCGACCACGGTGTGGCGGTGGGGCAATCCACGGAAGCTCTCGAGGGCGGTGGCGATGGCCTCGCGGGGCGTTCCGAGCTCGTGGGCCGCCAGGGTAGCCGCCAGGGCGTTGGCCACGTTGTGCCGGCCGGCGAGGCCCAGGCGCGAGACCTCCATCAGGGGCTGGCCCTCGAGAATGAGCCATGTGCCGTCGCTCCACGCGTCGGCCGCGCCTTCGAGGGAGAAGAACATGCGGCGGCCGGGGGTGGAGGCCGCGGCGACCGCGGGATCGTCGGCGTTGAGCACGGCCAGGTCGCCCGGGCCCTGGTGGGCGAAGAGGCGCAGCTTGGCGGCGAGGTAGGACGCCATGTCCGGGTGGCGCTCCAGGTGGTCCTGGCACAGGTTGAGGAGGACGCCGGCACGGGGCGCCATGGCGGTCAGCATCTCGGCCTGGAAGCTGGAGATCTCCAGGACCCAGGCGTCCCAGCCCCCCTCGAGGATCAACTGGGAGGCCGGTGGCCCCAGGTTGCCTCCGGCGGCGGCGGCCGTGCCGCCGTGGCGCAGCATTTCGGCAATCAGGCTCGTCACCGTGCTCTTGCCGTTGGACCCGGTGACGGCGGCCAGGGGAACGCCGGGCCGGTGGAACCAGGCGAATTCGACCTCCGTTACCACGGGAATCATCCGCCGCCGGGCCTCTGCGAGCAGCGGTGCGTCCGCGGGGACGCCGGGGCTGGTCACCACGAGCTCCACTCCATCCAGACACGCCTCCGGGTGACCCCCGGCGAAGACGGCCTCCACGGGGGGAAGCTCATGGAGGATCTCCGCCAGCTCGGCCTCGGGGCGCAGATCGGTGACGGCGATGGCCGAGCCGCCGGCCGCGGCCAGGCGCACGGCCGCCTGCCCGGAGGCGCCCAGGCCGGCGACGAGGAGGCGGGAGGGGGCCGTGTACGCCACGCTCACCTCAGCTTCAGGGTGGCCAGGCCCGCCAGGCCGAAGAGGATGGCGATGATCCAGAAGCGAACGACAACCTGGGTCTCGCTCCACCCCTTGAGCTCGAAGTGGTGGTGCAGGGGCGCCATGCGGAAGACTCGTTTGCGGCGGAGCTTGTAGGAGCCCACCTGGATCATGACGGAGAGGGCCTCCACCACGAAGAGGCCGCCGACGATGACCAGGAGGAGCTCCTGTTTGGCGACCACGGCGACGACGCCGATGGCGCCGCCGAGCCCGAGCGAGCCCACGTCGCCCATGAACACTCGCGCCGGATGACAGTTGAACCAGAGGAAGCCCATGGCCGCCCCGACCACGGCGCCGGTGAAGACGGCCACCTCGCCCGAGCCCGGGACCGAGACAATGTGGAGGTAGTCGGCGATTCGGGCGTGGCCCGAGGCGTAGAGCAGGATGGTGTACGTGGCCGAAGCGATGGCCATGGCGCCGATGGCCAGGCCGTCCAGGCCGTCGGTCAGGTTGACCGCGTTCGAGGCGCCCATGAGGACGATCATGACGAAGGGAAGGTAGAGCCACCCCAGCGGGACGAGCAGGTCCTTGAAGAAGGGGAAGGCCAGGGCACCGGCATGGGCCGCGGGGAGAGCCACCTGGCGGACGGCCAGGCCTGCAGCGAGGCCGAACATGGCCTGGAGGACCAGCTTCTGCCAGGCCCTCAGGCCGAGGTTGCGATGCTTGACCACCTTGATCCAGTCGTCGGCGAAGCCGATGGCCGCATAGGCCAGGGTCACGGCCAGCACGGTCCAGACGTAGCGGTTGGCGAGATCGGTCCACAGGAGTGTGGACACGACCGTGGCGCTGACGATCAGGACGCCCCCCATGGTTGGCGTTCCCGACTTGACCTGGTGGTGCGCCGGTCCCTCCTCGCGGATGGTCTGGCGGATCTTGAGGCCGGCCAGCCAGTCAATGATCGAAGGTCCCAGGAGGAGGCTGGCGAAGAAGGCCGTGATGATCGCCATGCCGACGCGGAAGGTGATGTACCGGAAGACGTTGAAGCCGATCCAGACGTCGTGGAGCGGGTAGAGGAGCCAGTAGAGCATCAGGCCACCTCCTCCCGGACGATCTCGTCCACCAGCGCGTCCAAGCCCACACCCCGGGAGCCCTTGACCAGCACGAGATCTCCGCTCTCGAGCACCGGGCGCAGCAATTCCAGCGCCTCGTGGGCGTCGGCGGCCTCCATGACGGCGGAGGGGTCCATGCCGGCGTCGCGCGCGGCGTGGGCCATCAGGGCGGCGTGGGCCGCGCCGACGGTCAGCAACCGGTCACAGGAGGCTGCGGCCAGGGCGCCGATCTCCTGGTGCGCTTCCCGGGCCATGGGCCCGAGCTCGTACATCTCGCCGAGCACGGCCACCCGCCGTCCGGGCGATCCGGCCAGCAGGGCGAGAACGCGCTCCATGGCCAGCGGCGACGCGTTGTAGCTGTCGTCGACCAGGGTGATTCCGGAGGGCAGGCGCAGCACACGCCCGCGCCGGGGCGCCGCCTCGAGCTCGGCGGCGGTCTTCACCGAATCCTCGGCGGCTACCCCCAGCTCGGCGGCGGCCGTCACGGCGGCCAGGTAGTTCTCCACCTGGTGAAGGCCAGCCAGTGGAAGCTCCACACGGTATCGCCCGTCGCCGAGGACCAGCGTGAATGCCGACCCCA
This sequence comes from Acidobacteriota bacterium, assembly GCA_013152925.1. Classification (GTDB taxonomy): domain Bacteria; phylum Acidobacteriota; class Thermoanaerobaculia; order Thermoanaerobaculales; family Sulfomarinibacteraceae; genus JAADFK01. The sequence goes on along the minus strand of JAADFK010000190.1, from coordinate 4,408 downwards.
GGAGCCCACGGTCCTCGACCTCTTCGGCCCAGGCGGCGGTGCCTTGGGCGCCGAAGCGGACGACCCGGACCGTCGCCTCCGCGGCCAGCTCCTCGTGGTGGGGATCCATGGCGTTGAGCAGAACGACACCGTCCGGCGCCACGTGCTCCAGGAGCTCGGCCTTGGCCCGCACGATGGCCGAGATATCGGGGAAGAACTCGGTGTGGGCCGCCGTGATGCGGGTGTAGACCAGGAGGTCGGGGCGGACGATGCTCCCCAGCATGTCCAGCTCGCCGGGGTGGCTCATGCCCAGCTCGGCGACGAAGACCTCCACATCCTCCGGCTGGCTGAGTAGCTCGGCCGGCAGCCCGAGCGTGGAGTTGCGGTTGCCCTCCGAGGCCCCGGTGCGCCAACGGACCTCCAGCAGGCGGGCCAGGATCTCCTTGGTGGTGGTCTTGCCGACGGAGCCGGTGATACCTGCGACCTTCCAGGAATGACGGTCCCGCTCGTGGGCGGCAAGACGATGGTAGGCCGCCAGCGGGTCCCCGACCCGGATCAGCGCCTTGCCCTCCGGTGGCGGCAACAGATCGGCCGACCTGCGGACCAGGGCTGCCGCTCCGGCGTCGAGCGCCGAGGCCACGTAGGCGTGACCGTCCCGTTGGGCGCCGGGCAGGGCGATGAAGAGGTCCCCGGGACGAACCCGGCGCGAGTCCACCTCGGCGCCGGTGACGACAGCGCCGGGCTCTCCCTCGAGAATACCCCCGACAATCTCCGCGATCCGCCCGGCGCTCAGGCGCATGTGATACCTCCGGCCAGCTCGGCGATCACCGCGGCATCGGAGAAGGGCAGCCGCCGCCCATCGATCTCCTGGTAGTCCTCGTGGCCCTTGCCCGCCACCAGGAGCAGCGAATGCTCGTCCGCAGCTTCGAGGCCCATGGCGATGGCCCGCCGCCGGTCGAGCTCCACCAGGGGCGAGCCGCCGGCCGCACGGACGCCCGCGGCGACGGCGGCGGCGATGGTCGCCGGATCCTCGCTGCGAGGGTTGTCGGAGGTGACGATGACGGTGTGGGCGAGCCGGCCCGCCGCCTCGCCCATGGGCCCCCGTTTTCCGGTGTCGCGGTCTCCGCCGGCCCCGAACACAAGCACGATCCGCCGGCTGGTCACTGCCCGGAGACTCTCGAGCACGGCCCGGAGGCCGTCGGGCGTGTGGGCGTAGTCGACGAACACAGGGAAGGGCAGGCCGGTGGAGACCGGTTGCAGACGCCCGGGCAGTGGCGTGGCCATCTCCAATGCCTCGCGAACGGCCCGGAGCGGCAAGCCGGCGGCGAGCGCGGCGGCGGCGGCCGCCATGGCGTTGCTCAGGTTGTGCTCGCCGACCAGGGGGAAGTGGACCGGCGCCTCCTCCTCGCCGTAACGCAGCGTGAAGTCGCTTCCCTCGAGGCTCATCGCCGGCCGGACCGCGGCGACCGTCCCCGCCCCGATTCCCCAGGTGACGTCGCCCTCCCGGGGGGTCTCGAGGAGCCTCCGGGCCCAGGGATCGCCGGCGGGCAACACCCGCCGGCCGCCGGGCGCCAGCAACTCGTCGAAGAGTCGGCGCTTGACGGCGAAGTAGCTCTCCATGTCGCCGTGGAAGTCCAGGTGGTCCCGCGAGAGGTTGGTCAGGACGGCCACCTGGAACTTCAAGCCGGCGACCCGGTCCATGGCGATGGCGTGGGAGGAGACCTCCATGACGGCGGACCGGCCCCCGGCCGCCTCCAGTGCCGCCAGGAGCGGGGCGAGGTCGGGCGCCTCGGGGGTGGTCCGCTCGGCGGGGATCGACCGGCCGGCGACCCGGTAGGAGAGGGTGCCGAAGAGGCCGGCGGGCCGGCCGGCCGCCCCGAAGACCCGGGCCAGGAGGTCCGCTGTCGTGCTCTTGCCGTTGGTGCCAGTGATACCCACCAGCTGCAGGCGGTCCTGCGGATCGCCGGCCAGCGCCCAGGCGGCCAGCGCCGTGTCCCGGCGCGGCCGGTCGCTGTGAAGCCAGGGACACAAGCCCCCGGGGCTCCGGTCGCTGAGCACCGCGGCGGCCCCCCGCGAGACTGCCTCCTCCAGGTATTCCAGGCCGTGGGTCCTGGCTCCCGGGAGGGCGGCGAAGATCCAACCCCGCTCGATGCGCCGGGAATCGTGGCTGATGCCACGCACATCGACGGCGCCATCCCCTTCGAGCAGGGCTCCGGGAAGACGCCGGGCGAGGGTCTCGAGCCTCACACCCCACCTCCACCGTCGGTCCGGGCGTCGGAGCGGGCCAGGCGGACGGGCAGGGCGGCGCCCGTCGGCGGCACCTCGAGAATCCGCATGGCCGCCGCGCCGATCCTGCGGAAGCACGGGGCGGCCACCGAGGAGGCCCAGTAATCGCGGACCGGTTGCTCCACGGCGACGACGATGACCGCCCGCGGGGCGTCCCATGGGAGGAAGCCGGCGAACCACGCCACGTGGTGAATGTCGTCGAAGTGTCCGGCGGTGGCCCGCTGCGCGGTCCCCGTCTTGCCGCACGCGGGGTAACCGGGGACCTCGGCCAGGGTGCCGGTACCCTCCACCACCACCTGGCGGAGCATCCGGCGGATGCGGCGTGCCAGGCCGGCGTCCAGCACGCGGGCCGTGTAGGTGGGGCCGGTGGCCGAGCGGATACCGCCCCCGTTCGCCTTGAGCACCAGGCGGGGCCGGACCAGCCAGCCGCCGTTCGCCATGGCGGCGTAGGCCGCGGCCAGCTGCAGCGGCGTCACTGTCAGCTCCTGGCCCAGGGCGAGACCGGAGGCGCTCAGCTTGGACCAGGTCTTCGGAGGGTGGAGGCTGCCGTGAGCCTCGGCGGGGAAGCCGATGCCCGTACGGCGGCCGAAGCCGAAACCGTCCAGGGCCCGCCACAGAAAGGCCCTGGGGATCCTGCCGGCGATGCGCGCCATGGCCGCGTTGGAGGACTGGGCGATGACGTCGTCGATGGTGTAGACCCCCGGGGTGGCGTGGTCTCGGATCCAGTGACCCGCGAGGAGGATTCCCCGGGCGCGGCAGTCGAAGCGCTCGCCGCGGCGAAGGACGCCGGCGGCGAGGGCGGCGGCCGCCACCAGCGGCTTGGCGGTGGATCCGGGCTCGAAGGCCTCCTGCAAGGGGTGGCAGCGCCAGTTGTAACGCGGGGCGGCGCCGGGATCGGAGGGATCGAAGCCGGGCACGGACGCCAGGGCCAGGATCTCTCCGGTGAAGGGCTCGAGCACCACGGCCGAGGCCGACCGGGCGGTCACCTCGTGAACGGTCTCCGAGAGGATCGACTCACAGGCCTCTTGGAGCCGCGCGTCCAGGGTCAGCTCCAGGTCGAAGCCAGCCCGGCCGCTCTTGAGGCGGCGAAGCAGGAGCTTGCGCTGGACGGCGTCGCGGACGGCCAGGTAGCGGCTGGATTCGCCGGCGAGGATCGTATCGTAGTAGTGCTCAAGGCCGGCTCGGCCCACGGTGCGAAGCTCCTCCCGTCCGACGAAGCCGAGAACCGGTGCTGCAAGGCGGCCCAGGGGATAGAGCCGGGAGCTGTCGGGAACCAGGACGACGGCGCCGGGCGCCAGGCGCCGGACCGCCGTGGCGGCCGCCACCTCCACCTGTTGGGCCGCCCACACCATCCTCGGGCCGCTCAGGAGGCGATCGAGAAGGGCCTGCGGGCTCCGGTGCAACAGGGGCGCTGCGGCCTCGGCGAAGAGCTCGGGGTAGGGCAAGGCCTTCCGGTCCACCTGTACGGCGATCCGGCTCACGCTGGTGGCCAGGAGGTACCCGTCCCGGCTCCGGATCTCTCCACGCAGGGACGGAACGGTCAGCGTCTGCTGCTGTTGCCGCCGCGCCAGGAGGGCGTAGCGGCGGTGGCCGGCCACCATGACCTGGACGGCCCGTGCTCCCACCAGGGCGACGGCCAGCAGGAGGACCACCACCACGAATCTCAGCCGGCGGACGCTCACGGCGTCCTCCCGGCGTTGGCGCCCGATACCGCGCCGGCCTCCTCGGGTGGAACCAGGCCAAGGGCCCGCGCCCGGCGCGCCAGGACCCTGGGAGAGCGCTGGGCCTCCAGCTGAACCTCGAGGATGCGCCGCTGCCGCTCCAGCTTGCTGACCTGGGCACGCAGGCGCAGGAGATCGTAATGGATCGCCGTCACCTCCAGGGGCGGCCAGCCCACCAGCGCCAGGACACTGCCGAGGGCCAGCGCCAGCAGGAGGGCCGCCGCCAGAACGCGGAGCCAGTGCCGGTCCCGCTGGCGGACCAGGAAACGGTTGGAGGGGCGGATGGCCAGGGGCTCGGTCATGGGCCTTCCCCGATTCGCTCCACGGCGCGTAACCTGGCGGACCGCGCGCGCGGGTTGTCCGCGAGCTCCCCGGCCGCCGGGCGCAGGGGGCGGCGCGTCAGCGGCCGGACGACGGCGGTG
>JAADFK010000189.1 GCA_013152925.1 Acidobacteriota bacterium | reverse complement strand
GCAGGCCGGAGGTGCCCATGGCCATACTCTCGGCGGCCGTGGTCCTTGACATCGTCCTCAACATCGTCCTCATACCCGGCTACCAGGTCACGGGCGCCGCCATGGCATCCACCCTGAGTTTTGCCGCGGCGGGGACCCTGTCGGTGGCCGCCCTCTGGCGCCACCTGGGGACGCACACTGTCCCCGGGCCCGGCTGAGCCTGTCGAACTCGGAGACAAGGACCCCCAGGTCCTCCCCGGTGACCACGGCGTCGGCGTGGGCCTCCAGCTCACGGGCGGGGTTGAAGGCCATGGCGTACCCGCACATCCTGAAGACCGGGATGTCGTTCGCCCCGTCCCCCACGGCCAGACAGTTGGCGGGGTCCAGGCCCAGCTCCTCCAGGTAGCCCTTCAGGACCAGGTCCTTCCCGTCGAAGGGCACCCTGGGGACGACCTCCCCGGTGACCCTGTCCTCACTGTCAAAGACCAGCTCGTTGGCCATGGCGTGGTCAAACCACCAGGAGGTCGGTCAGCAGTGTCAGGCCCGAGCTGAGCAGCACAACCCGCGCACCCCGCTCCCTGAACCCCGACACCATCTCCCCGACCCCGGCGTAGAGGGGGATGTCCTCCACTATCTCCACAAGCCTCTCCCTGGGTGTCCCCCTCCACAGGGACGCCTCGGCCTCGGCCCACTCCCTATAGCTCCTGTAGCCCCCCTCCATGTAGCGCCTGTAGCACTTCCCGGCCTCCTCCGCGGTCCCCAGCGCCCGGTGGATTTCCATCCACACGCTGTCCCTCCGGGTGATGGTGCCGTCCAGGTCGCAGACCACCAGCTCGAGCAAATCTATCTGCTCCTCCTGTAGACCCTCTCCCTCACTCTATGACGTCCTCGTGGATGCGGAAGCCCTCGGGGCAGACCACGGTGCACTTACCGCAGGTGGTGCACTTGTACAGGCCCTCCTCCACCGCCATGGCCAGGCGGTCCGCGCCGTCCCTGGGGTCCAGCTCGAAGCGGGCGATGAGCCTCATCAGGGTGGGCCCGGCGTAGTTATCGTCGCTCTCCTTCACCGGGCAGCCCCCCAGGCAGGAATAGCACTCGATGCAGTCCTTGAGCTCCTTGAACTTGGTCTTCCTCAGGCTGATGGGCTCTATCTCCCCGGTGAACCTCTGGGTGCCCCGGTGCAGGAAGGGCCTAAGCCTTGCCATCCTCTCCCTGGTGGACTTGTGGGATACGACCAGGTCCCGGATAACCGGGAAGTTCTTCAGGGGCTCCAGGACCATCCGGTCCCTGGCCGGGGTCCGGCAGGCAAGGCCCGGCCTGTTGTTGATCATTATGGCGCATGACCCGCACTGGCCCGAGCGGCACGAGGACCTGTAGGCGATCCCTGCCCCGAGTTCGGTGTTCAGGTAGTCCAGCACCCCAAGGACCTTCATGCCCCTCTCCTTGATGTCAACCTTGAACTCCTGGTACCAGGGCTTCTTGTCCCTCAGGGGGTCGTACCTGAAGACCTTTACCCTCACGGCACCCCCTCCGGTTTGAGCCTTGTCACCACACTCGGCCGGGTGGAGAGCTCCATGTCCTTCTTGACCAGGATGTTCCTGACCCATGCCGGGTCCTCGGCCGGGTAGTCCGCCCGGTAGTGGGCCCCCCGGCTCTCGGTCCTCATGAGGGCGCTTCTCACCATCATCTCCGCGGTGGTCAGCATCCCCTCCAGCTCCAGGGCATGGACCAGCTGGAGGTTGTACCTCCTGCCCGGCTCCACCCTGACCTTCCCCAGGGCCTTCCTGATGGACCGGATGTCATCCAGGGCCTTCCTGAGACCCTCCCCGGTCCTCACGATGCCCGCATTCTTCCACATGGTCTCCTCCAGGGACTTCCTGAGGGAATATACCGAGGTCCTGCCCCGGCCTTTTGTGAACCTGAAGACCCTCCTGTACTCCTCCTCCACCCGGTCCATGTCCACCGGCAGGAACCTGTCCCTGGCCCTCGCGCTTGCCGCCAGGCCAGCCCTGCGGCCGAATACCTGGGTCTCTGCCAGGGAATTGCCCCCCAGGCGGTTGGCCCCGTGGACCCCGCCCGCCACCTCGCCGCAGGCGAAGAGGTTGCGCACCGAAGTCTCGCAGTTCTCGTCTATCCTGACACCGCCCATGAAGTGGTGGGCCGAGGGTGAGATGACCATGGGCTCCCGCCGGATGTCCACCCCGGCGTCCGAGAACTGCCTGACCATCATGGAGAGCTTCCCCTCGATGATGCTGTCCGGGAGGTGGGAGACGTCGAGGTAGACCCCGCCCTCGGGCGTCCCGTATCCCATCTCCAGCTCCGTGAAGAGTGCCCGGGTCACCACGTCCCTGGTGGACAGCTCCATCCTCTCGGGGTCATAGGCGGCCATGAACCTCTCGCCCTTCCTGTTGTAGAGCCTGCCCCCCTCGCCCCGGACGGCCTCTGTGACAAGGAGCCCCCTGGCCGACTTGGGGTAGACCATGGCCGTGGGATGGAACTGGACCATCTCCATGTCCATGAGCTCGGCCCCGGCCCCGTATGCCAGGGCGTAGCCGTCCCCGGTCTTCTGGAAGGGGTTGGTGGTCACGGGGTAGATGCGGCTGCCCCCGCCTGTTGCCAGGACCACTGCCTTTGCCCTGATGAGGAGGAACTGGCCGGTGACGATGTGGTAGCCCGTTGCGCCGCAGACCGCACCCCCGCTGGTCAGGAGGGATGTCACCATCACCTCCTCCAGGACGTCGATGCACAGCCGCATGGACTCCTCCTTGAGGGCGTTCATCATCTCGTGGCCGGTCCGGTCACCTTTGTGGCAGGTCCGCCTGGCACTGCTGCCCCCGAAGGCCCGCTGGGAGAGGAGGGTGGTCTTTAGCCTGTCGAAGGCCGCACCGTACCACTCCAGGTCGATGAGCCTCTCCGGGGCCTCTTTTACCAGGATTTCAACCAGGCGCTGGTCGTTGAGGAACCGCCCGCCCTTGACCGTGTCCTCGAAGTGGAGCTGCGGGCTGTCCTCCTCGGCGAACCCGAAGGCCGCATTGTAGCCCCCCTCGGCCATGACCGTGCACCCGCTTCGGCCGTAGAGACCCTTGACTACGATGAGGACTCTCGCCCGGTTCCTCGCCGCTTCGATGGCCGCCCTTGCTCCGGCACCCCCGCCCCCGACAACAAGGACATCGGTCTCCAGTACATCGTCTATCATCTAGATACCCTTAAAGGCGCCTGCTTTAAAATATCTTACTGCTGAAAGACCCCGTCCAGGTCCAGCTCGAAGGCCACCACGGGCTTTTCGAGCCCCCAGTTGTTGATGACCAGGGGATGGACCTCGCCCAGGAACCCGACACTCCTGCCCCTGACCACGACCTCGGCCCCCCGGCCCGGGATGAAGAATGGGAGGTCCCCGGCCCTGAGCTCGTAGGGCACGTCCATCAGGCGCAGGATGGCGTCCAGGTCCGAGGAGGCGTCCTCGTAGCTGACCCGGGTGTCGGAGCGGGCGCAGGCCAGCTTGCGCACCGTCCTGGTCCGGGTCTCCTGGGACTCGTCCAACACAGATACGTCCCCCACCTCGAAGACCTTCTGGGGGAACTCGTTGTGGAGGTTGTGGGTCAGAAACTCCATGAGGCTGGGCAGAAGCCAGCTGCGGATGGCGGTCCAGGAGGCGCTGATGGGGTTTGCAATCTCGCAGACCTCCCCGGGTGGGAGGTTCATCCGTTCGAAGAGGTTCTCCTTGTTGGTCAGCGTGAGGACCTCCTGGTAGCCCAGGCCCACCATGACCTCCCTGACCGGGGCGGAATACGCCTCCGTGCGGCTGATGCCCCCGATGGTGTTGATGGAGGGGGGCTCGGGGTCCATCCTGTTGAGGTCATAGGCGATGGCCACGTCTTCCGCGATGTCGGCCGGGTGCATGATGTCGCTGCGGTAGCCCGGGGCGCGGGCGATGACCTTCCCCTCCCCGGCACAGGCGTCGTAGCGGGCCTTCCTCAGGAGGGC
>JAADFK010000188.1 GCA_013152925.1 Acidobacteriota bacterium | reverse complement strand
GGGGCGGGCGACGTCCCGGCTGGCAGGACGTCCGGGCGGCGGCCCGGAGCGCAGCAGCCGGAGGCCCGCAGGGCCGCAGGGCGAGCACCGGGACGCCTCGACGACGATGGGCCGCCGGCGCGGGGGTTGCGGGCGGGGGACGGGGGCTGCAAGCCCCGTGACGGCGAAGGGAGAGCGGGGTCCGGTGTGCGGCGCCCGGGATCAGGATTCGGGGTCTTCGGCGGCTTCGGCAGCTAAGGAGAGGAGCAGCTCCTCCCCATCGGGCTGCTCCTCATCGAGGAGGATCCTCGGCCCCCCGGTCTCCCATCTCCCATCTCCCGACTCCCATCTCCCATCTCCCGTCTCACTCCCCCCGACTCCCATCCCGCGCCGCAGGCGGGCGCTCGGATGCGTCGCCTCGTGCACTGCCTTCAACGCCCGGATCGCCACGTGGGTGTACACCTGGGTGGTCTTCAGGCTCGCGTGGCCCAGCATCTGCTGGATGTAGCGGACGTCGGCGCCGCCCTCCAGCATCACGGTCGCCATGGTGTGCCGGAGTATGTGGCAGCTGCCCTGCTTGCCGATCCCCGACCGCGCCACCAGCCGCTTCACCAGCGTGGACATCCCGTTCCTCGTGTAGGGCCGGCCGTACTTGGTCAGAAAGAGGATCCCCTCGTCCGGCAGCGTCGCAAGCTGCGGCCGTACCTCGTCCAGGTACCGCCGGGTCCACAGCAGCGCTCTCTCCCCGATCGGTACCATGCGGTCCTTCCGGCCCTTGCCCTGCCGCACCATCAACGTCCCACGCTCGAAGTCCACGTCCGGGATCGCCAGGCCCACCATCTCGCCCCGCCGGATCCCCGTCGAGTAAAAGACCTCCAGCACCGCGCGATCCCGCACCCCGAGAGGCGTGCTGACGTTCGGCACGTTGAGGAGCTGCTCCACCTCCGAGGCCGTCAGGACGGCTTTCGGCAGCCGCGTCCCCAGCCTCGGCAGCGCCAGATCGGCCGCCGGGTTGTAGAGCACGTACCGCTGCCTCGACAGCCACTGGCAAAACGCCTTCACCGCCGATACCCGGATCCTTCGTCCCCGAAACGACAGCGGCTCGCCGTTGGGCTTCGCATGGTGCGCCACGGCGCTCTGGTACCGCTCCAGCACCAGCCGCGTCAGATCCCCGGGCTCCAAGATCCCCCGCTCCTCGCACCACCCCACGAAGTACCCCAGGTACACCCGCCGGTGGTGCACCGTCCACTCCGAGTACCCGCTGTCCCCCATCCACTCGAGGTACTCCGCCGCCAGTTCGGAAAGCATGCTCACAGCCGCTTCTCCTCGTCAGCCGCCCCGCCGGCAGCGGCTAAGGGGAGAGCCCTACGGCTACGACGTACGTCTCCGTACGACAGCGCCGTTTTTTTACCACCGAGTAGCGCGTTTTCGGCAGAATCGGCGGCTAAGGAGGGAAAGTCGTTGGGACCTTTTCCTTTAGCCGCCGTTTCCTCACCCCGACCACCCCCCGACACCCCCCCGACCGGGGGCCGACCGGGGGCCGACCGGTCGAGCTTTGACCCCGACCGGTTGGCGCCAGACCCCGACCGGTCGCCGTCAGAGCCGTATCTTTCCAGCTTGATCGGGTCGATCAGACCGAGCAAAAAGCTCTCCCCGTTCCTGCCCTGGCCGGTCCACAGCAGCTCGTAGGCGAAGCGCTGGCCGGGACCTCCGCGGTGGACCACCAGGTACTCCATCTCCTCCTGAAAGTGGATCTTCAGCTGGGTGTTGCCCCACCCCGTGTGCTCCCGCACCTCCCGGCGGCTGAAGCGAAAGTCCGCCTGGTCGATCTGCCGGCGCTCGCACTCGGCCGAGACCATCTCGTGGATCAGCTCCAGTAGCCGCCTGGTCTGCGGGGGCAGCTCGTCCAGGCTCCGGCCGAGCACCTCGGCCGCCAGGCGGTTGGCCAGCTCGATGTCCTCCGGCGTCACCTCGACGTACTCTACCGCCTCGCCGTCTCTGCCGGCGATCCGCCGGATGGGCCGCTGGTGCTGGTGCAGGAGCGTCACCGCTTCGATCAGCGTCAGGTACTTGGCGTGGTCCCGCCTCGTCCTCGTCTTGGCATCCAGGAAGGTCAGCCTCGCGGCGTAGGGGTTTCCCACCGGCAGCGGCCGCAGCAGCCGCTGGGCGTTCTGATGGAGCTTCAGGAGCTTCTCCCGCCGCCGCCACGCCACCAGGCCCTCCGGGGTCCTGCGGCGCCGTTGCAGCTCGTGGATCGCCCGCGTCTGCTCCCGGCCCTCATCCACCGAGAGGACCACGCACCGGTTGAGAAGCTCCTCGTCCAGGTCGATCGCCGTCGTCGTCAGCATGATCGCCACCGGGCCCTCCACCCGGTACTCCTGGGTCACCAGCTTGCCCGTGTGCGGGTCCTTCCCGGTGGAGGCGATGGACAGCTCGCCCTCCGATTGCAGGAGCTTGAGGGCGTAGCTCGCCCGCTCCGCCCCCTCCTCCTCGGCGATGGCAAGGACCTTGTGCTTGAGATCCGCCTCGCCCATGTAGAAGAGCGACTGCCCCGTCATCGCCGAGTACGCCACCCGCTCTTCCGCCGGCATCATCTCGAGCACGGCGTTCATGAGGGCCGACTTCCCAGCCGCCGAGCTCGACTGGATCAGCACCGCCAAAGGCTCCGCCAGCTTCCGCGACGTGGTGGCCAGGTAGGCGGTGAGCTTGTTCGTCTCCTCGCCCACCAAGCCGCACGCCTCCAAGTCCGCCACCACGCGGCTGAGGAGCTTGGGATCCTTGAGCAGCTCGAGCGCCTCTTCCCGCTCCCGGTCGCCGATGGCGACTGTCTTCTCCTTCGGCTCGAGCGCCGCCCGGATCTGCTCCTCCTGCAGCTCCTCGAGCTTCAGAAGGACCCGGCCAAGGTCCTTCTTGACGATGCCCTCCTTCACCCCCAGCTCGGCAGCAGTCTGCTTCACGAAGCTCGCCCGGTGCTTCGCCGAGTAGAGATCGAAGGTGTCCACGTGGAAGGCCTCGGCGCCGGCGAGAGAGACGAGGACGTTGACCCTGAGCTGCTCGAAGCTCATGTTGCGCCCAAGGCCGCGGACACGCCAGCGGCGATCTCCCAGCGTGATGACGATCTCGTTGTCCCGGACCTCGGCCGGCACCACCGGCTTCGGCGCCGGCGGCTCGGGGGAGGACGGGGCCAGGGGCGCCGGTCCCCAGTCTTCCCCCTTAGCTGCCCCCTCTTCAGCAGCTAAGGAAGAAAGCCCCGGCTCTGAGACCTGGACGGCCGTCGTCGTGGGCCCGGCCACGTGCTGGGCCGAGCGCAGCAGCAGCCCCAGGCTCTTCGCCGGCGGCGTCACGTGGCAGGCGTACTCGTTGGCGTCCATCCCCTTGGGGAAGAGGACCCGAAAGCAGCTGATCCCCTCCGCGCCCAGCTTCTCGGCAAGCTCCCATGCCGCCGCCTCCCCGGGCTCGTCTCGGTCGTAGGCGATCAGCACGCGCTCAATCCCGTACGCCTTCAGCGCCTCCATGTGCTCCTCCGTGAATCCGTTCGTCCCAAAGCTCGCGGTGACATGCCGGTACCCCGCGCACCACAAGGTCAGGGCGTCGATCAGCGACTCGCACAGGATGATCTCCTTCGACGCCCGGAAGGCGTCCAGGTTCCAGACGCCGCGGTGCTGCCCGGAGATGTACAGGTGCTTCGGCGTCCCCTTGCGCAGGGCCGTCTGGATCTTGCGGCCGTACAGCTCGCCCACCCGGCCCTCCACGTCGAACACCGGAATCGTCAGGCTCCCCGCCAGGTGCTCGTGGCCGCTCCCCCGGAAGATCCCCAGCTTCACCAGCCGCCCCCGGATCTCCCGCCCCGCCTTCCGCTGATTGTTGGGAAGACGAAGGCCCAGCGTCCGGTTGGCGTAGCCCAGCTTGAATCGATCGATCGCCTCTCCATCGTCGAGTCCCCGCCGCTTCAAGTACCCAAGCGCCTCCGCCGAGTCCTTCAGCGTCCGGTGGTAGAAGTCCGCCACCTGCAAGAGCAGCTCGTGGTCCTCGGCGTCCAGCTCCACCGGGGGAGGCAGCCGCCGCACCGTCGACCGCTTCACCGGCCGCAGACTCCCGGCGCCGGCCTGGCCCTCCCGGAGAAGCTCCACCGCGTGCCGGAAGCTGACGCCCTGGGTCTTCATCACCCAGTCCACCACCGATCCACCCGCCCCACACCCCAGGCAGTGGAAGAGATTCTTGTCCGGACTGACGACGAAGGAGGCTTCCTTCTCCGGGTGGAATGGACAGAGTCCCACCAGATCCTTCCCCCGCGGCTTCAGCTCCACCCCCGCCCCCCGCACCAGCTCCACTAGGTCCACCTCTGCCTTCAACCGCTCGAGCTCGTTTTCTGGGATTCGTGGCATTCCTCGCGCCTTTCTGAATGATTTTTCGTGGTCATCTTTCGGTGATCATCATTACCAATCTATAGTGACCCTGTCAAGCCCCTTAGGTGTTGACGATCATCTGTTGGTGAGCTAGATTGGTTTTGAAGATGGGAAACGCATGATTTTAGTTATGCTTAGGTGACAGAAATGAAGAAGAAACCGACAACCTTCGGCGCCAAGATCCTCGAGCTTCGCAAGAAACAGGGTTGGTCGCAGCCACAACTCGGCAAGATGATCGGGACCTCAGGGGCCATCATCGGCCGGTACGAGCGCGGGGAGATCACGCCTTCGATCGAGGTCGCCCGAAAGCTCGC
>JAADFK010000187.1:16462-22198 GCA_013152925.1 Acidobacteriota bacterium | reverse complement strand
CGCCCGCGGCGGCGGCCAGCCAGCGTCCCGGCCGGGGCGGCTGCGCGGCGGCGCCGCTTCCCAGGGCCAGCAGGATCGACGGGAGGTCCGGGGCCAGGAAAAGCTTCTCGGGGCGCAGGTGGCGCAGCCAGAGGATGGCACCGACCACGGCCGCCGTGGCGCCGGTCCAGGCGGCGGGCAACAGGATGCGGCGGGGGATCAGGGCGGCGAGGGCCACCGCCACGGCGGTTCCCAGGCCGGCGGCGGTGAGCAGCAGGGCCAGGAGCGCCACCGTGATACGGAAGGCGGTCCCCGGACCGTGCACCGGGGCCAGGGCCGCCGTGACCACGAGAGGCAGGAGCAGCACGGCAGCCCAGACCAGGCCGGCGGCGGTGCGCCACAACCCCTGGACGCCGCGGAGGGCCGCCGGAACGGGCAGGGCGGCGGAGAAGGCGTCACCCTCGAGATGCTCCACCTGGGGCAACGCCAGGGTGACGGCGGAGGTCAGGGCGACGGCGAAGCCAAGCTGGGCCACCAGGGCCATGCCGCGATCGAGGAACAGGGGAGCCATGGCGTCGAGCGGCGGCGGGAGGCTCAGCAGACGGCCAGCCAGCCGGTGGACGGCCCAGATCTCGGCGGCAGCCAGGCCAATGGCGCCGCCGATTCCGGCCAGCAAACGCCCCGGTCCGGCCCACAGCGTCCTCCGGCCGGCCTGGACGAGGTCGGCCCGGAGGATCAGGAGGAGTTGCCGAGGATCCATCGCTCCAGCTCCTCCACGCCGTCGCCGCCTCCGCGCTCGGCCCGGACCCTCCCCTCGGCCAGCTGGACCACGTGGCCGGCCAGGGCAGCCACGTGGGCAACCGTGTGGGTGGTGATCAGGACGGCGGCGCCGCGGGCCGCCCGGAGGGCGAGCGCCTGACGGACCAGGAGCTGAGCCTCCAGGTCGAGGGCCGTCATGGGCTCGTCCACCAGGATCAGCTCGGGATCGTGGATCAGCACGGCCGCCAGGGCCACACGCTGTGCCTGGCCGTGGGACAGTGCCGAGCACCAGCGCGGGAGAAGGGGTCCGAGCCCGAGCTCGCGGTTGAGCGTCTCCATGGCCGAGCGGGCCCGTTCGCCGCGGATCCCGTGGAGCCCCAGGCGCAGGTGGAGGAGCTCGTCAGCGCTGAGATGGGAGGGGAGCGCCGGGCGGTCGGGCAGGAAGCCCAGCTGTCGCCGGACCTCCACGGGGCTCGTCCAGGGGTCGAGACCGAACACCTCGACCGAGCCCGCGCCGGCGGGGACGAGGCCCGCGAGAAGGCGCAACGCCGTGGTCTTTCCGGCGCCGTTGGGTCCCACCAGGGCCGTGATGCGGCCGGGTTGGACCTCGAGGCTCAGCCGGTCGAGCGCCCGCACCTCACCGTAACGAACGGTGACACCACGGCAGAGGGCCACGGCGGCCACGGATCAATGGTCCTCCGGAACGGCACGAACGGTCACGCGGGCGGGACGTCCGTCCGTCTCCTCGAGGACGCGGAGCTCCAGTCCCTGCCAGCGGTAGGGCTCGCTCTCCCCGTGGCGCCTGAGGTGCGCCACCAGGCCGCCGACGGACTCCACGTCCTCCGGCGGCTCGAGCGGACGGAGCATCAGGCGCTCCAGCCGCCGCAGGGAGAGGTGTCCGGGAACGGTCCACTCCTCGTCGCCGGCATCGATGGCCTCGCCGCGGTTCATGTCGAACTCGTCCTCGATCTCACCGACGACGATCTCCACGGCGTCCTCCAGCGAGACGACGCCCGAGAATCCTCCGAACTCGTCGAGGACCAGGGCCATGTGCTGGTGGCTCCGGCGGAAATCCTGAAGGAGCTCGGCCAGGGGCTTGGTCTCGGGAACGAAGAACGGCTCGGCGACGGCCTTGGACCAGGACTCGCCGGTGCCGAGGGTCAGCAGGCGTTTGGCGTGCAGGATACCGACGATGGCGTCCGGCGAGCCATTCACCACCGGGAAACGGCTGAAACCGGTGCTTGTGACCGTCTCCAGCACCCTGGATCTCGACCAGTTGCAATCCACGGTGCAAACCATCGGGCGAGGCACCATCACCTCCCGGGCGACGGCCTTGGTGAAGCGGAGCACCGACTCGATCATGTGACGTGTCTCCGAACCGAGCTGGTCGTGGCGGTCGGCCAGGCGGAGCAGAAAGAGAAGATCTTGCTCGGTGACCGGACGGGCGGCACGGCCGCCACGGGTCAGGATGCGGGTCAGGATGGACAGGGAACGGGTGACAGGGATCAGCAGGCGGTCCAGCAGGTAGAGCGGGCCGGCCACCGCATGGGAGAGGCCCTCGGCGTGGATCTGGGCCACGGATTTCGGGGTAATCTCGCCGAAGATCAGGATGAAGAGGGTCATGACGCCCACGGCCAGGGCCAGGCCGCCGTTGCCGGTCAGTCTCCGTGCGATGTCGGTTGCCAGCGCCGAGGCCAGGACGTTGACCAGGTTGTTGCCGATGAGGATGGTGATGAGGAGCTCCTGCGGTGCCCGGGCCCAGCGGTCGAGACCGCGGCGCGTCAGCCCCCGCGTCCGTTCCCGAAGCGATTCGAGACGGGTGATGGGAAGCGAGGTCAACGCGGTTTCCGAGGCGGAAAAGAAGGCCGACCCCAGGAGGCAGACCGCGATTGCCACGACCTCGTTACCCACGGGCGGGCTCTCCGGGTGGCGGCTCGTCCATGGCTCGATGCTACCACGTGTCCGGCCCGGCGCAGGGCTTGCCAGGGGTGCTATGGTGGCCGGGTGGGGAGGCCCCGATGAAGCGGCTGATTCTCGTCGGAAGTGCGATCGTCATCGTTGCGGTGCTCACGTTCTTCTCCGTGGTGCGGGTTCCGGGGGGCAGCGGGGCGTGGTGCGGCGGGAAGTTCCTGGGGCCGGGGCTGCACCTCAAGGCCCCGTGGACGCCGGTCCGGCGCTATCCCTCCGGGGAGCAGCGCCTCGAGATCGAAAAGGACATTACCGGACGGGAGGGGGCGCGGGAGCGCTTCACCGTCACGCTGCGCTACTCGTGGGACATGGGCCGGCTGGCGAGCTCGCCGGTGGCCCCGGACGGCCTTGCGGGTGCCGTTCAGGCGGCGCTGAACGGCCTGGAGGGCAAGTTCTCCGGAGCGACCATCGGGCGCCAGGTCAACGAAGCCCTGCCTGGCGTGCTGGCAGACCTTCCCATCGCCGTGGTGGAGGTCAAGGCCACCTATCCCCGCATGGCCTTCGAGGAGCTGGCCGCGGCCGCCAGGCCCACCGGGGAGAAGGTGGTCCTGGTGGGCCTGGACGGGCTGGACTGGGTGCTCCTCAACCGGCTGATCGCCGAGGGCCGCTGTCCGACCTTCGCCCGGATGAAGCGGCGGGGAGCGTGGGCCGACCTGGTGTCCCACAAGCCGGTTCTTTCACCGCTGATCTGGACCTCCATCGCCACGGGCCGTCTCCCCGAGGATCATGGCATCCTGGACTTCGTCGTCAAGGATCCCAAGACCGGCAAGGACATGCCCATCACCAACCAGTTCCGCAAGGTGCACGCCTTCTGGAACATCCTTTCCTACATCGACACGCCGGTCAACGTGGTCAACTGGTGGGCCACCTACCCCGCGGAGCCCATCGACGGCATCATGGTCTCGGAGCGCCTCTTCTACCAGCTCTTCGGGATCCGGCCTCCCCTGGACGATCCGGCCAACGTCTATCCGCCGGAGGTTCTCAAGGAGATCCTGCCGCTCCTGGTTTCGGCCAACGATGTCGGCTACGACGAGGTCCGCCGCTACGCCGCCATCAGCCGGACCGAGTACGAACGGCACATCGAGCAGGCGACCCGCGCCGATAACCCCTACGAGGACCGGATCAACCACCTTCGCAAGATCCTGGCGGTGACCCACGGCGTGTTCAATATCGGGCGTTGGATGTTGAAAAAACACCCGGTCAACCTCCTGGCCCTCTACATCGAGGGAACGGACACCATCGGGCACCGCTTCGCGCATTTCCTTCCGCCGAAGCTGTCCTGGGTCAGCCAGGCCGACTACGATCGCTACCACGACACAATGGCGCGGTACTACGAGCTGGTGGACCGCGAGCTCGGCCGGTTGATGCGCGATGCACCGGCGGACACAACCTGGATCGTCACCGCGGACCACGGCTTCTTCACCGGCGCCGCGCGCCCCCACGTCCTGCCCGACGACTTCGCCATCGGCGCCGCCCAATGGCATCGCATGGTGGGCGTCTTCATGGCCGCGGGGCCCCACGTCCGGCGTGGGAAGATCCCCCACGCCGACATCTACGACCTCTGCCGTACGGTGCTCTGGCTGGAAGGTGCACCCATCTCGCGCCAGCTCAAGGGCCACGCGCTGGTGGACATGATGCAACGCGACTGGGTCCGCGCCCATCCACCGGTCTTCGTCGACACCTACGAGAACCTGCCGCGGACATGGAAGGCCGAGGGGGCGCGTTCGATCATGGACGAAGCCCGGCTCAAGGAGCTCCAGGCGCTGGGCTACCTGTCGGCCGGCGGTGAGTCCGCCGCCAGGCAGCCGAGGGGGGGGGAGGCGTCCGAGAACGCAGGTGCTCCTGCCGCTTCGAGCGGGGGGCGGCCGGGGGAAGGGACCGGCGGTCTGGAGGTCAAGCCGACGGAGCTCTACAACCGTGCCAAGCTGGCGGAGCAACGGGGGGATCTTCAGGAGGCGCGGCGCCTCTACCTCAAGACCCTTGAGCTCCAGCCCAACTTCGCCTTCGCCATGATCAACCTGGCCCGTTTGGAGGAGCGCCTGGGCAATCCCGGTCAGGCGTTGAGCTGGATGGAGAAGGCGCTCGACGTGCCTGACAGTCAGCTCCCCTCGTCGACGCTCGTGGAGTACGTCCGTGTGGCGGCCGATGCGGGACGGACCCGGGAGGCCCTGGCCACCCTGAGAGACTTCAAGGCCCGCTGGGGGCAGTCGGCCGATTTCGCCGCGGCCGAGGGTCTGGCCTTGCAGAAGCTGGGACAGGACCAGGAGGCCCTGACGGCCTACGAGGTGGCCCTCGGCCGGGATCCTGGGAACGCGTCGGCCACGGAAGGCATGCTCGACCTGGCCGATGGAGGGTTGCCGGTGGACGTCAACGGCGTGCTCCAGGCCCATTACGACGCCGTCAAGGGAGAGCTCAAGCGGCTCAACGCCTTCTCGGTGATCTGCCTGCGGCACGGGCAGTCTGCCTGGGCGGAGAAGGCTCTGAAGACCCTGCTGGCCAGCGATCCGACCAACACGGGCCTGCTGTCCAACATGGCCGCCGTATTGCAGCAGGAGGGTAAGCTCGGGGAGTCCGAGAAGATGCTGGAACGCGCGGTGGCCTCCCGGCCGGACGACGGCGCCCTGCGCTACAACCACGGTGCGATCCTGGCGGCGCTGGGCCGGCTGAACGAGGCCCTCGGAGAATTCCGGAAGGCGGCCACGCTCGGCAAGACCGGGCCCAGGATCTACGCGGCCCAGGCCAAGATGCTGGTCCAGCTGAACCGCATCGACGAGGCGAAGGAGGCGCTCGAGGAGGGCCTGCGGAAAAACCCGGGCAACCCCCAGCTCAGGGATCTCCTGAACGCCCTGAACCAGTAGAGCCCGGCCGGAATGCCGGCGCCCCTGCGCCGCTCCAGCCGGGCCGTCCGGGTCACCAGCCCCGGGACACCGCGCCCGCCATACCCGGTTTCCTGCCAGGCGGCGTGCCTGGTTTGGCGTTGATGGTGCCCCACCACCCACGGCCCTCGTGTCATCCCGGCAGAGCGCCGCT
>JAADFK010000187.1:0-16401 GCA_013152925.1 Acidobacteriota bacterium | reverse complement strand
CCCTGTCATCCCGAGGGAGAACCTTCGCCTCTCCCCCCCCTGTCATCCCGAGGGAGTACCTTCGCCTCTCCCCCCTGTCATCCCGAGGGAGAACCTTCGCCTCTCCCCCCTGTCATCCCGAGGGAGTGAGCGAAGCGAACGAGTCGAGGGATCTCCCGGGCGAGAGATACACGTCTGCATTGGAAGGGAGCCGCGTGGAACCTGCTGCGAGCGGTGTGGGGAGGGGCGCTGCTGGGGAGCTGTGAGAGGTTTCCCGCGGCGTTCTCCCGATTCCATTACCTCCTGCCCCGTGCCGGCCGTGACGCGTTGCATCGCGGGCATCTTCCGGCCCTCGATACGGGGAACGCCGGAGCGAGGAAGGGAGCGTTCACGATCGGAGCCACAGGCGATACGCCGGTGGTTCAAGCGGTACCGGCACCTCCGGTCCCGGGCTTGTGTATGATGGCGGCCACTTTGGTTTTTGGGAGGGTTTCATGCGCGAGTTGTTGACCAAGCAGAACCTGGACTACAAGGACCGGGCCCACGAGGTGGCCGAGAAGTACGTACGGCCGCGGGCCGCCGAGCTCGATCGGACGGGGGAGTACGGCTGGGACATCCTGGAGGCGCTCAAGTCGTACGAGCTCACGGGGATCTGGATCCCCAGGGAGTACGGCGGGCAGGACGCCGGTGTGCTCGACCTCTGCCTGGTGGTGGAGGAGCTCTCCCGCGCATGCGGCGGCATCGGGGTGGCCTACGCCGTCAACGCCCTGGGCTCCTTTCCCATCATTCTCGGGGGTACGGAGGAGCAGAAACGGACGTACCTCCCGCCCATCGCCGCCGGTGAGCAGCTGATCGCCTTCGGGCTTTCGGAGAAGCCCTCGGGCTCCGATGCGGGCAGCCTCAGGACCTCGGCCATCAGGGACGGCGACGCCTACGTCATCAACGGCGAGAAGAAGTGGAACACCAACGGTGCCGTGGCCTCCACCTTCACGGTGTACGCGCTGACCCAGCCCGACCGCGGGATCCGGGGGATCTCGGCCTTCATCGTCGAACGGGACACCCCGGGTTTCGAGGTGGGCAAGCGCGAGGACACCATGGGGATTCGCACGGTGCCCGTCAACGAGCTGCACTTCACCGACTGCCGGGTTCCCGCGGACAACCTCCTGGGCCACAAGGAGGGCGGCGGCTTCAAGAACGCCATGATGACGCTGGACCGCGCCCGTCCCGGCGTGGCGGCCCAGGCGCTGGGCCTGGCCCAGGGCGCCTTCGAGTGGGCGCTGCGCTACACCAGCGAGCGCCGCCAGTTCGGCCAGACCGTGCTCTCCTTCCAGGCGATCCAGTTCATGCTGGCCGACATGGCCACCCAGATCGAGGCGGCCCGCCACCTGGTCTACGCCTCGGCCCGGGCCATCGACGCCGGCGCGAAGAACATCTCGCGGCTTGCGGCCATGGCCAAGGTCTTCGCCACCGACACGGCCATGAAGGTGACCACCGACGCCGTGCAGCTCTTCGGCGGCTACGGTTTCTGCAAGGACTACCCCATCGAGAAGTACATGCGGGACGCCAAGATCACCCAGATCTACGAGGGAACCAACCAGATCCAGCGCGTGGTCATCGGCCGCGCCCTGACCCGCGAGCTCAAGGAGCTGGCCGGCCATCTGGAGGTCACCGTGGAGCACTTCCCCGAATACGACGACGGCGAGAGCTGAGGATCTCCACGGCGGTGTGCCGGTGAAGAACACCGCCGGAAGGGGGAGGGCTCCGGCATGTGGCGGCGCCCGGCGAGCGGACTGGGCGAGGCGCGCCGAGGGGCGCGTTCAGATGTCCAGCTGGATGCCGAGCTCCACCACCCGGTTGGGCGGGAGACCGAAGAACTGCGTCGCCGCCAGGGCGTTGCGGGACATGAAGGCGAACAGTCTCTCCCGCCACCTGGCCATTCCCGGCCTGGGGGTGGAGATCAGGTTCTCACGACCCAGGAAGAAGCTCGTGCTCCCCGGTTCCAGCGGAAAGCCCTGCTTCGTCAGCAGTGCCGCCAGGGCGGGAACGTCGGGGTGCTCCATGAAACCGTAGTGGGCGATGATCCGGTGCATCCCTCCACCGAGGTCCCGTATCTCGGCGCGCTGGCTCTCGGGAACCCTGGGCACCTCCTCGGTGACCACGGTCAGCAGGATCACCCGCTCGTGCAGCACGTGGTTGTGCTTGATGTTGTGGAGGAGGGCGTGGGGAACGCCGCGCGTCGTACCGGACATGAAGACGGCCGTTCCGGGGACGCGCAGCGGGGGGTTGGCGGCCACGTCCCCGAGGAACTCGTCCAGTGGAAGCAGCTCCTCCCGCAGGCGGCGGGCCAGGATCTGCCGGCCGCGGTGCCAGGTGGTCATGCCGACGAACACGATCCCGGCCACGAGCAGTGGAAACCAGCCGCCCGACGGGATCTTGGCCAGGTTGGCGATGAAGAACGACAGATCGAACACGAGGAACGAGCCCGTCACCAGGACGGCCATCCAGACGGGCCAGCTCCACCGCCGCCGGACCACCGAAAAGAAGAGCACCGTGGTGATCACCATGGTCGTGGTGACCGCGACGCCGTAGGCGGCGGCGAGCCTCTCCGAGGTCCCGAAGCCGAGCACCAGGGCGATGGTGGCTGCCATCAGCGTCCAGTTGACCGAGGGTACGTAGATCTGCCCGATCTTGACCGGCGAGGTGTGACGGATGACGAGCCGGGGACTGAAGCCCAGCTGCACCGCCTGACGGGCCAGGGAGAAGGCGCCCGAGATCACCGCCTGCGACGCGATGACGGTGGCCGCGGTGGCAAGCCCCACCATGGGGAGCACCGTCCAGGACGGGGCGAGCAGGAAGAACGGGTTCCGGATGGCCTCCGGCGACCGGAGCAACAGGGCGCCCTGTCCGAAGTAGTTCAGCAGGAGCGCCGGGAACACCAGCGCCAGCCACGCCGTCTGGATCGGCCGCCGGCCGAAATGCCCCATGTCAGCGTAGAGGGCCTCGCCACCGGTCACAACGAGGAAGACCGCTCCAAGCGTGAGGAACCCTCGCGCGGAGTTGTTCGCCAGGAATCGCACGGCGTGGATCGGATCGAGGGCGGCCAGGACGCCGGGAGCGCCGGCGATCTGGAACACGCCGAGTCCGGCCAGGACGAGAAACCAGAGCAGCATCACCGGCCCGAAGATCCGGCCGATGGATGCCGTCCCCCGGCGCTGCAGGGAAAACAGGGCGACGAGGATCAGTATGGCCAGGGGCTTGATCAACCCGGCCAGCACCGGTTCGGCGACCGCGAGGCCCTCCATGGCGCTCAGCACGGAGATCGCCGGTGTGATCATGCCGTCGCCAAAGAGGAGGGCCGCGCCGAACACCCCGAGGCCGATGAGCGTCCACAGGCTCCCCGAGAGCCGTTCGCTGCGGCCCGGCATCAGGAGCGCCGTCAGCGCGAGGATGCCGCCCTCGCCCTGGTTGTCGGCGCGCATGATGAAGATCATGTACTTGAAGGTGATGACCAGAACGAGTGACCAGAAGATCAGGGAGAGGATCCCGAGGACGTTGGCAGGTACCACCGGCAAACCAGGATCGCCGCTGAAGCAGACCCTGAAGGCGTAGAGAGGACTCGTTCCGATGTCGCCGAATACCACGCCCAGCGCGCTCAGCACGAGCAGCGAAAGCCCGTGTCTCTCCGTCGTGTTCATGTCCGTCTTCATCAGGCTCTCTCCAGTGCGGTTCGCCCACGTCTCCGGGGCGGGCCGGTGCAGTGTACTCCCGCGACGCCCCGCCGTGGGAGTGGCCGCCGGTCCGCGCCGGAGGCTGGTGTTGGCGGATCGGGCGGCCACACCAGGAACGAGCCTTGAAGAGCACCGTGCCGGGCGCCACCACCACGGCCCGGCCGCTCTGCCCGAGCAGGGTGAAGACGTGCCGGAGGAAGCCGAGCTGCCTGTTGGAGGTGGAGGCCAGGAAGCCCTCACGGCGAACCGCCAGGCGTTCCGTCTCTGCCTTGCCTTGCTCGTCGAGGATGGTCACGCTGAGCTTGCGGCCGAAGGGCGGGTCGGCCTGCTCGCCGGCCATCTTGGGCAAGAGCAGGAAGGCCGGCTGCTCCACGAAGTCGTCATGCGACAGCCCATCGTCCCCGGGGAGCTGCAGCGGCTCCAGGGCCTCGGCACGATCTGGTGGGGTTGAGGGGCGCCACGACGACCACACCAGGGCAAGCTCCTGTTGCCAGGTACCGGTCCAGAGCGGCCTCTCGCCACGAACGAAGTCAACGCCGGCTCCACGCCTCTTCGGCCACTCCCCGCTTCGCCCGGCGCTCCCCGGCATGGCCCGGTAGCTGAGATGAGGCAGTCTCGCCGGTTCTCGGACACGCTCCAGCAGGTTTGGTCTCGGCACCGGAGATGACGTGTTTGCTCATATCACGTATGCTCCTTCCGCAGCGTGGATGACGAAGCAACAATATGATACCATGCGACTTGGAGACATGCTGGCCAA
The DNA here is from genome assembly GCA_013152925.1 of Acidobacteriota bacterium. Classification (GTDB taxonomy): domain Bacteria; phylum Acidobacteriota; class Thermoanaerobaculia; order Thermoanaerobaculales; family Sulfomarinibacteraceae; genus JAADFK01. The sequence goes on along the minus strand of JAADFK010000187.1, from coordinate 11,937 downwards.
TGACTTGTAACAACCCGCCGCGTTACAACATCTCACTTCGGACGCATGATCACATGATGAGCACTTAGGTGGAAATATATGAATGTAAGAATCGAAAAAGTTGACTGGCATTTATCAGAGGCAATCAGAGAAGGTACCGTAACGTTTTCAATCGACGGAAAGAGCTACACAGCGTTTTCTAGCCACTTTGATTACAAAGTCGGAGCCATTGTGGATGTTAGGTTCGATCATCTTGAAGAAGGTTTCTCATGGGAAGATGTCTTTCATGGAAACCCTAATAAACAGAAATGTTTGACGTCAACAGGCGAATGGTCTTATGATGCGTTTGGACAGATTGTTTCAATTAACCCGGTTCAAGCTGATTTCGGGCCTATTGTCTTGGAGCTTGGGGAATGGACGCATGACGAAAGGGTTGTTGGTGAATACATTTATTGGAGAATATCACGATTGGATGTTTCTCCACAAGACACCTAACAACACGCCGTACCTGACTGTTACCCGCTCCGCCTCGGGCGGATTGGTCACCAGTAGGTGAGCTCGAACGTTCGACGCACCAGAACCCCCAAGCTCGACAGTTACGAGCGTAAGTTATTGATAATGTCGGATCGGGGTCTGAAAAAGCTCCCTCTACAGGGCCTCTTCGAACCTTCCTCGTGTTGGTGGCGGGACCTCGATGGCCTCGAAGAGGCTCCTCTGTTCTGCGGAGGTCGCCGTGACGCCGCCGAGGACCGTGCCGTGGCGAGTCGGACCCTGTGATGCTGCACGGTCTTGAGCTTCTCCAGGACATACTCCGGAGATAACGGCAGCTGGTTTTCCTTGATCCTCCACCGCATTACCCGGTGGATCACCAGGGCGAGGAAGCAGATCAACGTGTGCGCACGAATTCGCTCGGGCAACCGGTGATGCACCGGCGCGATCTCGATCTCGCTCTTGAGCACCCGGAATCCTCGCTCGATGTCCGCAAGTCCCTTGTATCGCCGCACCGCCTCCTTGGCGTCCAGGTCCGGCACCTTCGTGATCAGGATGAGCTTTCCATCCCGAAACTGTCGAGCTTGGGAGCTCTGGCTGCAAGCCCGTGCCATGACCTGCATGAGCTCAAGCTGTGCAGTTGAGAAGCTCTGCAGGCGCCGGGACTGCGCGTCGGCTATCTCCAGAAGCCGGTTCGCAACGCCGGCATTGCCGGACGGTGAGCCGCCTGCGGAAAACCCCATATGATACCCTGTAAACAGGACATTCGGCTTGGAGGTGGCACATGTGCCGTCGCATTGGCTTCACGGTTTCCATGGTGGCTGCGGTCATCATCGCAACGCCGGTTCACGCTCAGCTCGTCATGGGAGGGACCGTGATTCCCGTGGTCGCTCGCCTTCACGGAAAACAGGGAACGTTCTGGAAAAGTGATCTGTCGATCACCAACGCCGGCTCCACCCCGTCCACGGTCAAGGCGGTGTTCCTTCGCGAGAGGACCGCCAACGCCGCTCCGCTGAGCTTCCCCAAGAAAGTGACGATCCCTGCCGGCGGAACGCTCTTGGTGGAGGACGTGCTCGGGTCGTGGTTTCCCTCCGAAGGAGACACCAAGGGGTGGTTGCTCCTGCTCGAGGAGACTGGCGAGGGACGACTCGCGATCAACAGCAGAACCTTCAACGCCGCCGACCCCAGGGGGACGTATGGCCAGACCGTCCCCGGCGGGCTGTTCAACATGCTGTTCGGGCTCGGACGAGCCGTGATCACCGGCGCACGCAACGACGGTTCGTTCCGTACGGACATCGGTGTCGTCAACCTGGGGCCGGTGACCCTGAAGGTCCGGATTGTCATCTCCGACTCCACGGGATCCAGTCTCGGCGAGACGTCCAAGACAGTTGAGAAGTTCTCGCTTCGGCAGTGGAACCTGAGCGACCTGGGTGTTGCCTCGGTACCGGCGGGATCCTCCGTCGTGGTCACCATCGATCACGGGACCACCGGGTTCAACCAGTGCGACCCGGGCGAGCTCTTGCTGTCCTCAGTCGGGATCGTGTATGCCTCGACGGTGGACAACGGAACCGGCGACGCCGTGTTCAGCCTCGCCCAACTGGACTGGTCCGACTACGGCGAAAGCTGTGGAAGCTCGCCGGACGAAGGGTGCACTCCGACCGCAGCCGACGCCGTCCACTCGCTGGTCGGCTTCTGAAGGGTCGAACGGTGTAACGCTGTTTGGCAATGAACGTGTTTCGGGCCCGGCGTTGCACGGGTCTTGGCATTGGCATTCCGGGGCCGGGTGCTTACTCTCTGCCCGGCAAGGCGTTGCCTTGCAAGATGATCCACTGGCACTCGTCGTCTTCGCCCTTGACAACCCGCCGCATCCCACGGCATCATGGAAGCACGAACAATCAATCGAGCTCTGGGGTGAAGAGTCCTCGGTGGTGTATGAGGTCGGAGAGCTTATGTGTTTTCAGCAATCTGCGTGCAGATCCATGTGCGGGAGGTGTGGGCCGACGACCCTCTGCGCCGCTGCTGCTGACGTCTCCAGCCGCCAGTGCCCCCTTCAACGCGAACCGGAAGAGTCCGCGATGAAGCACGTCGCGGTTGGCAAGGGGGCCGGAGGGGATGGAATCAAGGGACCTATCAGTCGTCAATTGCGAGGGCATGAGACTTGGGCCACCGCCGCGACATTCCAATCCTGTCTCTGGCACATTCTCTCAGAGTGTCACAATCCGTCCGACCTGACCGCCATTCCGCTGACGCTCCATGGCGGCATGCGTGGTTTGTCGTCAGCCGATAATGTGCACAGCAACAACTGGGGCGAATAGGAGGACACCCAAATGGCTGTTTACTACGCACTTGGTGACGCACTTGTGACCGAGGAAGAGCTCATCGAGAAACGAGCGCTCGGCCGCATGGCAGAGTTCTCAAAGGCTCTCCGAAAGAAGAGCGCAGATGCGACTCTGGAGTTCTCAACTGGACGACTGACAGCGGACAACCTGCTTTCGTCGGTTGTTCTGCCTTCTGGCGACACCGTCCCATTCGAGGAAGTGGGTCCTGGCAAGCCTTTGTCCGTCGAGATCCGGCACATCTATACGGGCAAGTTCCCCAAGAAGGGCGTTTTTGATGCGACAAAAGACATGCTCGTGACTTCGGCGATGAAGAGCTTGGCAACTTTCAACGCCGCGCCACGCGCCGTGAACTTCATGCGGAAGGATGTTCGAGCGCACTATAACCTCTCAAATCCCGCGGCCACCGAAAAAGGCACTCCACTCATCCATTACACACCAGCTCTGACGGAGAGAAACACGGTTCTGACTCTGGAGATCGGCTTCGATGAGTTCCCCGATGAGATCTTCGATATCGTTGGGGGAGCCTTGACCCAGGCTGCGGGCATTCCACTGTTTGTGGCGGGGAGCACCCATCTGCTGGCCGCTGGTGCGATCACAAGACTGCTTGGCAAGCTTGGCAGCCGTGTCTTCGATCGAGCTCCTGTGTTCAATGCGACAGAACCCTTGACCTTTCTGCGACCGGGAGATCGACCGCCGCAGGCGGACTTCCGACTGATCACCGAAGAAAACGCGGACCTCACCCTGCTCCAAGAGTTCAGGGCAGGCCCAGAAGGTCTCATCGATGGCAACGGCAAGCGCTATGATGGCCCCCTTCCCTATATCGTGATCAGCCTTGATGGCCGGGTTCATGACGAGTATAGGGAGTTCGCCCCCACCGCCGCGAGCGCCGCTCTCCTGGAGAGGTTTTACAGTATCCGCGACGGGCAAGAACAAACACTTGGTCCACTCCTCGATGCGCTCAAGCTCTACAACGATTGGAGCTTCCGAAAGAAGGCTGACGCATTGGCAAGAGATCTTGAGAAACTCGATTCAAAGTCCCCGGAGTACAAGAAGAAGAAGGCCGAGCATGATGCACTGGTCGCGAATATTCTCAGTGATTTGCTGAGGCCCAAGAACTAGAGCCCAGACCTCCTGATATGCCCGGTTTCAGGACGAGACTTCGGAGGGGTGCAAACTGGGTTTCCGCTGACCTGGGGATGTGGATGTCCGTTGATTCTTGAGGGATCTCTTCACCCCGTGCTTCGAGATACAGGAGCTCGGGAGGATCCGGGTGAGGGGGGAGTCCAGGGGATGTCTTGCGGTCTGGGCCCTGACCAAGAATAGATGGCAACGGGCTGGTTCCCGTCCGGAAACGGCGCTGTCTTGCAATCTCGGCGTCAGGCGTCAGTTTCCGTGCGGCGTACTCCAGCACGCCTCCGCGGACATGCTTGCCTTCCTGGATCGTGGAGGAACATCGCCCGTTTTTGCATCGAGAGCCACGCCGTTCCCAAGCAGAGCTTCGGGACAGGAACGGGCTCGGCGCCTCGTCTCACGACACGCTGAGGGTGATCGCGGCAAGGACGGCGGCCACGAGCCCGAACCATGCCACCAGGAACGCCGCCGAACGCCGTGCAGGGCGCGTTGCCGCCGGGCGAACGGGCCGCGCTGAGGCCCGCCCCGCTCCGGCGCCCACGGCGAGCGCAATGGCACAGCCGATGACGTTCCACCAGAGCCAGGAGATCGATGGCAGGAGGGCAGCGGTCGCCAGGTTGGCGGCCACGCCGGCGACGGCGCCGGCCACCGCGGAGCGGCCGTCCGCCCGTCGCGAGCGCCAGGCCAGGAGGAAGAGGGCGAGCACGGGGCCGTAGAGGGCGCTGCCCACGCGGTTGACGATCTCGATGGTGGTCTCGCCGGCCCGGGAGAAGACGAGGCCGGCGCCTACGGCCAGGGCGCCCCAGAGGGCGGTCACGGCGCGGGCGGCGAGGAGCTGGCGCCGCGGACGGTCCCGCCAGGAGGCGGGCAGGAGCTCCTCCACGGTCACGGCGGAGAGGGAGTTGAAGGCGGAGTCCACGGAGGATAGAGCGGCGGCGAGCATGCCGGCCACGGCGATTCCCAGCACACCGCTGGGCAGATAGGTGACCAGGAAGCGCGGCACCAGGGCGTCGGGCGGCAGACCGGAGAGGGAGGCCGCGAAGGCGGGCTCTGCCACCAGGAGGCGGGCGAGCATGACCCCGAAGAGGCAGTAGGTGAGCACCAGCGGGAAGCGCACCACGGATGCGGTGACCAGCGCGCGCCGGGCGGTGGGCTCGTCGGCGGCGGCGAGGATCCGCTGGGCCTGGGTCTGGTCGCAGCCGTAGTAGGAGAGGTAGAGGAAGAATCCGCCGATCAGCATTGGCCAGAGGGCGAAGGTCGCGCCGTCGGTGAGGCCGTTGTGGGTGAGGTCGATGGCCACCAGGCGGGCGGGATCGACGCCGGCGAGCAGGCCGCCCTCGCGCCCGAGGCGCACGCCGAGGACGACCGTCGCCACCAGGGTGCCGCCCCACAGCAGGACGAACTGGAAGACGTCGGAGAGCACGTCGGCCACCAGGCCGCCGAGGGTGGTGTACGCCACGGCCACCAGGCCGACAACGAGCAGGCTGGCGTCGAGTCCCCAGGAGGTGCAGGCGTCGACCACCAGCGCTGAGGCGTAAAGGATCACTCCCGCGCCGAGGCCGCGGCCGGCCAGGAAGAGCGCGGCCAGCGTCCGCCGGGCGCCGGGTCCCAGCCGGCCCTCCACGGCATCGTAGACCTCGGCGCCCCGGGCCTGCCGAAGCAGCGGGACACCCCACAGGATCAGCGCCGCCATGGCCAGCGGCACGGCGAGCTCGTACTGGAGCCAGACGAGGCCGCCGCCGGCGCGCAGGGCCACGAAGGCGGGGGCGCCCACCAGTGAGATCGCCGACACCTGGTTCGCGGCGAGACTGACGCCCAGTGCCCAGCCCGGCAGACGTTTCCCGCCCAGGTAGAAATCGTCCATCTTCCCCTGCCGGGCCGCGATCCATGCCGAGAGCAGCACCATGCCCGCCAGCGAGCCGATGACGATCGCCGTATCGAGGAGGCCCATGGCTCCAGGATACGGCGGCACACGGGGAATGGGAGCCCGGCCACGGATACCGGTGTGGAAAACAACGGGGGCGCCGGCAACGCGCAGTGTTTCACCGTAGTTCCTCACCGTCCTCCCCGGCGGCTGGATATGACGGCTGGTGGAGCCCGAGCGCCTCCCACGGCAGGACCGGATGGACAGCGTGCGTTGGGCCATGTCGTTCGAACCGTCTTCCACCCTGGCCGGAAAGGCGTACCGGCCTTCGATTTCCGGTGTTCCGGCAATGGTCCCCATGCCGGGTCCAGCTGCATTCCGAAGGGCAGGCGGCCGGCCGCCACGCTCCACGCCAGGGGGGCGGCGCCGCCCGAGGACTCGAGATCGGCCGTCCACGGCTCGCCGCGAAGAACGCCCCGCCACCGGCCGATACCCCGGTACTGCCAGGACAGCGCTGGGGAGCGCCCGGACGGCCCGGCGGGCCCTCAATCCCGGTGACCCGGCATCGGCCGGCCGGGCGATACCCACAAGACCGGTGCAACACGGCACGCCGGCCCCAACGAGCCAGACCCGCACCTTCATGACCCGTACCTCCATGGAAACGATGGAACAAATGTATCGAGCACGTCCCGCGGCGCAGTGATAGCGGTCATGTCCGAGTAAGGGACACTGTTTTTCCGGGTGTTGGCTTTTCGGATGACAGGGCTCCGATTCCGTGGGCGCTCCGGCAAGGCGACACACGCGTTGGAGCATGTGGCTTGACATGATCGCGGCGGTGGACCTAGGCTCGACGCATCAGCGTGATGCGTGCCCCACGGTTCTCGATTGGACAGGCCTCGTACCCTGCAGGGTTGGGACGACTGTGGCATGTGTTCAGAATGATGGGAAGGTGGGGGACGATGAGCCGATTCCTTGTGGCACTGTGCATGGCTGGAACCTCGGTCCTGGTGGCCGGCCCGGGTATGGCATCGGGTGGGAGCCGTTCCGGATGGAGCCCGGAGCCCGTCGTCGCGCCGGTGGCAGAGGTGCTGGCCGCAGCACGAAGGAATGCACCGCCCGAAGGCGCGGACGTCCAGGTCTTTCTGAGGGAGCAGAGGGTCTCCCTCGACGAGCACGGGAGAGAGCTCCGGACGTGGACACTGGTGTACCGCCTGCTGACCCGGACCGGTGTGGAGGAGTGGGGCTCGACGGAGCAGCTCTGGGAGCCGTGGCACCAGGAACGGCCGGTGCCCAGGGTGCGCGTCATCCTGCCTTCGGGCAGTGTGCACGAGCTGGATCCGGCCACGATCACGGACAGCCCGGCGGCGGACGGTGCAGCACGGGTGTACGACGACCGGCGGGTGCTTCGGGGACCGATTCCGGCCATGGTCCCCGGAGCGATCGTGGAGGAGAGCTGGCGCGTGAAGGAGTCCGTACCCAAGTATCCGGGCGGTGCGGTGCACTTCTTCTATCCGGGCACCAGCCTTCCCCTGGCGGAAGGCCGCCTGATCGTGGAGCTTCCGGAGAAGATGCCCTTCCACTACGTGGTGGAGAAGCTCGACGGCGTCGAGCCGGAGGAGACACGGGCGGCCGGCCGGAGGCGCATCGTCTTTCGCATGGTGGGGTTGAAGGCGATGAAGGACCCGCCGGCGGGTCTGCCGCCCGATGTGCCGCGCGAGCCCCGGATCGGTTTTTCCACGGCCGCCTCGTGGCAGGCCGTGGCTTGCGGGTACCACGAGATGATCGCGGAAAGGATCGATGGCACGGGTCTGGACGCGCTGGTCGCTCGCGTTCGCCAGGCGGTGGCGGAGGGGGCTGATCCGGCGGAGGCGGCGGTGGCGCTGGTACGCACCACGGTCAGGTACACGGGACTCGAATTCGGGGAGGCGCAGCTCGTGCCCTACGAGCCAAAGAAAGTGGTTTCCCGGGGCTACGGCGATTGCAAGGACAAGGCGACGCTCACCGTGGCGCTGCTGAGACGGCTCGGCATCCCGGCCACCATGGCCCTGCTGCAATCGGGATTCGGGCGTGACATCGACCCTGCGCTTCCCGGCCTCGGGGTTTTCGACCATGCCATCGTCCACGTGGGGGGCGAGCCGGAGCGGTGGCTCGATCCCACCGAGACCTTCGGCCCGGTGAGCTGTCTCCCGCTGGCCGACAGGGGGCGTCTGGCCCTGATCGTGGACCCTTCGACCACCGGTCTCGTGCGAACCCCGGCGCCGACTTCGGGCGATGCCCTCACGATTCATGAGCGTACGATACGGCTCGCCACCTTCGGTGATGCCACGCTCGAGCTGAAGATTCATGGGGAGTGCCTCCGGGATGCGTGGCTGCGTTCGTACTACGCCGGCAGGTCCAGGGACGATCTGAAGGAGGGGCTCGAGGACTGGGCCTCCGGAGAGCTCCTGGCGAAGTCGATCGACGATCTCCGGTATCCGGACCCGGAGGATCAGGATGTGCCCTTCGTCATCGAGGCCACCATGAAGAGCGGGCGGGGCCTCACCACCTTCTCGGAGGCCGCGGCCGCCATCAGGTACGAGAGTCTGCTGGACACCCTGCCGAGCGCCGTCACCGATCCCCCGAAGGACGAGGCGGATCGCGAGGGGCGTGATTTCGTTTTCTGGCAGCCCTACTCCAGGGAGTGGAGATACACCATCGTGCCGCCGCTGGGCTTCGTGCTCTACCACGTGCCCGAGGACAGGACCACAAAGGTGGGCGCCGGAAGGCTGGTGGAGAGCTACGAGGCCGGGGACGACGGCGTGGTCCGCGCGAGCCTGCGCTTTGACAGCGGTCCCCGCCGCATCACGGCCAAACAGCTGGAGGCGACGCGGAAGGCGGTCAAGGAAATCCAGGAATGGCCACCGGCCATGGTCCTGTATCACCACGCGGGGATGCGCGCCCTGGCGGAGGGCCACGTGCAGGAGGCGCTCAAGCTGCTCAGGGCCGATGCGGAGGCCGAGCCTTCCGAGGGAATCCACCTCGCCCGCCTCGCACGCGGACTGCTGGCGGCAGGGTTCGGCGCGAGGGCGAAGGTGACCGCGCGGAAGGCGGTGGAGCTGGCTCCAGAATCCGCCGAGGTGCGGGCCACGCTTGGGTGGTGCCTGGAGCACGACGATATCGGCCGGCGGTTCGGTGCGGGTTGGGACAGGGCGGCCGCAGTGACGGCGTACGAGGAGACGGTGGCCCTGCCGGGCGCCTCCACGGAGAACAAGCTCGACCTGGCAATCCTCCTCGAGTTTGGCGAGGACGGAACGCGTTACACCACGGGAAAGAAGGACGAGGATCGTGCGATCGCGCTCTTCAAGGAGGTTCTGAAAGACGGCGACGATCCCGCGATCGACCACACACTTGCCCTGGCACAGCTTCATGCGGGGCACCTCGACGAGCTCGTGCAGCGGAAGGGTGAGCTTGGTACGAGTTGGAAGATCGACGGCGTGGTGGCCGCGGCTGTTGCCATCGAGGACGGTGCGGGCGCCGCCAGCAGGCTGATCGCCGGCCGGGGAGGAACCGGAGAGGAGCGGAGCCGTGTGTACCAGGGGGCGGCCTTCCTGCTCCTCCAGATGCGGCGTTATCCGGAGGCGGCGGAGCTCATGCGCAGAAGCGCCCAGGGGGCGGCAGACGCGACCTCCGTCCTGGCCAGCGCCAGCAGCATCGGTTCGGCACGCCCCTACGAGGAGCTCGACATCAAGCCCACGACTCCGGAAGGCCTCGCCAAGGCCATGACCATCGCGGTGGTGTGCGATCCCTCCGGGAAGGCCCTCAGGAAGATCCTCAGCTCCTTTCTCGAGGCGTTGATCGAGGATGAGGAACGGGACGGTATCTTGCTGGAGGACCAGATTCGGGGGCCGATGCAGCGGGCCAGCAAGAGAACCAGCCTGCCCCTCAAGGTCCTCGTGGACCTGGGCTTCACGGTCCTTGACGCCAAGGTGACGGGGAAGGAGGGGCCGGTACGGAGGGTCCGGCTGATTTCGGCCACCGGCGAGAACCGGTCCGAGACCACGATCTGGGCCATCCGGCAGGGCAGGGAGTGGCGGGTGCTCGCCATCGAGGGTGTGCTCGGCCCGCTGGGCGAGGCGGCGCTCGACGAGTTGGACAGGGGCCATCCCCGCGGGGCGTACGAGATACTGGACTGGGCGCGGAAGCAAACCCGGCTTTGGGACTCCCCGGATCCCTTCGATGGCTCACCATTCGCGAGATGTTGGAAAGAAAACGGTGAGGGGGACAGCGCCACGGCCAGGCTCGCCGCGGCGATGCTGATCGCCGGCACGGCTCATCCGGACCGTGGTGTGAAGATCCTGAAAGAGAGGCTCGCCAAGGGGATCGAGGGACCCATGGAGGCATGGGCCCGCATCGCCCTGGCCCAGGGCCTGGAGACACAGGAGAAACACGGGCGTGCCCTGGAGCTGTGGAGCCGGCTCCTCGAGCAGCACCCGGAATCGGACCGCCTCTTCTTCGGGCGCACCTCGGTGCTGGCCAGCCTGTCGAGGTGGGACGAGATCCGGGCTGCGGTCTCCGATCGCCTGGAGCGTTTCCATGACGAGAGGACCGTCGTCCGTTGCCAGCGCCTTCTTGCCAGCGTGGCGATGCGGACGGGCCGCTTCGAAGACGCCGAGAAGTGGCTCGCCATGTTGACCGAATCCGAGAAGGCGCTCCCCTCCGACTTCAACAATCGTGCGTGGCTGGCCCTCGTGCGGGGAAAACCCGGTCGTGAGGCCCTGGACTGGGCCTTCCGGGCCAGCAAGCTGTCGGGAGGAGGCCACGGCGTGCTTCACACGGTGGCGTGCCTGCTGGCGGCCATGGACAGACCCGCCGACGCCTACCAGGTGATCGTGCAGGCGATCGCGAGCTCCCCACGGCGCGAGCCCCAGGACGTCGACTGGTTCGTCTTCGGGCGCATGGCCGAGACCTACGGATTCCTGGACATCGCCCGGGAGAGCTATGGAAAGGTCAAGCGGCCGGAGGGCGAATCGCTGCTCCCGACCTCCACCTACGCTCTGGCGCAGCGCCGGATCCGTGCCCTCCGGGCCGCGGCAAACACCGCGGGCTCCCCGGCCCCCGCTGCTCGCGCCACCCCGTGACCTGGCGGGGACTCCGTTCCGGGCCATCGGTCACGTCGCCGGCCCCGCCGGAGGATGAGCGTGTTCCCGGGCGCCCGTCTCGAGGGTTTCCCAGGAGCCGAGGCTCGTCCCACCATGGCGCAGCACACGGAGACCACAGTCCCGGACCGTGAGACCTCATCCCGGCCGGAGCGGCCCGCCCCCTCCTCCCGTCATCCCGACCGGAGGGTCCGAGCCCGTTCTATCCTCATCCCGGTCAAAGCGCACCGAAGGGGCATCCCTCCTTACCATCATCCCGGCCGAAACGTCCCCCTCTCATGTCATCCCGACCGGAGCGCCCCGCCCCCTCCTCCCGTCATCCCGACCGGAGCGGCTCATCCCCTCCTCCCGTCATCCCGACCGGAGCGGCACGGAGTGCCGCGAAGTGGAGGGATCTCCCCCACAATTGCTGGAGGTCTCGGACCACAGAACGCCGGGCGATGGCGGGGGAGATCCATCCACTCCGCGCCCTTGCAGCGCGCCGCGGTCTGGATGACGGAAGGAGGGGGCCATGGCGCTGGCCACGCACGGACGCCTGCAGGTCCTTCCGTCCGGAAAGCTGGTGCCAAGAGCTCATGGCGTGGACCACAACAACAGCAACGACAGACCCGGACACCGGGCGACCCAAAGGCCCTCCTGATTCCCCAAGCACCGGCCGACGCTCACGAACGCCGCCGGGACACACCCGCCCTTGACACCCTCGCCGCCACGGCGCAACAATGGATCCACGAAACAACTCCTCCACGGTCGCCCTCCCGGTGACGCGCGGTGGTGTGCATTCGCAAAGGCGTAAATCGTGTATGTGCTTTATTGTCAATGACCTGCAAGGCGGATCAGGCTGCGGTAGCCATCTCCCGCTCCCTCCACTCCATCCAGCCCGGCACGGCCGACTCGTCTCCGAGCCGACCGGGATCCCGGCCGGCCACGTTCTGCGGACTCTCTCATCAATCGTGGAGAGCCGTTGTGCTCCGAACCGAGCTCTCCAGCGAACGCCCGCCGG